>CANLQR010000082.1 GCA_947492135.1 Deltaproteobacteria bacterium | reverse complement strand
GGCCTTCGGAGACGACTACGAAACCGGCGTGCAGGCCGTCGCGGCGCATCCGTGCGATCTGACGGTGCGCCTGGTCGCCGGCTCGCTGCTCGAGTATCGCCGCGCGTCGCAGCGCTGGTGGTCGGCGATCGAACCGACGTATCTGCGTGGAGACTCGCGGTCGGCCTCGGACTCCAGCGGCGTGTCGTGGCCGCGGCCGGTGTACTTCGTCTCGTCGAACACCCACTCGCTGCCCAACCTGATGGGCGGGTACGCGCGCGCCCATCGCGACGAGATCCTCGCGCACGTCCAGACCGACGATCCCGAGGGACTCGGCGTGGCGATCGCCGAGGCCCGCGCGCGTAACGACGAGGGGCAGCTCGCGAATCTCTCGTACTATCTGCTGCGCCAGTACCTCCGAGCGGATCCGACCGGCGGTCGCATCGCCGCCGTGCAGGCCTATGACGGCAACAACGGTCTGGTCACGCTCGATAGCCCTGGCCATCTCGACGTCGGCGCCCAGCTGGTCGAGCTCGCCCGGATCCGGCCCGACCAGCTCGATCCTCGCGTCCGCGTCGCGGGGGTCGAACTTCTGGCGCAGTCCGAGGCGGTGATCCTCAATATCGACTACCCGCTGGGGATGGCGGCGTATCACCACCTGACCCGGCTCGCGCAAGGGATCGGCGAGCTGCGCGGGGTCTATCTGATGGGCAAGGCCGCGACGCTCAATGGCCGGGTCGGCGACATCATGTTGTCGACCGCGGCGCACGACGAGCACTCGCAAAACACCTACCTGTTTCGCAACTGTTTCTCGGCGGCGGACGTCGCGCCATGGGTGCAGTCGACGGTGCTCGACAACCAAAAAGCGCTGACCGTGCGCGGGTCGTTTCTTCAGAACCGCGAGTACATGCAGCTGTTCTATCGCGAGGGCTATACCGTGCTCGAGATGGAGACCGGTCCCTACTTGTCGGCGATCTACGAGCTGGTCTATCCCAAGCGCCATCCGACCGACGAGATCGTCCATCTGTCGAACTTGCTACCGTTCGACCTGGGCGTGCTGCACTACGCGTCGGACACTCCGTATTCGCGTCGGCAGACCCTGCTGTCGAAGAGCCTGTCGTACTTCGGGATGGACGCCACCTACGGCTGTGCCATCGCGACGTTGCGGCGCATCTTTGTGGCCGAGGTCGAACGCGTGCGCGCGGCCCAGTAGCCAGCGTCGCCCCCGGAGTGCAGGCGGGGACCGAGCTTGCTAGGGTTGTCGTGCATGACTCGCATCGCGTTGGTCCTGGCCGGTCTGATTGTTCCTCGAGCCCTGGTCCACGCTTCGGAGCCATCGCTGGGCACGGTGATCCCCGAGACCCAGGTCGCCGGTGGCGAGGAAGTCGTCGAGTGTGCGTGGATCGATACCGTTGCGGTCAGCGGCGGCGGCGGGCTGTGCAGTGGCTCCCTGGTTCACCCGCGCGTGGTCGTGTTCGCCGCGCACTGCGGTGATGGTGACAAGCAGATCACCTTTGGCGAGTCGACCGGGGCCGGTGGTGGCTACACGCGGGACACCGAGCGTTGCGTGGTCAACCCCGACTACCTCGGCACCAGCGATCAGGCCCACGACTGGGCATTTTGCGTGCTGGCCGAGCCGGTGACCGAGATCCCCGTCACGCCGCCGGCGTACGGCTGCGAGCTCGAGGCCATTGCCGCGGGCCAACCTGTGATCATCGCGGGGTTCGGCAACAACACCGACTCGGGTGGTGCGGGTACCAAGCGCTGGGCGCAGACCGAGATCATCACGACGCTGGGGAACACGGCGAACATCGGTGGCGGTGGGACGTCGACCTGCTCGGGCGACTCGGGCAGCTCCGCGTTCATTCAGATCGACGACGGCAGCTGGCGATCGATCTCGATGACGTCCACCGGTATCGGGTGCGGTCTGACCGGGGTTCACTCCCTGATGCATCCGGCCATCCCTTGGATCGAGGAGACCGCGCAGATCGACATCACGCCCTGCCACGACGTCGACGGCACGTGGAACCCCACGGGAGCGTGTGGGGATTTTTATGCGGGCGACGAGACCCCGTACGGTAGCTGGGACAACTGGTGCGAGGGCACGCCGCGAAGTGGAGCTGCGGCGACTTGTGGCGCTGCGTACGATGCCGAGGCCGACGCCGAGCCGCCGACCGTTGCGGTCACGGCGCCCGACGATGGTGCCGAGCTCGACAGTGGGGTTGGGGTCTCGATCGCCATCGACGCCGTCGATGCCGGCTGGGGAGTGCGCGAGGTCTGGGTCTCGATCGAAGGAATGGAACAACCCACCCGCGATGAGTATCCGCCGTACGGCTTCGACGGCGTGCAGTTCCCTGATGGGGTCTACACCGTGCAGGCGTTCGCCGAGGACTGGGCCGGCAATCTCGGCATGTCGGCCGAGATCAGGTTTGGCGTCGGGATGCCGGTGGGTCCGTCGGAGGACACCGGCGCCGAAGCCGACTCGGGTGCCGAGGTGGGTGAGACGACGGCAGCGCCGATGGAGACTTCGGATGGTGGCGACGTGACGAGCGTGGGCGAGGGTGGTGAGACCACGGCTGGGAGTCCGCAACAGGACGATGGCGGTGCAGGTGGATGCGGGTGTGGTCCCTCGGGCTCGACACCGATGGTGGGGCTGATCGGGGTGGGGATGATGTTCGGTCGTCGTCGCCGTCGTTGAGTCGAACCCGAGGACAGCGACAGGCTTGCGGCCCCAAGGTCCACCAACCCGCCGTTGCGAGGGTTGTGTGTCGCCGCGAGTGGCCCCGCGCAATACTGGCGGCGACGTGGCTACTGGCAGCGAGACCTCGTCGGGCCCGTCGGGTGTCCCGACTGCGATGGCGCGGCCGGTGGCGCCAACGAATCTCGTCGAACCGCTCGCAGGCTCCCGTCTCGGGCGCTATCTCGTCATCTCGGAGTTGGGACGCGGAGGGGTGGGCGTGGTCTACCGCGCCTACGATCCCAAGCTGCAACGCGAGGTCGCACTGAAGTGTGTGCGACCCGATGTTGCGGATCGCGAGCGTCACGAGCGCTTGGTCCGCGAGGCCCAGGCGATGGCCAGGCTCAGCCACGCCAATGTGGTGTCGGTCTATGATGTCGAGCGGGTCGGCGACGTTGTGGTGATTGCCATGGAGCTGATCGATGGCATCACGTTGTCGCGATGGCTCGCCAACGGTGCGCATCCCTGGCGCGAGGTGGTCGCGAAGTTCGTGGCGGCCGGGCGCGGACTCCAGGCCGCGCATCAGGCCGGCATGCTGCACCGCGACTTCAAGCCGGGCAACGTGGTGCTCGGAGCCGACGGTCGCCCCCGGGTCACCGATTTCGGGCTCGCGCGCCTCCGCGACAGTCCCAAGGCCTCCGCCTCGAGCGACGATATCGCCGGGCTCGAGCCGGAGGTCGACATCGACGCAGTGTGGACGTCGACGCAAGCCAATGGCGCGAGCGAGGGCAATGGGGTTCATGGAACGCCGCCGTACATGGCGCCCGAGCAGCACGAAAACGGCGTGCTGACGCCCGCGGTCGATCAGTACGCGCTGTGCGTGTCGCTGTGGCAGGCCCTCGTCGGGCAGTTGCCCTTCGGTGGGTCGCGTGGGCGCCCCATGGCCGCGTTGCTCGAGAGCAAGCGCAATGGCCCGCCGCCGTGGCCCAAGCAGGTGGTGGTCCCGCGACGCCTGAGCGATGCGCTGCGTCGTGGCCTCGATCCCAATCCTGCGCGGCGGTGGCCGTCGATGGAGGCAATGCTTGCCGCACTGACTTTCGAACCGCGGCGTGGCCGTAGCGCGGTCGTCGGGGCGGTCGGACTCGCGGTGGTGGTGTCCACGAGTGTCGTGGCCGTGGGCTGGTCGCGCCGGCGTAACGAGATCTGCACCGGCGCCGCTTCGCAGCTGGTGGGCGTGTGGGATCCGACACGCCGGGTCGAGGTCGAGCGCGCGCTGCGGGGCAGCCCAGTGCCCTACGCGGGTTCGGTCTTGGATCGCGTGGTGCCGGCCCTCGACGCCTATGGCGAGCAATGGGTGACCAGCTACGCGGACAGCTGTGAAGCCACCGCCCTGCGCCAGGAGCAGTCGCCCGAGGTCATGGAACTCCGCATGGCGTGCCTGCATGCCGCCAAGCTCGAACTGGCGGCAGCGAGCAGCGCACTGCGGGTCGTCGACACCACGACGATGGAGAAGGCCCATGAGCTGGTGGGCGGGCTGCCCGAGCTCGCCCGCTGTGCCGATGTCGAGGCGCTGCGTGCTCGGGTCCCGCCCCCGGCCACCGCCGAGGCTGCGCAGGCCGTGCAACTGCTCGACGTCGAGCTCGCCCAGGCACGCACCCAGCTCGCGCTGGGTGACTACCGCGGCGCGCTTGCTGGCATCCGTGACCTCGCGGATGACGTGGAGCAGATCGACTACGATCCGCTGCGCATGCGGTGGTTGCTGCTGGAGGGTGAGATCTTGCGCAACCTCGGGGCCTTCGCCGATGCCGAGACCTCCTTGCGCTTGCGCGGCGCGCTGCACACCGCATTGCAGCGGCGCCAGTGGAGCGAGGCGTTGGTCGCGGCGCAACAACTCACCTATGTCGTGGGCTATCGGCTCAAGCGGCACGGCGAGGCCCTGGCGTATGGCCACCTCGCGCTGGGGCTATCGGAGGGGCTCGGTGATGGGCGCGAGGCCACGACCCATGACGGTATCGGCGCGGTGCTCGAGAGCGAAGGCAAGTTCGCGCCCGCCGAGGCCGAGTACCGCAAGGCGCTCGCCTTGCGCAAGGCTCAAGCACAACCCGACTCGCTCCAGCTCGCGCGTTCACACAGCAACATCGGCGGGGCGCTCAACGGCGAGGGACGATACGACCAGGGCGAAGCTGAGCAACGCGCCGCGCTGGCGCTGCGGATCGCTGCGCTGGGTCCTGACCACCCCGAGGTCGCACGGTCGCACAATAACCTTGGTAACTCGCTGTACGGCCGCGGCAAGTATGCGGACGCTGCGGCCCAGTATCGCTTGGCCCTGGACCTGGGCCTGCGCGCGCTGGGCTCCGACCATCCCGACGTGGCGTCGTCGCACAACAACCTCGGCAACGCGCTACTGCAGCTCGGAGAGTTCGCGGCGGCCGCCCGCGAGCAGCGCGTGGCTCTGACGAGTCGCGAGAAGGCCCTGGGTGCCGCGCACCCCGATGTGGCCAAGTCGCACAACAACCTCGGCAACGCGCTGTTCTTCGAGGGCAAACTCGAAGAGGCCGAGGCCGAGTACCGCCGCGGGCTTTCGCTTCGTATCGCTGCGCTGGGCCCCGATCACCCCGACGTTGCCGCATCGCATCACTCGTTGGGCAACGCGCTTGCCCAGCAAGGCGACTATGAAGCGGCGACCCTCGAGTACGAGCTTGCCCTGATCCAGCGCGTTGACGCGCTTGGTTCCGACCATCCCGACACCGCTGCGTCTCGACTGGGGCTGGGCAACGCCTGGTATCATCGCGGGGCGTTCGCCAAGGCGCTGCTCGAGTACACCCGGGTGCTCGAAGAGTGGGAGCGCAGCTTGGGGCCTGATCACCCGGATGTCGCCTCGGCGCGCTACAGCGTCGCGAATGCGCTATTCGAGCTGGAGAAGTACGTCGACGCCAAAGCCCAGTACACGCGCGCCTTGGCGATCCGCGAAGCCGCACTTGGGCCCGATCATCCGAGCGTAGCCCAGGTCGCCCATGGCCTCGCGAATGCGCTCGAACAGCTTGGTCGTAGCGACGACGCAGCGGCCTTTTACGAGCGGACCGCGCGTATCTACGTGGCGGTGGGGGCGGCGATCGAGCTGCGAGCGGAGAACGACTTCGCGCTGGCCCGCGTGTTGTGGTCGAGGCGCGACCAACGGACTCGCGCGCGTTCGCTCGCGATCGGAGCGAGGGACCCGTTTGCGGCGGCCGGCCCTGCCGAAGCTCAGAACCGCCAGGCCTGCGAGCAGTGGCTCGTGCGACATCGGTGAAGCGCCCGTGGGTGGCCTCGAGCGGTCAGGTCTTAGTCCCCCCACGATCAGCTCACCCCGCTGGCGCACCATCCACGCTGATACCCTTGCCCTCGACCCCTGCGACCGGCCACTGATCGACCACGGCGAGGGTCTCGGGGTCCATGCTGACGATGCCGGACGGTGTTCGCGGCCGATCTGATCAGGACCCGGGTGCGGCTTGGCCAGGAGCCGGCGTGAAATAGTCGCCAGAGACCGGGGCGAGCCGGTCACGTGCCGGCTCGCCCCGGCCCATTCGCGCCAGCCAGCGAAAGTGCGAGCCGATCGCCGTCGCCAGGCTCGGCGTGGACTTGTAGGCGACCCCAAACTCGGCGCTGCATCGCTGGATGATCGTTGCCAGCGCGGGATAGTGGATGTGGCACACCCGCGGATACAGATGATGGACCGCCTGGAAGTTGAGCCCGCCGACGTACCAGGTGAGCCAGCGATTGTTGGGCGCGAAGTCGACCGTGGTCGCCAGCTGGTGGGCCGCAAAGTCCCGCTCGATGACCTCACCGTCGGCCAGGTCTGTCAGGCGGATGAACTCGGCCTCCTCGACGCAGTGCGCGAGCTGGAACACCAGCGACAGCGTCAGTCCGCACGTGAAGTACATGACCCCGTAAAACCCCAACCCCTTGGCCCAACCGAGCGTCGCGATCGGCAGGACCAGCGCCCATAGCGGGTGGACGAGCTTGCCCGCGAGGAAGATCGCGAGGTCGCCTCCGCGCGGGCGAGCGATCGGCGTGTTGCCGATCTTCCCGCGCAGCAGATCGCGGTAGTCGTCCCACCAGTACCACTTCAGGTTCAACATCCCGTACAGCAGCGGCATGTACAGCGGCTGCGCGAGATGAAACCACCGGTGTGGCTGTCCCGGGGCCATGCGTGCCAGCGGTTGTAGCTCGATGTCCTCGTCCGCACCTTCCATGTTGGGATAGGTGTGGTGAGCGATGGCGTGCTTGTGGTTCCAGACGTGCGAACTGGCGCCCAGAAAATCGAGCACGGCGGCGGCAACTTTGTTGACCTTGGGATTCTTCGAGTACGCTCGGTGGCCGCCATCGTGCTGCACACTCATCCCGAGCCCGGCCATCGCGAATCCGGCGACGAGGGCCCCGGCAAGCACCACCGGTAGCATCGTCGTGGACAGCCCGAGCGCGAGCCCCAGCGCCAACGCTGCGAACAGGGCCGCCGTCTTGCGGTGCATCGCACGAACTCCGGCGGGTTCGCGGCCGGCTTCGCCGAGGTAGGCGTCGACTCTCCGCTTGAGTTCGACCTGGAACGGGGAGCGAGCGTCGAAACGGACACGCGGATCCTTCACGGGGTGGAGTCGAACACCCCGAGCCGGGCTTCGCAAAGGGTCGAGGCGGTCCGCGCCCATCCGCGACAGAACCGAGACAAGGCGCGCTGGGCGGGCTGGCCGTGCGTGCGTTCGAATTCGGACACCGGTGATGGCGGGCTCGCAACGGCCGCGAATCGCTTTGGGCACCGCGCGGGCGGGGTTTTGGGTATGGTCGCGCCACTCGTGCCCGGTCCCGACGACGCCATCGTGCTTCGCAACGTCAGCAAGGCGTTCGGGGCCCACCGAGTGCTGGACGACGTCAGCCTCACCGTGCGCAAGGGTTCGATCACGGTGCTGCTCGGCCCGTCGGGCACCGGCAAGTCGGTGCTGCTGCGCATCCTCGTCGGGTTGATGCGTCCCGACGCCGGCGAGGTCTTCGTGGGTCCCCACGACATCGCTGCGCTCGACGACCGCCGACCTCGTGATCGTCGGCTTCTGTTCGAGGTCCGCCGCAAGTTCGGCATGCTCTTCCAAGACGGCGCGCTGTTCGACGACATCAACGTCGGCGACAACGTCGCGTTTCCGATGCGCATGCACACCAAGCTCAGCGAGGCCGAGATTCGCGACAAGGTGCAGGACAAGCTCGCACGGGTCGGCCTGCCCAATGCGTCGCAGAAATTCCCGTCCGAGCTCTCGGGCGGCATGCGCAAGCGCGTGGCGTTCGCGCGGGCCATCGCGCTCGAGCCCGAGATCGTGCTGTGCGACGAGCCCAGCTCGGGTCTCGATCCGGTCATGTCGGCGACGCTCGACGAGCTCATTCTCGAGATGCACCGCACGCTCGGGATCTGCTTTGTCGTCATCACCCACGACACAGCCGAGGCCCTCACCATCGCGGACACCATCGGCATGCTCGCCGGCGGGAAGCTGGTGCACTACGGTCCCAAAGCCGACCTCGAGCGCGAGTGCCATCCTGCTTTGCGCCAATTCTTCGACCGCGCCACGGTGGGCCCGATCCAGGTGGTCTGACGCGCGTCTTTGACGGTCTCATTCATGAATCGAACGCATATTGGTCTTGGCCTCTTTGTCATCGGCACCGTCGGGCTGCTGATCTGGCTCGCGCAATCCATTGGTGCGATCGGAGGCGGCGGCGGCACGCGCTACGAGCTGCGGCTGGCCCACGCCGCTGGGCTGGTCGAGAACAATGCGGTCAAGATCGCCGGTGTGAGCATCGGTCGGATCGAACACGTCGCGGTGGACCACGACGTGGCAGTGCTGACCCTGCGCATCGACAAGGAGATCCAGCTCCACACCGATGCACGGGCAATCGTTCGTTCGAAGAGCCTGCTGGGTGAGAAGTACCTCCAGCTCCAGCCCGGGGCTACAGACAGCCCGCTGCTGCCCGACGGCGCCCGTATCGAGAATGTGGATGCACCCTTCGAGATCGACGAGGTGCTCAACGCGCTCGAACCGATCCTCGGCGGCGAGGATTCGATCGCTGCGTCCTTGGCCCCGCTCGCCAGCCAGCTCAACGACCTGCTGGGCGAGGCCCGCGGCAAGGACGGCAAGCCACCGATCATCACCCGCGCGCAGATCGATCAGATCGTCACGGATGTGACCGCGACGTCAGCGTCGGTACGTCGGATGACCGAGCAAAACGAGACGGCGATTGGCGAGCTGGTGCGCGACGGGAACGTGCTGGTCGATGCTGCCAACGAGCTGCTGACCGATCCGCGGATCAAGCGGACCCTGGGCAATGTCGAGAGCATCACGACCGACCTCGATCAGCGTCTGCCCGGGCTGCTCGATCGTGCCGACAAGGCGCTCGCCGAGGTCGAGAAACTCGCGACGTTGGTCGACGAAGACAAGCGCAAGAAGATCGCGACCATCATCGACGACGCCGCGGTTGCGACCGCGAACCTGCGCGAGGTGACCGAGGAGGTCAAAGGCGTGTCGAAGTTCGTCGGCCCCTTGGTCAAGAACCTCGCAACGATCACCGCGCGGGCGTCGAAGATCGACGAGGCCATCATTCGGCAGTTTTTCCAGCGCGAAGGCTTCAAGATCTTCTTCGGCAGCAAGAAGAAGGCGGGCGAGTCGCTGGACGATATCCCCGAGCAGTAGCGTTCAGCAGGTCTCGACCGCAACCGGGGCATGGGCCTCGAGCAGCTCGGTCACGTCGTCAGCCTTTGCGGCTTCGATCTCGATCACCACGAGCGCGCCACCTGGAGGTAGTCGCGCAGCCAGGGCGCGCAGCACCGGCTTGGGAATCCGGGTGCCTGCCTGCATCGCACCGACCAGTCCCATCAACAGGCCGGTCACGAAGCCCAGCGCGATGCCAAGGCCGACGCCCATACCCAGCATCAGGTCGAGGCCGCCGGCGAGGCCGCCTGCGGCCGCCATGAACACCCCGCCTGCGACCATGGCGATCGCGATGTTGCGCCCGAACTCGGTCGCTCCGTCGGGCAGCCGGTTGCCGTCGAGCGGCGCCCGGGTGTGGCGCTGGGTCACGCAATGACCGGTCCGGCCGAACGCGTCGCCCACCGCGTGCTCGGCCTGCTCGGCGGCGGCGATCGACTCGAACAGGGCAGCGATGACGGCCATGGCGTGGGCAGAGCAGGCTCCGTCCGCCGTAAAAATGCAAGCGCACCTGCGGATCCTCCACAAATTCGGCCGCGGCCGTGAAGGGAGGGTAGCGTCTCTCGAGATGGCGAACCCAGCCGGACCCGGCCCGTACCTGGCGGGTGCCGGAGGTCTTTGGCGCGCACTGCCTGGCCTCCTGCCCACCGTGCTCGTGGTGGCGCTGTTGGCCTGCATGTTGGTGCCGCTGCCGACCGTGCTGGTCGATCTGCTGTTGTCGCTGTCGTTGTCGGCGGCCGTGCTGGTGCTGGTGGCGGCGCTGCTGGTCCGCCGGACCACGGACTTCTTGGTGTTCCCGACGCTGCTGCTGCTGCTGACCTTGTATCGGCTCGCGCTCAACGTCTCTACCACTCGGCTGATCCTGAGTCAGGCGGACGCCGGTCGGGTCATCGACGCCTTCGCGTCGGTGGTGGTGCGCGACGACCTGCTCGTGGGCGCGGTGATGTTCGCCATCATCACAGCGGTGCAGTTTGTCGTCATCGCCCGCGGCGCCGAGCGGGTCGCGGAGGTCAGCGCGCGCTTTGCCCTCGATGGGCTGCCCGGTCACCAGGCGGCGATCGATGCCGACCTGCGGGCGAAGGTGATCTCGCCGCGCGAGGCCGCCGCTCGTCGAGCCCGTCTGGGCGAGCGCAGCAACTTCCACGGCGCGATGGATGGCGCCATGCGCTTCGTCAAAGGCGATGCGATCGTCGGTCTGGTCATCACCGCGATCAATCTCGTGGGTGGTATCGCGGTGGCGAAGTGGCGTCATGACCTGGGGGTTGGCGACGCGCTCGAGTTGTATGGTCGGCTCACGATCGGTGACGGGTTGCTGTCGCAGGTGCCGGCGCTGCTGGTCAGCCTTGCCGCGGGCGTGTTGGTCTCGCGCGTGGACCGGCAGGGTGATTCGGGTCGGGGCATCGCGGATTGGCTCGATCCTCCGATGTTGCTGGTCCCGGCCGCGTTCTTGGTGGTCCTGGCGCTGGTGCCGGGGATGCCCGCGCTGGCCTTTGCCGCGACGGCGGTTGCGCTGGTCACCCTCGCGGTGGTGTGGACCGCCCGGCGCGAGGGCGAGCGACCGCCGGTGCGCTCGCGCGAGGGCGATCGCATCATCGCGCGCCTGCATCTCGGTCATGACGATGGTCGCGTGATCGAGCGGGTGCTCGTCGAGGTCGTCCACCGCTGTGCGACCACGCTGCGTCTCCCGCTTCCACCGCTCGAGGTCGCGCTGGATCGAACGCTGCCAGTGGGCGGGTTTGAACTGTGGTTCGGCGACCGTCGGCTGGCACGCGACACGCTTGCCGACGGTGCGGCCGCGGCCGATCACGCGGTCTTGACCGCGTTTCGGTCGATCATGGAAAACGCCGCGGTATTCGTCACGCACGAGTGGATCGAGCGCGAGGTGGATGCCGTTCGCGAACGCCAGCCTGCGCTGGTCGAGCGCGCGTTGGCGCGGGTCGATGTCGTCGAGTTGCTGTCGTTGATGCGTGCCATCGTTCACGACCGCACGCCGTGTCCGCGGTTGGTCGATGTCCTCGATATCGTCGCGCAGTGCTCGGTCGAGGATGCTTCCGACCGCGCACGATTGACCGATCTGGCGCGTGAGTGGTTGGCGCCGATGTGGCTGCCCCAGCTGCTCGATGCCCTCGGTCGACTCGGGCCCCCCAAAGTGGTGCGATTTTCACCCGACGCCGAGGCCGAGCTGCTCGATCGGCGGGTGGCGGGCGCACTCGGCGGACGGCTCGGTCTTGGTGCCCGCGAGCGTGTGCGTTGGGTCGCGGGCGTGGCGGCGACCGCAGAGGCGGTGGGTGGCCCTGGGCCGGTGCTGGTGCTCACCTCTGCGTCTGTGCGGGCCATGGTGGCCGAACTGACGCGGCGGATGACCCCACACGTCAGCGTGGTGTCGGTCGCCGAGCTCGATGCCGCCCAGATCGCCCGGCCGATGGCCCGGGCGATAGCCTTGCCGATCGACGCCGAGCAGCTTGCGCCGATGTGACGGGCAGTGGCACCGTCGGTCCCGCCGATGCCTCGCGAGCCAACGACGTACTGGGACTACATCAAGGTCGAGGAACTCCTCGCGCTGCAAAACGGCATCGCTGCTGAGGAAAGCGGCCTCACCAACGATGAGGTGCTGTTCATCACGATCCACCAGATCGACGAGCTGTGGTTCAAGCTCGCGTTGCGCGAGCTCGTCGTGGTTCGCGATACCTTGGCACAGCCACGGGTCCCCGAGCAGGACCTGGCGCTCATCGTTCGCGCGCTGCGACGAACCACGCTGCTCATGCACAGCGTCGCGCAGCACTTTGCCTTGATGGAGACCCTGACGACGCGCGACTACCTCGCGTTTCGCGACAAGCTCTCGCCGGCCAGCGGTTTTCAGTCCGCGCAGCTGCGCGAGATCGAGATCTTGCTCGGCCTCGCCGACGATGCCCGCATCGCGCTGGGCGCCGAAGGCAGCTATCTCAACGCGTTGCGCGGCCTGAACAACACCGAGTCGCCGGCCTTGCGGCGGGTGCTCGCGCGCATCGAGGATCGGCCGTCGATTCTCGATGCCGTGATGGCCTGGCTGCATCGGACGCCGATCAACGGCTCCATGCCGCTCGACGATGGTGACGCCGCGACCGTGCAGAGGTTTGTCGACGCCTATCTCGAAGCCCATGCCCGCGAGGCCCGAAGCACCATGGCCGGTGCGATGGATCTCGCGCACACCGACACGGATCGCGAGCGGTTGCGGCTCCGCTACGAGGCCGAGATCGCGGGCGCGAGGGCGTTCTTATGTGCCGAGGATCAACCGGCGGATCGTCAGGCGTGGATGAGTCGGATTCGCGCGGCCGTCGTGTTCATCGAGAGCTACCGCGAGCTGCCCCTGCTGGCCTGGCCGCGCGAGCTGGTCGACGGCATCGTTGGACTCGAGCAGGCGTTTTTGATCTTCCGCCAGCGACACGCGCGAATGGTCGAGCGCGTGATCGGCCGACGCACCGGCACCGGAGGCTCCGCAGGGGTCGACTACCTCGACCAGACCGCCCTGCGTTACCGAGTGTTCTCGGACATTTGGGCCGTGCGGACCCTGCTGATCCGACACCACGTGCTTCCCACCCTCGACGACACCGCCTACTACGATTTTGCGGGCGAACGTCGCGACAGTAGCCCCGGGACCTAAGGGATCCCGGGGTCCTCGCGCGATACCCGCGTCAGCCCCAGGACGGTCGCACGGGCTCAGGGCCCACACTCGCGCTCAGGGACGGGCGAACCACCGGTGCCCGCACCTTGCGGGACATCCGACGGATCATCCGCCGCAGCGACTTGGCGATGGCGTGCCCGGTGGGCAGTACGACGGCGACGGTCTCGTCACCTTCGCCCTGCAGCACGACTGTGTGCTGGCCTACGACCAGACGGATGGTGCTCTCGTCGGTCTTCTTCAGCAGGCCCATGGCCGCCGAGAGGATCGGGTTCCACGACGCCTCGCCGCGGAATTCGAAAGAACCGGCCGGGTCGGCCACAGTGACAGCCACGATGCCCGGGGCCGCCGCGAGATGATCAATGTTTGCGCGTAGAGTCATGACACCTGTCTCGTGTATGGCCGCTGCGGCCGGAACCTGCGATGGAAGTCTGGTCGATCTCGGGCGTCTTGCCAGTGTTGCCCAGTGAGGTACGTGATTTATTCCGTCGGGGATCGACAGCGCCGTCGATTCCGTCCCAAACCGCATGTCGGCTGCACGATGTTTCACGAGATCAGCCGGGCGTCACCATTGCGGCGGCGCGGGCTGACGGTGCTTCAGATCACGCGCTCGGCGAGACCCGTGACATCGGTGTCAGGTTTTTTGGGCTCTCGAGCAGTCAAGGCTCGGTCACGCGTCGCACTGGGCCTGATCGACGCAAGTTCGCCACAACTCGGCCATGCCATCGGTATCGTTCGCGAATCGGCAGGGCTGCGGGGTCTGATCGATCCAGAAGCGCGCAGTCTGCTCGGTAACCTCCGGCGCTGCGGCGACATAAGTGGGAGTGACCGCCGCTTCGCTGGGGCTTTTCAGCGCGCTTCGTGCGGCTGCGCCGAGCAGTCGACCGACCCAGCCGGCCCAGCCGGTCTGGGCGGGGCCCAGCAGGCCGGTGTCCGCCACCCCCGGGTGGCACGCGTGCACGCTGATCATCTCGCGCCGGCAGATCTCGGCCAAGCGCCAAGCGAGCATGCGATCGGCTTGCTTGCTCTGTCGGTAGGCCTGCAAGCCATCGTAGGGACGCTCGGTGAATTGAACGTCGCCGAGTTCCAGTCCGCCAGCCTGCGTCGACGAAACGTGGATCACGCGAGCAGGTGCCACGCGACGCATGCTCGGGAGCAACAGGTTGCTGAGCGTGAAGTAGCCCAGGACGTTGGTGGCCCACGTCGACTCGAAGCCGTCGACGCTCTGGGTGCGCTTGCGCTGGAGGATCGCCGCGTTGTTCACCAAGGTATGCACGGGTGCGCCGCCGGCCGTGACGTTGCGAACGAACGCGCGGATCGACGCCCGACTGGACACGTCGAGCTGCAGCATCGTCACCCGCTCATTGCCGCTGTCCTGGACGATCTCGGCAAGCGCTGCGCTGCCGCGATCCCGGTCACGGCAGGCGAGCACGACGGTCGCGCCGAAGTAGGCGAGGTTTCGCGCGATCTCCTTACCAATGCCTGAACTCGCGCCCGTCACCACACAGCGCCGGTCGACCAGGTCGTACTTCACGGCTGCGGATCATAGCGGCATGGCCAGGTTTTCGCGCCTGCTGTTACACTCGCGGCCCAGCGGGACGTTCCTGCATCGCGAGCTCACGTGACGCACTCCACCCCGCGAGGTCGAGGGGCCCCAGCACGCCGGGGGTCTGGCACGACCCGGTGGGCGATCGTGTACTTCGCGGGGTCGACGGTGGCCCTGATCGCGCCGGTGTACACCTGGCTGGGCAACACGATCGAGCCCCGCGTACTGGGACTTCCGTGGTCGCTCACGTACGTGCTGCTGGTCGTGCTGGCGAACTCGTTCGTCTTGGCAGTGCTGTATGTAGGGCGCTGGGTGGATGACGCCGAGAGCCCGGCCCCTGCGATCTCGCTCGGTCCGGATGCTGGGCCGCCAGAACTCTCCGTAGGGGGCGCAGGGGGCGTAGGGGGCGTGGGGCAGCCGTGAGCACCGCGTGGCCGCTCGTCGTGGTTTTCGGCTACCTCGCCGTGTCGCTGGTGATCGGCATCGCGGCCGGACGCGTCGGTCGCGGTGATGTTGCCGACTACGTGGCGGGCGAGCGCGCGTTCGGCCCTGTGGTCATGTACTTCGTCGTCGGCGCGACCATCTTCAGCGCATACGCCTTGCTGGGAACGCCGCAGCGGATCGTCGCCAAGGGCTCGGATGCCTTCTACATCCTGGCCTACGGCGCGGTGGCCTTCGTGCCGGTGTTCTTCTTCGGCGCGAAGGTCCGCCGCCTCGGCGAGCGCTTTGGCTTCGTCACCCACGCGGAGCTGGTCGGTCGGCGCTACGACAGTCGTTTCGTGACCGGACTGATGGGGGCCGCGACCGTGCTCGCGTTCGTGCCGTATCTCGTCATTCAGTTCAAGGGCGCTGGGGTGGTGATGGCCGCGGTGACCGGCTGGTCTCCGGTGTTCGGCGCGACCGTCGTGTACGCCGTCGTCGTCATCTACGTCATCATCGGCGGCGTCCGAGGCGTCGCGTGGACCAACGTGCTGCAGGGTGCAGCGATGCTGGTGATCGTCTGGTGGCTGGGGCTTTGGGTGCCGCAGGCATTGTTCGGTGGCGTAGGCGCGATGTTCGATCGAGTGATCGCCGAGCGCCCCGATCTGCTGGTCTTGCCGGGGCCTGGGCCCACCAGCCCGGCACAGTACAGCGCGGAGATCCTGATCTCGATCCTTGGATTCTCGATGTGGCCGCAGGTGTTCATGAAGTGCTTCACGGCCCGCAGCGCGCGTCTGGTGCAGCTGACCGCGGTGCTGTATCCGACGTTTCTGTTCTTCTTGGTGCCCCTGCTATTCCTGGGCTATGCCGCGGCGCTGATGGGCGGTCCCGCCGACGACTCGGTCTTGTTGTGGCTGGTCTCGCGTCCCGAGCTCGGGGACACCACCATGGTGGTCGCGTTGGTCACGTTCGCGGTTCTGGCCGCGTCGATGTCGACCGGTGACGCGCTGCTCCACGCCGGCGCCTCGATCGTCGTGCGCGACGTCGTGCGTGGCGGTCTCGGCCGCACGCTCGACGACGCCGCACAAACCCGCTGGATGCGCATCGGGGTGCTGGTCCTGGCGCTGGTGGCCTTGGCCGCGTTGGCGCTCGCCGGCTCGACCTCGATCGTCGATCTGCTGCTCCTCGCGTACGCGGTCCCGATCCAGTTCCTGCCGTTGACGTTGGCCGCGCTGTATTGGCCACGTGCCAACCGAGTTGGCGCAATCGCGGCGCTTTGTACCGGCCTGGGGACGTGCGTGGTGCTGTTCGTTTGCAAACTCGCCGCGCCCGGGTTGTACACTCTGCTCAACCCCGCCGATCTCCAGATCGGAGTCCTCGGCGGGGCCGTCCATCTCGTCGTGCTGGTCGTGGTCTCGTACCTCACGCCGCCGATGGACGAGACCCACCTCGAACAGTTCGCGTCATGATCATTCTGCGTCCGATCTCGATCCTTCTGGTGTTGGCGTCTGGCTGCGACCGCGCGGTGGCGAAGTACGCAAACGTCGACCAGCCCGACCCCGTGCCCCAGGCCAAGGCCGCGCCGCCGCCCAAGAAGGCCGAGCCCGTGCCCCAACCGAGCGGCGAGGCCTTGGCGGCCGAGTGCACCCGAGGCACGGGGGTCAACGCCGCGGGCGAGTGCGTGCCCCTGACAACCCGCGCCCTCGAGCACGTGCAGCAGGTGCAGATTCCCTCCGGCGAGTTCATCGTCGGCGATGCGCCCACCGACTATGACTTTGCCAAGACCCGTCTCGAGCCGAAGCTGCGCTGGGCCGGGCAGCCGCCGCGCGTGGCCCAGAGCGAGGGCTTCTGGATCGATCTTTACGAGGTCACACGCGGCGCCTACGAAGGTTGCGTCAAGTCCGGAAAATGCACCCCGCCGGTCTGCGATCCGGCTGCGCGCCTCGAGAAGCTGCCCCCTGAGTCGCTGCCCAACACGCCGCAAACCTGCGTGAGCCATGCGCAGGCGCAACAGTACTGCGCCGCGCAAGGTGGTCGCCTGCCGACCGAGATCGAGTGGGAGTATGCGGCTCGCGGCGTCGATGCGCGCCTGTATCCGTGGGGCAGCGAGGTTCGCGACGAGTACATGGCCGGACTGCTGTCGGTGAAGTTGGACGTCGCCGATGCCAGCTACTTCGGACTGCGTGGCCTGGGCAGCAACGCGACTGAGTGGGTCGCGGACGTTTTCGATCGCGAGCTGCCGCTGTCCGGATATCTCGAGCGTCCGTTCCGGCAGCCCGACGGACCCCTGATGCAGGCCGAGCAAGCCGCCCGCCCCCCAGGCAAGCTGGCCGTGCAGCATGTGTTCAAGAGCGCGCGGGTTGGCGATCGCTATGCCGGTGCTGGCGCCGATCCGATGGTAGGATTTCGTTGCGCCGCCGACCTCGGCGGCGAGGTCGCGCCGCTCACGGTACCGGCGCGCGCGCTACCACTGCCGCTGGTGCGACAGGCGGGCTCGCTGCGATTGTTCGGTGGAATCGCCGAGGCAGTCTCGCTCGCCGAGGCCACCGCGTTCTGTGCCGCGGTCTCGGTCAAGGCCGAGGGCCGCACCTGGGCGGACTGGCGCCTGCCGACCCTCGAAGAGGTCAACGGTATCGCCGAGGTCTTTCGCGGACCCGGCCCGTTCTGGTCGGCGGCCGACGGCCCGATCGTTCAGGTCGCCGAGGGAGTCACCAAGACGCCGACCGCGGCTTGGGTGAGCGAGGCGGCCCAAGTCGAGGGCAATCGCGACCCGTTGGCGGCCCGCTGCGTGCACGACGTAACCGAGGCCGCTCCGAGTCCGCCGCGATGAGTGACCTGCAAATGTCTCCGAGCATCCAGCCCCAAACCTCCGAGGTCCGCCGCGTGGGGATCATCTTCGCCGGTGGTCCGGCACCGGCCGCGAATGCCGTGATCTCTGCCGCAGCGACGTCCTTCATCGAGGACGGTCGCGAGGTCCTGGGCTTCTTTCACGGCTACTCGAACCTTCAGGATTACCACCCGGTCACGCATCGTCTGCTGCCGGATCAGCACTACCGGATCTTCGAGGAGCGCGATCTCCGGGGCATCCGCAACGCTCGCGGGATCCTCATCGGTACAGCCCGCGCAAACCCTGGAAAGGGCATCGAGCGCCCCGAGGACCTCGACGACGAGAGCAAGTGCGAGCGGCTGAGCAACGTCTACCGAGCGTTGGTCGATCTCGAGGTCGATGCGCTGATCTCGATTGGTGGCGACGACACGCTCAAGACCGCGAACCTGTTGTTCGAGTACCAGCGCCGGCTTCCGCCCGCGGCCAAGCACGTCCGCGTCGTGCACCTGCCCAAGACGATCGACAACGACTACCGCGGGATCGACTTCACCTTCGGATTTTTCACCGCCGTCGACTTCATGGCCAAGGAGCTGCAGAACCTCCGGGCCGATGCGTTGGCGACCAGCGGCTACTTCATCGTGGAAACCATGGGCCGCAAGGCCGGATGGTTGTCGTACGGCGTGGCGATCGCCGGCGAGGCGAACCTCGTCATCGCCGGCGAAGATGTCGTCGGTGAGTTGGCCACCGAGGTCGACGGTCGGCAGATGCTCTCGGTCGAGGGCCTCGTGAATCGGATTGTCGATCTGATCCAGTTGCGTGAGCGCCGGGGCAAGCACTACGGCACCATCGTGCTCGCCGAAGGCCTCGCAGAGCTGCTCCCCGATGATGTGACCTCCAGCCTGCCGCGCGACGACCACGGGCACATTCCCTTGGGCGGGATCGACCTCGGCAAGCTGGTGGCCGAGCGAGTCTCCGCGCAATACAACACGCGCACGGGCCGCAAGAAGAAGATCGCCAGCGTACAGCTGGGCTACGAGTCGCGTTGCGCACCGCCCCATGCGTTCGACGTCATGCTCGGAAGTCAGCTCGGCATCGGTGCCTACCGCGCGCTGGTCGAGGAGGGCAAAGATGGCTTCATGGTCAGCGTCACCGGTCAGCTCGACCTGCGGTACGTGCCGTTCTCCGAGCTGGTGAACCCCGACAACCTTCGGACCGACGTCCGCCTCATCGAGGTGGGCAGCGATTTTCATCGTCTCGCGAGGTTCCTCGAGACCGGCGTCGATCGACTGCGCGACTGGGCGCCGGGGCGCCGCGTCGAACGCTAGCGCAGCGCTGAGGTTGCTGCGGGCAGCGCGAGCGTGAGCTCTGCCAACGCAGCCGTGTCGAGTCCGGCCTTCGCACCGAGGTCGAGGTAGGTGTGGAGCCCGAGGCGCACCTGACCACCGACCTTGGTGAAGTGCACGCGCACGTAGGGCTCGAGCGGCAGTGGAACCACCCACGGAGCGAACCGCAGCGCCGCGCGGATCGTCAGGGGCCACGCGGCAGCGCGCATTCGCAGTGGCACGCTCACGCCGATCGTGTGGGCCGCGATCGCCATCGCTTCGCTCGCCGCGCGGCTGGCAAGCCCGAGGCGGCCACCGCGGCGAAGCGTCGCGAACGACCAGTTCGCAAGCTCGAGCGCCGCCAGATACGCGTAGAGGATCGCGTTGGGAAAGGGCAACGAGCGCGTGATGTCGGGTCGTCGCACTGCCGGCAGGCCGCCACGCCCAAGCGCATCGACCACGGCCTCCACACGGGCGGTCGCGCCGGAGAAGGGGCTCGGGGACAGCGGCGGGAACCAGTACGCCATGCCGGGCTCGGCGAATCGCGACTCGCCAGGCAGCGGTGCCCAGTAGCTGAGAAAGCCGATCATGCCGTCGACCAAGCGCTCGGCCGAGACAGCCTGGCTCACCAGCACGCGGTCGTCGAGGTTCGGCGGCAAGAACACGACCGTCGCGTCGCCGGTGGCTCGGGCCAACGGCGCGATCCAGTCGCCGGGCCGCAGCGCGGTCGATGGCACCGCGAGGTAGACCTGATCAAAGGCAGTGCCACGCGCGTCGTCGGGCGAGGTGAGCACCGCGAAGTCCTCGAAGCGTCGCCGTGGTGCGCCGCGTTCGTTGAGGCAAAACAAGGTCAGCCCGCGGCGGCACTGGGCCGCGTGGGCGGGCTTGACCAGAAAGGCAACCTCGGCGCCACTGCGCGCGAGGTGATAGCCAAACACCTGGCCCACGGCGCCGGCACCAACGACTAGCGCATGCATGGGGTCCGCGTACGATAACGCGAACATCGCGGCCGGTCATGGGCCATGATTCGCCCATGCTCACTCGACTCACCCTTGCGTCGGCGCTTCTGCTCGCGTGCGACAACTCGGCCCGCAACGAGCAGATCGCCACGGTCGAGCAAAAGCCCGATGTGTCCGACGAAAAGGCGGCTGTGGAACGCAAAGAGAAGCGGCTCGCGGCCGAGCGCGCCAAGGCCGAGGCGCAAGAAAACATCCGGCTCGAGATCGCCAAGGTCGCGGTGCTCGGTGCCAAGCCGCCCAAGGGTCTGGCCGAGGGCTGCGAAGCCGTAGCAGATGCCCAGGATCGTTTCGTCGCGCGGTTGGGATCGGCCGAGGCCAAGGCGCAGTGGACGGCCGATCGCGAGAACCAGCGGCCGATGACGATCATCCAATGCACCAGCGCCGACAGCGTGGACGTCGCGAGCTGTCAGATCAACGCCTTGGACAACGCGCCGTCCGCTCTGGCGGAGCACATGAAGGATGTGCTGGCGATGTGTGTCGAGAAATTTGCACGACAGCGCCGGGCCGGGACCCCGCCAGGGGGCGGCGGCGAGATCCCCAAGCGTCCGAAATAACTGCGGCGCGTCGCCCGTGGGCAACGCCAAGCCACAGGACCGCGACGATGGTGCTACGTTCTTCGCCCGCATGACGCTCCGTTTTAGTTCTCGTCTCGTCGCCCTGGTTGCCGTGGCTTTGCTCGGCGCCTGTACCTGTCACACCGAGGTGGCCCAGCCCCAGGGTGCGGTGAAGGGCCCGGCACCGGCCGCGCGCGAGCCAGCCAAGCCCGCCGCCGCATCGGCAAAAACGCCGCCGCCCAGCGTGGA
>CANLQR010000081.1 GCA_947492135.1 Deltaproteobacteria bacterium | reverse complement strand
GGCCCTTCGACGAGCTCCATCACGAGGTACGGCGCAGCGGTGGCATCGTCGACGGTGCCGACCTCGAACACGTGCACGACGTTCGGTGCTGACACCGTCGCGAGCATGCGAGCCTCGCGGAGCACCCGCTGGGTCTCGCGCGCGGCGCTCGGCGCGAACAGCTTGATCGCGACCCTCCGCTCGAGATCGGGATCCTCGGCCTCGTACACCGTGCCGAAGGCCCCCGAGCCGATCGCCCGCCCGAGCCGATAGCGCCCGACCATTCGCGGCCCCCGTGACGCGATCCCGGCGAGCACGCGCGCGCGCAGGCCATCGAGCGCACCGTCCCACCGCGGCCGCCCGGCGAGCAGCTGGTCCGCGAGCATGCTGCCGTCGTCGCGCGCGTCGTCCATCGTCACGTCGCGTCCGAGGATACGCGAGCAGGGTCACCGCGGGCGAATCGGGGGTTCGAAGTACGAAAGGCGGGTCGCGGCGAGAGACACGGCGAGGCTGACGGGCTGTCGAGCGCGAAGAACCGGGGGCGCGCGGTCTGTGACTCGGTCAGACCGGCACGCGCAGGAACACCACACGCAGCCGCGCGGGGCCGAGCGGCTCGACGTGGTGCACGAGCCCAGGTGCGACGATGGCATGGCCGCCCGCTTCGATCACCCGGTCCTGCGCGAGCACAGGCATCACGAACCGGACCTGGCCTGCGAGCACCTCGATGCGGCCCCACACGCCCGCGCGCGTGTCGTGCTCGGCACGCAGGCCTCGGGGCAGCGTGTGCTCGTCGAACTCCGATGTGGTGCGGTAGGCGACGGCGTCGGCGGGTAGCTCCAGTCTCGCGCACCGCTCGCACTCGATCGTCGAGCCGATCCGCGCGGCCCGCTGGGCGTCGTCGAGCACCCACGGATAGCTCGACAGCGGTGGGCGATGGCGAATGTGTCGGCGGTGCCCGCAATCGAGCGAGGCGACCCACTGGCCGTCGGCATCGGGTACCAGCGCCAGGATCTGCCTCTCGACCACGGCGATACTCCGCGTTGCGAGCACCATCCACGTCACTGTACTCCACGCCCGAACTCTCGAGGGACGACCCGGCCTTCGGCCCCACAGCGGGCAGCGACGACGTGGCGTCCGCTGGAGCGTTTGTAGAACTGCGCGTCGCGCTGGCGCGCTGCGAGCCTGGTCCTCAGACCTTCGGTGCCCCGTCGGGGTCGACGCCCTTGCCCAGACCAAGCCAGCGTCGAAGCCGACGGGCCGATTGCCGCGAGACCACGACGTGGGCGCCGCCACGCATGACGGCCACGAATCCGCCGGTGTCCTGCGGCAGCAACATCGCGACTTCGCGCAGGTTCACCAGCGCCCGGCGATGCACGCGATCGAACTGCGGCTCGGGGAGTCGTTGACCGAGATCCTGCAGCGAAAACTCGGTGAGTAGCGGCTCACCGACGCGGCGATGCAGCGTCACCAGCGTGCCGTCGAACTCCGCATGGCTCACGTCGTCGAAGTCGACCAGCACCACGCCGGCGCGCGTGCTGATCGGCAATCGCGCGAGTGGATCGCCGGAGGGACGCGCCGTCTCATCGCCGCGTCGGCGCGTGACGTGCTGTCGTGCACGGTCGATGGCCTTGGCCAGGCGCGCCGCATCGATGGGCTTGAGAACGTAGTCGACCGCGCCGAGTTCGAAGGCCTTGACGGCGTGCTCGGGGTGAGCGGTCGCGAAGATGACGAACGGACCGTCGGGTGGCAACAGCGCGTGCGCCTCGATGCCGCTCACCCCCGGCATCTGCACGTCGAGCACCAGCACGTCGATGGCGTCCTCGCGCAGCTGCGCCAGCAAGGCGGTCGCGTCGGCGTGCATGCCAACCACCTGGACGTCAGGCATCGACTCGAGCAAGCGCACCAATCGCTTGCGCGCAAGCAGTTCATCATCGGCGAGAGCCACGCGCAGCGGATTCATGCTTCTTCCTGGGGTCGACGATACGGCAACACGAGGGCCACGCGCGTGCGTTCGCCACGGGGCTCGATGGTCAGGGTTGCGGCGCCGGCATAGGCCAGTGCGAGCCTGTGGGTCACGCTGGCGATGCCCTCGCCGCCGGGCCTCGGACCCGCATAGCGTCCGGGGTTCTCGACCCACAACTCCACGCCATCACCGCGCGCGCGCGCGCCCACTTCGACTGGCCCACGATGTCCCGCGCCGAGGCCATGCTTCATCGCGTTCTCGCAGACCGGCAACAAGATCATCGGTGGCACCGACACCGCGGGCAGCTCGTCGAGGTCCCAGACGATTTCGAAGGCGCCGGGGTCGCGCACCGCGTAGAGCTCGAACATCGTCCGGCACAGCGCCAGTTCGCGATCCAGTGACCACACGGCGAGCCGACTCGCCTCGAGGATCGTGCGGAGCATGTCCGACAGCCTCAAGATCCCTTGCTCGGCGACCTCGCCGTCTTCGCGACACCACTCGGCGATCGCATTGAGCGTGTTGAACAAAAAGTGCGGGTCGAGCTGGCTACGCAGCAGCAGCAGACGCGAGTGCTCGGCCTGGCGCGCCAGGGACACGACCTCGGCGCGGGCCGCCCGCAAGCCCGACTCGAGGTCGATGTCGCGGCCCAGGCCATACCCACCGACCCAAAACAGCGCGACCGACACCAACAGCCCAACGTCGGTGGTCATCAGCGTCGAGCCGATCCCCAGCAGTTTCGGCAGCGCGACGCCGATCATGCTGACCACGCCGGCACCGGTGATGCCATAGACCACCAGCCTGCCGAACGGCGCGGACCACGTCGGCGGCCGATCATCACCCGCGGGGAACAACGCGCGCCACGTCAGCGGCGCGAACATCACACAGGCCACGCACATCACCAGCCCAAGGCCGCCCGCGCGAGAGTCAGCGGACAGCCGCGCCTGCACGATCACCAGCGGCACGGCCACCAGCAGCAGCGCGGTCGCCCGGCGGGGCGCCAGCAAAGCCCGAAGCGTGCTGCGCAGCAAAGACCGTGGCACCGAGGGATCGACCACCGTTACCTCGCTAGCCTAGCGTCCTTGCGGCCACCGCGGCACTGGGACGACCCACCAACGGTCCTAGGATCCGCTCGAGCGGTCGCCGGACGGTTGGCCCACACAGCTCGCGCGTGCGATGCTCGACCAAGGGCAGCCCATGTCCGGCCCGAATCCGCCCACCGAATCGCATGCGCTGGAGCAGACCGTGCCGGCCGGCGATGGCCTGCGCAGACCCGAGCCTTCCGCCGAGCCGCTGGCCCGCGGCATGGCCGTGGGTCGCTACACCGTGCTCGACCGCATCGGTGCCGGCGGAATGGGCGTGGTCTACTCCGCGTTCGACCCCGAGCTCGACCGCCGCATCGCCCTGAAGGTCTTGCACGCCTCGGGTGCCGGCAGCGTTGGCGACACCGTCGGACGCAATCGCCTGCTGCGGGAGGCGCAGGCCATGGCCAAGCTCCATCACCCCAACGTGATCACAGTGCACGACGTGGGCACGTTCGGTGAGCGGGTGTTCGTCGCGATGGAATTCGTCGACGGCCAGACGCTGCGTGAGTGGATGGGTGATGGGATCCGTGAGTGGTCCGAGGTGGTCGACGTCCTCGTGCGCGCGGGTCACGGGCTCGCGGCGGCCCATGCGGTCGGCCTGGTGCACCGCGACTTCAAGCCCGACAACGTTCTGGTCGGCAACGATGGCCGCGTGCTGGTGATGGATTTCGGTCTGGCGCGACAGGCAGGGGCGCCGACCGCCGCCGACGTCCGTAGCGGCGACCGCCCCCACTCGGTGACGCCGCTGCCCGATGGCGTGCTGACGCGGACCGGCACGGTGCTAGGCACCCCGGCCTACATGGCGCCTGAAACCCACGCCGGAGGTGCGATCGGACCAGCCGTCGACCAGTTCAGTTTTTGCGTCGCGCTGTACGAAGGCCTCTACGGCTCACGCCCGTTTTCGGGCAACAGCGTGGCGTCACTGGCGATGGCCGTGCTCGAGGGTAAGCCGCGACGCCCGCCACGCGACGCCGCCGCCCCTGGCTGGCTGTTCGACGTGCTCGAACGCGGACTCGCAGCCGATCCCCATGATCGCTACCCGTCGATGGATGCTCTGCTCGCGGAGCTTCAACGTGATCCACCGACGTCTTCGCGGCCCTGGCTCACCGCCGCGATCGCGATCGGTGTCGCCGGGATCATCGTCGGCGCCTAT
This sequence comes from Deltaproteobacteria bacterium, assembly GCA_947492135.1. Classification (GTDB taxonomy): domain Bacteria; phylum Myxococcota_A; class Polyangia; order Nannocystales; family Nannocystaceae; genus Xiheibacterium. Next base: position 16,877 of record CANLQR010000081.1, on the reverse strand, counting down.
CTGTCGACCCGACCCGATCCGGCCGCGCAGTGCGAGGACGAGGCCAAGGAGCTCGTGGCACTGATGGCGAGCGACACCGCCGCTGCGGTTACCGCGGCTTTCGAGGCGACGGGTGTCGAGCACTCGACTGCGTCCTGGGACGCCGCGCATCGGCGCCTGGTGGCCTACGACGCGCACTGGCACGCCCAGTGGCGCACGACCTGCGAAGCTGGCTACGCGCGGCCCACCGATCGACCCGAGATGCTCGAGCAACAGCAGTGCCTCGCGACACTGCGCGATGAAGCCCGGAGTCTCGTCGATCAATTCGTGGCCGCCGACGCCGCAACCGTCGACGTCGCGGTCGACGGCGTCCGCGCGCTCGAGGATCCGCTCGTGTGCGCGCTCCCAGTCACCCAGCGCCCCATCGCGACGGACCTCGGTCGAGGTGAGATCCGACCGGCGATTCTCGAGGCCCGCACTGCCCTCCGTCTGGGCCGCGATCGCGACGCCGCCGATCGCCTCGTTGGCTACATCGTGACGCCGGTGCCGATCGAGGATCCTGAACTGGAGGCTGAGCTCCTGACCATCCACGGCGTCGCCGAGCAGCACCTCGGGCGCGCCGACGCCGGCCGGGCGAGTCTTCGTCGCGCGATCCTCTCGGCCTCGACCGCGGGCAACTCCCGGCTGGAACGTGACGCCTGGCTGGCCATCGTGTCAGGGCTCGCTCGCCGCGTTCGAGATGGCGACCAAGCCTGGCCGACGTTGGTCGCCGCCGAGGCCGCCGTCAAACGCGACGGCGACGACCTCGCGGCCAGACGCCTGCTGCTCACTGCCCACGGCGACGTACAAGCGGCACTGGGCCGCCATCGCGAAGCACTCGACCACTACGAGCGTGCGCAGCTGCTGACTCGCGCCGACACCGACCCGGTGGTGATCGCAGCGCTCGGCGCCCGACGCTGCATCGCACTGGCCGCCGCCGAAACCTCCGTCGATCCCAGCCTGGCGTGCTCGGAGGCAGTCGATGGTTTCGTCGCGGAGCTCGGCGCGACCCATCCGCGCGTCGCCGCGGCGCTTGCAGATCTTGGGATCGCCCAGCTCGCGAACGACAACGAGGGTGGCGCCGGCGCCAGCTTCGAGCGTGCACGCCTCGCGCTCGACCCCGCCGACCGCTATCGCCCGACCATGGGCGTTGCCGTGGGCGCATCGGCGCTTTCGTGGCCGCACGACGACGTGCCGGCCGCGAACACTGCGTTGCTCGCCCGGGTGTTCGACCGCATCGGGCTCGCCGAACGAGCGCGCCGACGTTTTACGGCGGCTGCAAGCTGGCATGCGGCCGCCGCGGGATTGCTCTCACGAACCCGTGGACGATCGCTCGGCTATCCGCTGGTCAACCTCGGCGTCGCACTGCTCGATCTCGGCCGCCATGCCGAGGCCCGACTGTACTTGCAGCGCGGCGTCGAGCTGCTCAAAGCTGAGCTGCCCGACGACCACGCCGACCTGCCGGTTGCCGAGCTGAACCTCGCGAACGCACTCGCAGGCACCGGTGAGTGGACCGCCGCCGGAGGGCTGTACCAGGACGTGCTCGACGTGTGGGAGGAGCAGCTCCCGCCCGAGCACCCCTTGCTCGCCTACGCGCTCACCGGCCTGGCCCGCGCGCGAATCGAACTCGACGACGCGAGTGCGGCCATCGACCCGCTCGAGCTAGCACTCGAGCTCCGAGCCGACTCGCGCGAGGACAAGGTGAACCTCGCGGAGACCTCGTGGCTGCTCGCACGCGCTCTGCTTGCGAGTGGCTCGGACGAGGTCCGCGCGATCGAGCTCGCGACCTCGGCACTGGCCGCCGTGGGCGCCGAAGCCATCACCGACTCGCTAGAGCTGCGCCGCGTGCTTGCCAGCGGCTCGGGGGTCGGGGTCAGCGATCGCCTGACGCCGGCAGCACTCGTCGTCATCGATCGCACGCCGCTCGGCGAGCCCTAGTGGGCGGCTTGAGCTTCGTTCGGGATCGATGTGCTGACGTCAGGCGTCGCGCTCGATTCACGCCAACACCAACCCGAACCGCCAACGATGTGGCCACGCGCACGCCGTGACCCGCGGCCGCTTGAAATCCTCCGCCGATCCCTCATACGCTAGTCCCGATGCCGATCGCTGTGTCGTTATCCCTGGCGTTGGTGCTTGCGTTCCACCCTTACTCGACTTCGGCTCCGGCGGCGTACCTGCGCGCGGCCCCCGAGGAGCCGGCCGACGGCGTGCAGCCGGGCTGGGACGACATCGTAGGCCCAGACGCGATCCCGCAGCCGCCTGACCCCACCCTGCCAGCCACGGGAGCACCCGAGTCCACACCCGCGCCTGCCCCCATCGTGGCGGCCAAACCCGAGTACAAAAAGGGAACCGGGCTCATGATCGGCGCCGGGGTCACGGGTGGATTGGCGTGGATTCTCGGGTTGACGCGCATGGCGTTCGTCAAGCAGTGCAGCGACAAGCTGACGGCGGACATCGAGAACGTGCCGACCGGCCTCGAGGCCGTCAACGCGTGCGCGTTCAAGGCCGGAGTCGCCGGGGCTGTACTGGGCATCTTCCAGGTTCCGCTGAACTGGGCGACGTGGGGCCTGGGCGCGGGCGCGGGCTCAGTCCGTGGCCGGTACGACGGGGTCGAGGACGCGTGGGACAAGACCAACGCGAAGAAGACCGCGGCGTTCATCGGTGCCGGCGCGGCCGTGCTCGCCGTAGGCATCGTGGGCCGCATCACCGCGGGCGTCATGGTGTTTCGGCCCTACAAGAACTTCGCGACTGAAGTCGAGGCAAATCCCGACGACGTCAACGCGGCGGTCGACAAGTTGTCCAGGGGCATCCGCGGGCGCCTGTTCGGACTCCAGCTGTCGAGCGCGATGATTGCGGGAGGTGCCGGTCTGCTCGCCTACGGCATCGCGTACCGCAAGAACTTCGACTCCGAGAACCGCAGGATGCAGCAGGTTCGCTTGGCACCGCAGTTCAGCAGGGACCGCGCCAGCGGAAGTTCGTACACCGGACTTTCGCTCAGCGGCCGCTTCTGAGCCCGCTAACGCGGCGGTCCCATCACGACGGCACGCAGCCGTTCGTCGATCCCTCGCAACAGCCGCAGCAGCTCTTGCACATGCAGGTCGACCGCGGTGGGATTGCCCATACTCTGATTGGTCGTCCGCACCAGCGGCACCAGCGTGCGCTCGATGATCGCGATCTGCTGGGCGAGCAGCTCCTCGATGCCCGGCGGCGGCTGGTTGTGGATGGTGACATCGAGCTTGGGTGCCGAGAGCGTCCGCAACACCCGCTCGAGCCTGTCGAGGTAGCCGGCCAACAGCTCGTTGTGTTGGGCTGCGCCGGTGTCGACCGGCTTCGTCGCCGCCTGCTTGGCCAGCGCCGACGCTGCGGCAGCGATCGACTGCTGAATGCCGTACAGATGGGCCTCGATGTCACCGAACTTGACGCCACTGGCAGCGGTCGTCGCCGCCGCCGCTGCGGTGCCCATCGCTGCCTCGATGCCGCGCAGCCCTTCACCCAGATTCGCCAGCCCCGCAGTGACGCGCGCGACTGGGTCCTCGTCAGAACCTCCGACCACCTTGAGCCGGTGATACTCGCGGCGGATCGCCTCCCATCGCGCACGGCTGGTATCGTTCAGGCGCCCGCGGAGCTCCGCGAGCTTGAGCAGGTTGTGCTCGGCACCAGTGGTCAGGGTCTGTGACTCGCTCGCGTAGTGGTCGTCGATGAGGCGCTCGACCTCGTCGTCGTTCATCGCCGGCACGACCTTCTCGGCCAGCTTGTTCATGTTGCGATAGCTGCCCTGCAGCTTGAACGGTGGTTCCGTGCGAAACCGATCGTCCATCGACGCCGATGCGATGTACTGGCGGTTGACCTCTAGCAGCACCTTTTGCACCTTGAACAGCCGCTGCAACACCGCGGTGATCTCCGCGACCTCGACCGCCGAGTACGCATAGGAGAATTCGGTGGTCGGTATCTCCTCGCCTTGCGCGAGTCGAACGAGCTTGTGCAGATCGGCGGGCTCGCGGGTCGCCAAGGGCGACAACACCCGATTGCTGGTGACCGCGTTCTCGATGTAGCTCAGCGCGAATAGCTCTTCCTTGCCCTGCAGGATGTCGCCGAGGTTGTAGGTGTCGGCGCGGTTGGCCAACATATCGGGGATCTGAAACTTGTCGCCCGACTCGGTGTAGGGATTGCCGGCCATGACCACGCAAAATTTCTTGCCGCGCATGTCATAGGTGCGGGTCCGGCCCTTCCAAACCCCCTCGATCCGACGCTGGGCGTCGCACAGGGAGATGAATTTCTGCAGCAACTCCGGATTGGTGTGCTGAATGTCGTCGAGATAGAGCATCACGTTGTTGCCCATCTCGAAGGCCATGTTGATCTTCTCGACCTCCTGCCGCGCGGTCGCGTTGGGCGCGTCGGCAGGATCGATCGACGTGACCGCGTGCCCGAGCGCGGGCCCGTTGACCTTGACGAACGCCAGCCCGAAGCGACTCGCGACGTACTCCATCAGCGTGGTCTTGCCGTAGCCCGGCGGCGATACCAGCAGCAACATGCCCATCAGGTCGGTGCGCTTGCCTTCGCCTGCGGCACCGATCTGCTTGGCGAGGTTGTCGCCGACCAGCGGCAGGTAGACCTCATCGACCAGCCGGTTGCGCACGAACGAGGTGAGCACCTTGGGCCGCAGCTCCCCGAGGCGCAGACGCCCGCGCTCGCGCTCGACCAGTGCCTGGCGCAGCTCCCGATAGCGGGTGAACGCGGGCACGCGCTCGCGGCGAAACCCATCGAGGCGGGCGCCGAACTCGTCGACCCGCAGCGGCAGCTTGCGCGCGATGATCCGCGGGTGCTGCCCCAGTAGATCGACGACCTCGGCCTCCACCAGGCCCGACGAAGCCACACGCTCGACCTCGTCGCCGGCGGCGATCAGCCCGGCCGCTTCGATCACGGCCCCTGCCAGACGCGCGACATCGGGATCGTCGCTGGTCCTCACCCAGCCGGTGAGCCAAGCATGGGCAAGCTCGTAGCGGGCGATCGGATCGTCGTGCAGCGCGACCAGGTCGTCCTCGAAGCTCCGCCGGGAATCGGCCACTGCGGCCCCGAGCGTGGCCCCGAGCGTGGCCCCGAGCGTGGCCCCGAGCGTGGGCGCGTCGGCCGGCACAGCGCCGAGTCGGCGGAGTAGACCGTCGCGCAGCGCCACCGCATCGGCGCTCACGACAAAGCGCGGCGACGGGGCCGCGAGTTCCTCGATCAGGTAGCGCGCGGCCAGATCGCAGGCCGCGGCCGGCATCGGCCACTCACCCTGCTCGATCCGCGCGCGCATCGATACCGCGATCTCGCCCGCAAGATCGTCCACGGCATCGGTCCGCGAGAAGACCCCGCGCAGACGCAGCAGGCTCATCGCGCGACGGTGCCACTGGGCGCGCCGTGGCTCATCGGCGTAGACCCAGTGCAACAGCGCCGCAGTTCGTGCGGTGACGGAGAATCGCAGCAAGCCTGCGCTGCCGTGCAGCGTCATCAGCTTACCGAGGATCGCCGCAGCATCGGTATCGTGGACACCGCGGTCGTAGCCCTCCTGATAGCGGTCGGCGGCGTGGCGCCGCACCAACTCGGGCAGCGTCCCACCGAGCACCGCAGCCTCCAGCGCCGGGACACTCAGCCCCGACGCGCCCGCCTGGGCATCGGCGAGCACGCAGGCCGCAAGATACTCCCCGCGATAGACGGTCTCGTTCTCCGACACGAGTTGCTGCGACCACATGGGCCGGGTCGCCTCGAACTCGGCGTCGACGATCGGCTCGACGAAGTCGGTCCCCGTGACCCCAAGCGCCATGCCGCCTTCGTGCGGCACGATGGTCAGCTCGATCGGCTGGGTGTTGACCGTGAAGCGGTGCTTGCCGAGCTTGATGATGTCGGCGCCACCCTCGAACAGGTCGAGGCGGTCACGCAGGCCCCGCAGGGCGTCCTGGCGCGACGACTTGAGGCGCGACTGCACCTCGTCGGACTTGACGCTGTCGCCCAGGGCTGCGATTCGCTCGCCAAGCTCGCGCAGCTTGAGCACCATGCCGTCCGAGGCGAAAAACGCGTTGAGCTCGTCCGCGTTGCCAAAGCTCGACGCGCGGCGCTGCAGCCCGGCGATGATGCGCTCGGCGGCCTGCCACAGGTTGGCAACGCGGCGCTGTCGATCGTCGACCAGCATCTGTTTGCGCTGACCGAACGCCTCGTAGACATCCTCACGCTTGCGCGTCAGCTCGCCGACGAACTCGTCGAACTCGGAGAAGCGCGCCTCGAGCTCTTCGAGCTGGACCATCAGCCGCGAGGACTGCTCGTCACAGCGCTCGGGCGTATCGCACAGCGCGATCGCACTTTGGACCGACTGGCCGTAGAGCTTGAACTGCGCCGCAAATTCGGCGCGGCCCTCGTGCGACAGCAAGTCCTTGCGGCGGTTCTCCAGCACCGCCCGCACACGATTGCAGTGCGCGAAGGCATCCGAGACGCTTTCCAGGATCCGCGTGCGCAGCGTGGGGTCTTCGACCTGGAGGTTGGCCGCGACCTCCGAAAGCACCGCGAGCCCATCGGAGGCCTTGGTCAGCGTCTCGACGTGCGGCACCAATTCGTTGGTCTTTTCGACCTTCGCGACGCGCTCGAGCAAGTCATCGAGTTGCCGGATCACCGGCCGCAGGGCCTCATCGCGCGCCAAGAACTGCACGGTGGTCGCCGAGAGCTCGGCGAACGCCTTGGTGACCTCGTCCTCGAGCGCGGCGAGCCCGGCGAGATCGATGTAACGCTGCTCGCGCAGCGTGATGAGCGTGCCCCGCTGGGTGCGCAACCGGGCCAGCGCGTCCATGAACTCGGAGACCTGCGTCCAGCTGTCGGGACGGATCGACACGACCAGGTCGCGCTGAGCCTTGGTCGCACCCGCCAAGGCGGTGGCCGCCTGCTTGCGCAGCGCGACGACCTTCTCGAACTCGTCGACGATCAGTTCCGCCGTGCGGCGGATCTCGGCGAGCACCGTCGCCATCGCGAACGTCTCGGCATGGCCGAGCCAGTGGTACGCATCGACGATGCGCGTGGCGCTGGCGATCAGATCCTCGTAGATCGCACGGCTCGGCACCTGCTCGTGGATGAAGCGGCGGACGCTGAGACAGTCGGAGACTCCACGGACGAGATCTGCGTTGCCGATCTTGCTCAGAAATCCGGTACCGACCGGTACGGCGGCGGCAAATTCGGCCGACACGAAGGGTGTCTGCCACACCTGCATCGGATGGACCTTCGTCGGCTCTTCCGAGACCGCGCGAAACACCACCATCTTGCCGTCGTCGAACAAGCTGTAGCCGTTGCAACGGATCGGGGTCTGGATCTCGCGGCGAATCAGGTTGTAGGGCAGCAGCACGTAGGTGCCGGCCACGCGATCGAGAAACACGTACAGCACGTCCTCGCCGTTGGGCGAGCGCACGACCTTGAAGAACTCGAAGCCGGCAAAGTCGCCGTCGAAGACCTTGTTCTGGCCGTCCTGGAGGAAGAACCCACCGGGAAAAATAATCCCGTGGTCCTCGGGAAGACTGACGCATGCCCGGCCGATCGCGTCGATTCGCACCACCCGTTGGGTCCGCGTCGAGAACACCAGATAGCGGACCTGCTCCTCGCGATAGGGGCGGATCTTCAGCAACAACAGCGGACCTATCTCGGCGTACTCGATCTGCGCGTCGTCGAGCCCCTGCTGCACCTCCTCGACCGGCTCGGCATAGATGCCCTCGCCGGACTCGGTGTTGTTCTCGACCTTCACCGTCAGGTCGCCACCGACCGTCTCGACGAAGACCTTGTCGCGAATCGATACGTGCGGGTGGCGTCCCTCGCGTCGATCCTCGCGCGTGGTCGGGCGCCACTCGAAGTCGTGCGATGGCGGGAACGCGAAATCTCGCTCGCCGCGGTTGTCGACATACGTTGGCTGGCCGTGGGCGTCGAGGGCCCAGCGAAACACCCGCACGTCGCCGATATCGGCACCGATCTGGAACACCGCGAGCAACTTGGTTTCGTTGCGGCTGAGCTGCAGCAGACGCGCGGTCTTGTAGAATCGATACAGCTCGCGAAACTGATCCGCGAAGGCCGGATCGCTGAGAAACTTTTCGCCGCCGTCGACCAACGGCACCGCCGCGAGATCCAGACCTTCTTCTGCCGTGTTCCACCGCGAGAGACTCAGGACGTCGCCCAGGGCAGTCTCGGTTCGCAGGCCGATGAACACGTTGTAGCCGAACAACAACCGGCCCCCGACCTGGACGATGTCGCGGGGAACGCAGTTGTTCTCGGTGCGCACCCGGCACTGCCCGATGACCGACAGCTCGGTGCCACCGAACGCGGCGATCCGCGCCGCGTTGAGCTGCTCGGCACGCTCGCCCAGGGTCTTGGCCTGGGCGTCGAGCCGCGCGCGAATGACCTCATAGCTGCCGCCTTCGAGATCACGCGCGCTGGTTTCGACAACGGCGCCCTCGGGCGCGCCTCCCTGGGTCACGTTCGCGGCAGCCATGGTCGGCGGGCTTCTTTGTTAGAGCCCGAGTTCCTTGGCCTTGGCGATCAGCGCGGCAAGCTTGCTGCGCTGACCATCACCGGCCTTACCCAGGAGCTCGGCGAGCACCGCCGAGACACTCAGGTTGCGGATGTCGGCGCTGTCGATCGCCGGCCGCGTGAGGACCTCTTTCAGATCGCCGGTGAGGCTCTCACTACCATCGAGGTAGCCCCCCACCAGCTTGCGCACAGTCTCGCTGTTGTCGACGACCCCATCGAGTGCCTGACCCAACGAGACCGCGTGGACAAAGCGATCGAAGAACTGCCCGTCGCCGCCGACAATGTTGATCTTCGCCGATGACATCGCCTGCGCCATGACCTGGGCCTGGGCGTGCGCGATGTCCTTGCGCGCGGCGATCTGCGCCAGCGCGACCTGCATCTGGCGATCGAGGCGCAGGCGAAACTCCTCGTGCGCCCGCGTGGCATCGTCGAGCTGCTTCATGGCCTCGGCCTTCTGCAAGAGGCCCGCGGCCTCGCCGAGCAAGGACTCGCGGATCTCCGCGGCCTTGGCGACCGCCATCTTTTCGGTGGCCGCGGCGTCGGCCTCTTTGCCGGTCGCCTCGGCGAGCAACATCTCGCGACGTGCACTCGCGTCGGCGTGACCCGTCCGCTCGGTGGCGACAGCTTGCGCTTCGCGGACCCTGACCTCGGCGAGGCCCTGGCTTTCGTGGCCACGCGCCTCGGCCTCGAGCTTCTGCAGCATCACCCGAGCTTCGGCGCCGCCGAGCTTCTCGATCGCTGCGGCATCGGCCTCTTTGACCTTCACCGCCGCCAGCCCTGCGGCCGCGGCTTCGGCCTGCGTACCCTCGGCCAGGCGGATCTTGGCCCGGGCCAAGCGATCCGAGGCCTCGAGGTCGGCCTCGGCCGTCACCAAGCGCTGTTTGGCGTCGAACCTCGCCGCCTCTTCGCCGGCCTGTGCCGCCTTGATGACCTTGACCAGCTCTTGCTCGGCCACGGCCTCGGCATCGATGATCTTGGCGTCCTTGGCCCGCTTGGCGGCCGCAAGCACGCGCAGATCCTTGATGCGCTCTTCCTCTTCCGCCACGGTCTTGTCGACCGCGATGCGGCCGCGGATCACGTCGGCGATCTCCTTTTTCTGAACCTCGAGGGCCTTTTCCTTCTCGATGCGCTTGAGTTCGGTCTCGCGCTCGCGGCCGATGGCCTCGAGCTGCTGGTCCTTGAGCAAGCGCTCTTGCTCGACCAGGACCACGCGCTCGCGGTTCTTGATCGCGACCTCGACCTGACGGCGCTTGTTCTCCTCGCTGACCATCAACTCTTCGTCGACCCTGATGCGCGCTAGCTCGGCCTTCTTGCGCTCCTCGGCGATGATGCGAGCGCCTTCGGCCTCCTCACGGGCCTTGACGCTGGCGATCTCGCGCAGCTGTTTGTACGACGCGTCGGCCTGCTGGCGATCCAGCTCCATCGTCGCCTCGGCGGTCTCGGTGTTCTTCTTCTTGATCGCTTTTTCCTCTTCGCGGCGCAGATCGTTGGTGGCCACGTTCTGACCGGCCGTGATCTCGGTGATCTTGCGGATACCGCGGGCGTCGAGGATGTTGTGGGGATCGAGACTGGAGAGCGGGGTCTGCTCGAGGTAGTCGATCGCGCAGTCGTCGAGCACATAGCCGTTGAGGTCCTGGCCGATGACGGTGAGGATCTGCTCTTTGAACTCGTGGCGCTTGGTGTAGAGCTCCTCGAAGTCTAGGCGCTTGCCGACGGTTTTCAGGGCCTCGGAGAACTTCGCCGAGAACAGCGTCTCGAGGGTCTCGGGATCGCTCGCGCGCACACAACCGATGGTTTGCGCGACCTTGAGGACGTCCTCCACGGTCTTGTTGACCCGGATGAAGAACGTGACCTTGATATCGCCGCGGATATTGTCGGCGCAGATCAGACCATCCTTGCCGGTGCGAGCGATCTCGATGGTCTTGACCGAGATGTCCATGACCTCGGCACGGTTGATGAGTGGGACCACCGTGCGACCGGTGAACGTGACGATCGGCTCCTTGCCCATCGTGTTGACGATCAGCGCCTTGCCCTGATCAATCTGACGATAGAACTTGGCGATGAGCGCGATCAGGCCCAGCAAGAACAGGACCCCGAACCCGACGGCTACGAGGATCGTGATGATCGTGAAATCTGGCATCTTCTAGACCTTGGTAGACCTTGGTAGACCTTGGGCAGCGAAAAACGGCGACGGGAACTCTCTTACGATGGCGACCCGGACGAATCTGGATGGTCGTGGGGCAGGATGTCTCCGAGCGAAGTGACCTCGTAGACCTCGCGGACCTCGTCGTACGACACCACGAGCGCGCGTTGGCCCCGAGTGAGGTGACACGAGGCGTCGCAGCGCACCTGGACGATGAGCCCGGCGCCGCCGTCCTCGGCGCGAGCCATCCCGAACTCACCGTCGACGCGACTGGTATCGATGGTGACCACCTTGCCGACCAGCGCGCTGCGATGGGCGGCGGGATTGGTACGGAACAGCGGCGCGAGCGGCCGGATCACCAGCGAGGTGATCAAGACCGCCACCACGAACGCGCCGAGCAGGAGCAGGAACTCGGTGAACCAGTTGCTGTGCGACAGCAGCGCGAAGTGGCCGAGAAAATGGGCGACGAGCCAGCCCCAGAAGGCGATCATCGAGACGACGATCGTCATCGGCACCGCGTTGAGCTTCAACGGGCCGAGCAGTATCGCGACGATCCCGGGGTCGCCGTGCGCATGGCCGCCACCGGCGTCACCGTCGCCGTGCCCGGCGTCGCCGTGCCCAGCGTCGCCGCCGTGGTCGGCGTCGAGCACGTCCAGTCCGATCGTGCCGAGGATCACCAACAGCCAGTAGACCCCAGCGATGCCGAGCAACACCGTGAAGACCACGGTGGGGAAGCTCAGGCTCTCGGTGAGGAATTCGTCCATACCCTTTTCGCTTGGCTCGAGGTCACCGAGCGCCATCGCGCCGTGGTGCGACGGAACGGGGCATCGAAGGCTGCCACAAACCCGCGGGCGTCGTCGAGGGTCGGCGCGCCCCAGTAGGTTACGAACGCACTACAGGAGCATTCGCTCAGGTATTTCGGGCGCCCGCCGTGGCGCTCATCATTGCTGCTGTGTTGCGCTTTTCATCGGCGGCCCAACGCGTCACGCTGGTGCCAGAAAGGAGATCCACATGCGGCGAGCAGATCGGCGGGGTGGCGCCATGCGAACAAGGTTCTCCGAGGTTTGCGCAGCCGCCGTGATCGGCCTCGCCGGGTGTGCCCCAGCCGGCCCACGGACGACCGGGAGCACCGCGCCACGCGATCGACCCGTCGGCCAGCGCAGCGTGCAGTGGACCTACGACGCCACCGTGGCGAGCAACGCCGATGGTGTTGGCGTTCGGATGTGTTTCCCGGGCCGACCGAGCAAGGCCCTGCGACCGATCGTCAGTGAGGCGATCGCGCACATCGAAGGCCTTGCGATCGAAGGTCGCGACGCCCCGTTGGCGATCGAGGACGGCGTGGTCGTGCTCGAGGGCATGCGCGCCGGCGAGTGCGTGCGCTGGCGAGTGGACTTCCGTGCGATGGCCAAGCGCGAGGGCGAGCGCACCATCGCGTGGGTCGGCGACAGTGTGCTGGTGCGCCAGTCGATGTGGTTGCTGTGGCCGGTCGACGCCACCACTGACGCTCACCCGACGCTCACGCTGCACCTGCCCGCGGGTACGAGCGCGTCGGTACCGTGGCCCGCCGCCGAGGGCGCGACCGCCGGCTCGGCGCCGAACTACGTGCTGGATACGACGGTCTCGCGCTGGCTCGGCTACAACGCGTTCGGTCGGCTCGACATCGACCGCTTCGCGCACAAAGGTGCCGCGGTCGAGATCGTCCGGCTCGATCAGCCGATCGCCTGCGACCAGGCCGGCGTGCGGCGGTGGATCACCGATGCCATCGATGGCGCGGCGATGCTCTACGGTACCTACCCGCGGCGACGCTTGCAGGTCGTGGTCGTCCCGGTCGCCGGCGGTGATGGGGCGATCTATTTCGGCGCGGCAGCCCGCGGCGGCGGTGCCGGGGTGTATCTGCTGCTCGACGACCGCGCGACCGCGGAGCGACTACCCGGAGGCTGGACGACCGTCCACGAGCTACTCCACCACGGCATGCCGTTCGTGAGCGATCCTTGGATGTCCGAGGGTTTCGTCTCGTACTACACCGAGGTCGTACGCACCCGGCAGGGCCACCGCGATGAGACCGCCGGCTGGCTCGAGCTGTGGCTGGCGTTCGAGCGCGGTGCCGGCCGTGGCCGAGGAATGACGCTGCGCGAGACCAGCGACGCGATGCACCAGAGCCACGCCTACCAGCGGGTCTACTGGGGCGGTGCCGCGATCGCCCTGGACCTCGACGTCACGATGCGACTCGAGACCGGCGGCAAGCGGACCTTCGACGACGCAATGAAGCACCTCCGCGAGTGCTGCGGCGACGCGGTGTTCCAGTACGAGGCCGACGAGCTGCTCGCGATTCTCGACCGGTGGTACGGCACGCCGCTGTTCACCCGGATCGCCCGCGCGCACCTCGATGCTCGGGGTTTCCCCGACATCGCATCGATCTTCGCGCGCCTCGGCATGCGAGCCAAAGCCGGTGTGATCGAGATCGACGCGGACCACCCTGCCGCCGGCGCCCGTGCGGCGATCATGGCCCCGCGCTAGCCGTCGGTGCACGGCGCCTCCTCGCCCGGCACCAAAGGTGATACACCGCGTTCATCCCTTGTCGAACGGACGCCGCAACATCGGATTGACGCTCGCCGGCGGTGGCAACCGAGCGTTCTTTGGCCTGGGCGTGTTGCATCGCTGGGGCGAGCGGCTGCGCCCGCGCCTCGGTGCGATGTCGTGCTGTAGCGCTGGCGCTGCGGTGGCGGTGCTCTGGCTCAGCGGCCGCGAGGTCCCGACCCGCGCGTTCTGGGGCGCGCGTCGTGGCGGCATGACGAAGAACTTCTCATGGCTGCGGATCTTGCGGGGCCAGTCACCCGCGCCGCATGGCGCGATCTACCGCGACACGTTGCTGTGCGCAGCTGCAGAAGGCGGACTCGAGCGCATCCAACAGGTCGAGTTTCCCGTCCTGGTGCTCGCTGCGGGTTTTGCCCGAGTCATGCCAGCACCCCTGGGTGCTGCGGTCGGTCTCGCCGCCTACAACGTCGAGAAGCGATTGCGCCCCGCCATGGTTCATCCCAGCTATGGGCGCCGCATGGGCTTCGTGCCCCGGCTGTTCGACGCGCGCACCTGCACCAGCCCCGATGAACTGGCCGACCTCGTGATCGCCTCCTCGTCGACGCCGCCGTTCACCCCGATCGGCCGCTTCCGTGGCGAGGCGCTGCTCGACGGCGGCATGATCGACAATGTCCCGGCGTATGCCGCGGACGAAGTGCCCGGCATCCTGGGCAACGTCGTGTTGCTGACCAGACCCTACCCCCGCGACGCGCTGGGCCCCGGCAATACGGTCGGCACGCGGTTGTATGTCGCGCCCAGCCGCCCGGTGCCGATCGAGCGCTGGGACTACACGCGCCCCGATCTTCTCGACGCCACGATCGCCATGGGCGAGCGTGAAGCCGCCGATCACGACACCTCGCTGGCGCGCCTACTGGCGGTGTGACGCGTTCGCGCGCCGACGATCGCGAACGATCCAGACGACGCCACCGATCACCGCACCGAGCCCAACCACGCTCAGCGGAATCGCGACGCCGAGCAGCCGAGTCGCTCCGATCACCCGACCTCGAGCCTCGCCTTCGGTGCGGGCGTCCGGCGCGATCACCCACGACTGGACCCCGATCGCCACCAGCGATAGCCCCGATGCGAGCGCCAATGCACCCAGCCCGAGCGTCGCGACCGCGATGGGTCGTGGGGCATACGAATGATGGCGGGACGTCGGCGTGCCGATCGGCCGAGGCGCGGGTGTGGCCACCGCGGGTGTGGCCACCGCGGGTGTGGCCGCCGCCGCCGTAGGCAGTTGCGCCTGCGCGGCGCCGACCACCAAGCAAAGCACCGCGTGGGCCGCTGCCGACAAGACGGTCCAGCATAACATTCCCCTCGAGCCCGGCCCCGGTGTAAAACGAGCAGGACCATGGGCCGCACGTTCGAGAATCGCCGGTTGCAGATCTTGAAGCGGGGGAACCGCGATTCGAAGGCGTTCACCCGCGCGAGTCGCCAGATCAGCATCGCCGTGCGGGCCGGCGGCACTGACCCCGATGGCAACTCGGTGCTGCGCCGATGGATCCAGAACGCCCGCGCCGTCAACATGCCCAAGGATCGGATCCAAGCGGCGATCGACAAGGCCGCAGGCGTTGGCGACACCGCCGCGTACCAGGAGGTGCTCTACGAGGGCTACGGGCCGCACGGCATCGCGATGCTGGTGTCGACGGCGACCGACAACCCGACCCGGACGGTGGCCAACCTGCGCTTCACCTTCAAGAAGGAGAACGGCAACCTCGGCAGCACCGGCAGCGTGTCCTTCATGTTCGACCAGTTCGGGATGTTTCGCCTCGATCCCGAAGGGCTCGACCGTGACGAGCTCGAGCTCGAGCTCATCGACCACAGCCTCGAGGCCATCGTCGACGGCATGGACGACGACGGCAAGTCCCAGCTCGTGCTGCGGTGCACGCGAGAGAACTTCGGGACCCTGCAGGCGGGGCTCGAAGCCAAGAAGATCGCCGTGGTGTCGTCGGGGTTCGAGTGGGTCGCCAAGACGACGACCGAACTCGGCGAGGCCGAGAGCGAGGCCGTGCTCAGGCTGATCGATCGGCTCGAGCAGGATGACGACGTGAGCGAGGTCTTCCACAACCTCGAGTGACGGGTGTGGCCGCGAAGCATCGCCACCGCGGCGGGCGCGGTTGGTCAGTCGCCACAGGATTCCGCGTACTCGAACACATAGTGGTAGGCATCGTCGTCGTCGACGCATTGCATGGCCTGGTTGCGGGCTGTCACCCCTGCGTGAGGCTCTCGTTGTAGTCGTCGTTGCCGGTGCTCGGATCGATGAATCTGACGTTCACCGCATTGGCCGCGGGGTCGAACATCAGAATCACGCCGCGGGGCGAAGACGTGCGGTAGGCATATTGCGGGGCGGCCAACAGTTCCCCCAACAGGTTCGTGTTGCCCGAGGTGCAGGCGATCTCGCGGGTGCGCGCCGACAGGTTGTCGCCGTTGGGCTCGAGTCGCGACACGAAGCAAACGTGAAAATCGCCCGAGAGAAACCAAACATTGTCGATCTGGTTGTCATCGATGAAGCCGAGTAACTCGTTGCGCTGGGCCGGAAACCCCTCCCAGCGGTCGGATGCCGCCACATCCCAAATGAACGGCATGTTGGTGATCGGCACCGAGTTCATCACGAGCTTGAAGTGGCACGGACTCTCGGCCAGGCGCTGCTTGAGAAAGTCCATCTGCGCCTGACTGATGTAGATGTCCTGTGATGCGCGTCGCTCGTAGCGGCAGTCGAGCACGATGATCTCTGCAGTCAGGCCCCAGCGGAAGCTGCGCCACAGTCTGAACTCCGGGGCGCCGCCTTCGATTGGCAGCAACTCGAAGTAGGCTGCCATCGCATTGGCCCGACGCTCGAGGTCCATGGGATCCATCGATCGCGGATCAAACCCGGAGTTGTCGTCGATCTCGTGGTCGTCCCAAGTCGCGTACAGCCCCGCGGCCGCGTAGGCGCGCTTGAAGCCATCCGCACCGAGGTACTGCCGCCAGTTGGCGCGAAACTCCTCACGCGAGAACAGACCATCGTTGTAGGCCATGTCGCCGAGGTGGAGAAACACGTCGTAGTACTCGTCGGCCATGACATCGAGCGCCGGCCAGGCGTAGCTGCCACCCGCATCGCCATTGCACGCCGACAGCGCCACGACCAAGGGCTCGAGCGCGTCGTCAGCGATGGCCGTGCGCACGTTCCCTATGACGCTGCGTCCGACGACGACGCTGTCGACCTCGACGAAGTACGCGTAGCTGTACCAGGTGCCGGGGCACAACCCCTCGATGGTCACCTTGACGAAGCCGTCAGCGTCGGGCTCGACCTGCTGCTCGTGCGCGAGGCCGACGGTGCCGGGCTCGTCGGACGGCGTCCACACGCGCAGCAGCTTGGGTTGGGCGTCGGAGATCCACACCGCGAGCATGATCGACTCGGGACGCATCTCACCGGCCATGACGGCCAGCGGAAATACGACGTCGTCCTGGGCGATCGAGTCGGGATCGAACTCCAGCGGTCGGACCTGCGGCATGCAGGCCTCGTCGCCGGTGTCGGTGCCGGTGCCGCTGTCATCGCTGGTGCCCGGACCCGTATCGGCCCCCGTGCTCGTACCGGTCGGGTCTCCGACCGACTCGCCACCGCTGCTGG
>CANLQR010000080.1 GCA_947492135.1 Deltaproteobacteria bacterium | reverse complement strand
GTGGCTCGACCGCGACGGTGCGATGGGTCGTCCGCGGGAACGCGGAGGCGAACCACTGCACCAGCCACGGCAAGGTCGCGACGCGGACACGACGGGGAAGGGTGAGCTGCATGCAGTGGGTGTAGCGGGCCCACGCGACGGATCGGATGCGGCGAGGTGACGACTTGGACCGCGGTTGGTGACCACGCGGTGACGCCGTAGTCGACGTGTCAGGGCGCCGGGCTCGGACGAGCCAAGCCCGGCGTGCCGACTCGGGTCGGCCTAGTCCTCCTCGTCCTCGCCGTCCTCGCCGTCCTCGCCGTCCTCGCCGTCCTCGCCGTCCTCGCCGTCCTCGTCGTCCTCGTCCTCGTCCTCGCAGGCTTCGTCGAGCGCATCGGAAGCCGCGCACTCCGGCGCATCCTCGCCGAACACCGCTTCACACGCGTCGTCGAGGGCTTCGGCGGCGCCGCAGCTCTCGTCCGCGTTGCCGGCCTCGCAGGCCTCGTCGATCGCATCGAACGGCGCACACGCCGCGACATCCTCGCCGTTCACGGCCTCGCACGCATCGTCGATCGCCTCGGCCGCGTCGCACATCGGGGTGCCGCCGCCATCGTCATCCTCGTCGTCGCCGTCCTCGACGCCGCCCTGGCCGTTGCGATCAGCGGCACCGCTGTCAACGCTGCGCTCGCACGCTCCGACGCCCAGGCCGACAGCCAGCGACGCGAACAAGGAACCCCAGCGGTTGAATGTCTTGAACTTGGTGGTCATGGTCTCTTTTCCTCCGCGTTGCGCGGCACAACCCATCCTGCTGGCCCAAGCTGAAACGCAACTGAAGCCACCGAAGAATTCGGACTGGACCGACGATTTCGGCGTTTTCATCAGGGGTTGCTGCCCGCAAGGTTGGCGCCCTGTCTTCGCCACCGCCGCTGGGCTTTCGCCCCCGACCCCGCGCTGCCGGGCTTAGCGTCTCGAGTGGATCCTTCGCATGCCCGCGTCTGTCGCCTCCGCACCCGCCTCGGGCACGCACTCGGCCCTGCGCGACGTCATCGATCACGAGCAGCGCGCCCGTCGACGCCGGATCATCCTTCGCGTCGCGATCGCACTGGTCCTGTGCGCCGCGGTCGCGGTCGCCGTCGTGTTCCTCCGGCCGCGCCCGGTGCCGCTGGGCGAGCGCTTCCGCCGTGACACCGTGGGCCGCGGCGCGGTGATCCGCGAGGTGAGTGCGACCGGACGTGTCGAGGCCCGCACCACCGTCCAGGTCGGCGCCCAGATCTCCGGCCGCATCGCCTCGGTCGAGGTCGACTTCAACGACGCGGTGACGCGGGGTCAGCTGCTCGCGCGCTTCGACACCGAGAGCCTCGACGCCCAGGTCGCGCAGTCGCGGGCCAGCGTCAAGGCAGCCCAGGCGGCGCTCGAACAAGCCAAGGTCGAGCACACGCGGGCGAAGCATCAGCTCGAGCGCAGCCAGCGGCTGTTCGAGCGCGGGATCGAGTCGTCCGAGGTCGTCGAGAATCTGCGCTCGACCGAGGCCTCGGCCGCAGCCGCGATCAAGTCGGCGGCGGCACAGGTCGAGCTCCAGCGCGCCAACGCCAAGGTCGCCGAGACCAGCCACCGCTATGCCGAGGTCACGTCGCCGATCGACGGCGTGGTCATCTCGCGCAACGTCGAGGTCGGTCAGACCATGGCCGCGGCCTTCCAGACCCCGATCCTGTTCACGATCGCCCAGGACTTGGTCGCGATGCGCGTGGTGGCGGCGATCGACGAGGCCGACATGGGTGAGGTCGAGCCCGGTGAGCACGCCAGTTTCACCGTCGACGCGTTCCCGCAGCGGTCCTTCGAGGGGGTCGTGACCGAGCTGCGCTCGGCCGCGAAGGTCGTGCAGAACGTCGTCACGTACGAGGCCGTCCTCGACGTGGACAATCCGGAGCGACTGCTGCGGCCGGGCATGACCGCGTCGGTGAAGGTCCGCACTGCGGCGATCGAGGACACGCTGCATGTCCCCAACGCCGCCTTGCGCTTCACGCCGCCCGGCGAGCAGGCGGCCAAGCAGACGGTCTGGGTGCTGCGCGATGACGAGCTCGTCGCGGTCCGCGTGGTCACCGGCATCAGCGATGGGATGAGCACCCAGATCGACGACGATGGCGCGCTCGGAGCCGACCAAGAGGTCCTGGTCGATCTGACGCCTGCGGGCCGGGCGATCGCCGGGGAAAAATAGCCGATGCAACGCCCGCGCGAGCCGCTGCTGTCGCTGCGCCGGATCACCAAGGTGTTCGGCGAGGGTGACGCCACGGTGCAGGCCCTGCGGGGGATCGACCTCGACATCTATGCCGGCGAGTTCGTCGCGATCATGGGCACCTCGGGCTCGGGCAAATCGACGGTGATGAACATTCTCGGCTGCCTCGACGCCCCCAGCGAGGGTCAGTACCTCGTCGAGGGCATCCCCGTGGAGCAGCTCCCGGCCGATGTCCTCGCCGCCCTGCGCAACGACCGACTCGGGTTCGTGTTCCAGGGCTTCAACCTCCTGTCGCGGACCTCTGCGGTCGACAACGTCGAGCTGCCGTTGGTCTACGCCAACGTGTCGGCGCGCGAGCGCAAGCTCCGGGCTCGGCAGGCCCTGGCGGACGTCGGACTCGCCGGCCGCGAGCGTGCGCATCCCAATCAGCTTTCGGGGGGACAGCAGCAGCGCGTTGCGATCGCCAGGGCGCTCGTCAACAACCCCGAGGTACTGCTCGCCGACGAACCGACCGGCAACCTCGACTCGCGCACGAGCGCCGAGATCATGGCTCTGCTGGTCGCGCTCAACCGCGATCGCGGCATCACGATCGTGATGGTCACCCACGACCTCGAGATCGCCGGCCACGCCCGCCGCCTGGTGAGTTTCCGCGACGGCCTGATCGTCTCCGACCAGCCCAAGGTGGCTGCGTGAAGTTCGGGACCACCACGCGGCTCGCCACCGCGGCGCTGCTGCGATCCAAGCTGCGATCGCTGCTCACGACGCTGGGTGTAGTGATCGGGGTCGCCGCGGTGATCATCATGCAATCGATGGGCGCGGGAGCCACGGCGCTGGTCACTGGCGAACTGTCGGGCATGGGCAGCAACATGCTCATGCTCGTGCCCGGAGCCACCCAAGGGATGGGCGGGGCGAGCCTGGGCTCGCCGCTGTTCACCCGCGACGATCTCGACGCCATCCGCCGCGAGTGCCCCGCGGTGCGCCATGCATCGGTGATGAACGTGCGATCGGTTCGCGCGGTGGCCGGCGACGAGAACCGGAGCACCAACCTCTACGGCGTGTCCCCGGTCTACCTGGAGATCCGCAAGTGGTCGACGGCGATGGGCCGCGGGCTCACCGAGGAGGACGAGCACCAGGCCGCCAAGGTCTGTGTGATCGGCGAGACCAACCGCATCGAGCTGTTCGGCTCCGTGGACCCCCTGGGTGCGGAGATCCGCGTGCACGACCTGGCGTGCCGGGTCGTCGGCGTGCTCGAGGCCAAGGGCGCGTCGACCTTTGGCCAGGACCAGGACGACCTCGTGCTCATGCCGGCGTCGACCTACGGTCGCCGGGTGATGGGCGACGATCGCATCGGCATCATGATGCTCTCGGCCGCCGCCGAGGACCGCATCGACGAGGCCAAGGCCCAGGTCGAGTCGCTGATGCGACAGCGACGGCGGATCCTGGAGGGCGAAGACGACGACTTCACGGTCCGGGACATGCGCGAGATCATCGCGATCATGAGCACGATCACCGGCGTCCTCGCCTCGTTGCTCGCAGGTGTCGCCGGGATCTCGCTGCTGGTCGGCGGCATCGGCATCATGAACATCATGCTCGTGTCCGTGACCGAGCGAACCCGCGAGATCGGGATCCGCCTGGCGGTGGGCGCCCGGGCCCGCGACATCCTCGCCCAGTTCCTGGTCGAGGCCGTGGCGCTGTCGCTGCTCGGCGGCGTGCTCGGGCTCGGCCTGGGTGCGGCGGGCTCGTTCGCCGCCAGCCGCCTGCTGGACCTGCCGTTCTCCTTGCCACCACAGGCCGCCGCGCTCGCAGTCGCGGTCTCGGTGCTCGTCGGCGTGGTGTTCGGCGTCTTCCCGGCGAGGAAGGCCGCACACCTGCGGCCCATCGTCGCCCTGCGTTTCGAGTGACGGTCAGCCGAACAGCGCGCCGCGCTCGAGGCCGTGGTCGGCGGTTGGTGCCCGCCCGTCGGGTGGGCGGGTCCGCCTGCTAGGGCGCGCGGGTCAGCTCGACGCCCGAGACCCCCATCATCCACACGCCGTTCTTCTCGACCGGCGCCGCGGTCACGTCGATCGTCGACGTGATGAACGCGAAGCCGGCGACGATGTCGTCGCCTTCGAACGTCTTGATCGGGCCCTTGATCGACGTCTTACTGCCGCCGGACGTTTGCTCGAACACCACGTTGCCGTCCTGCGAGATCGACAACACGGTGCCCGGCCCGGTCCAATCGCCGGCATACGCGGCACGATCGGCGGGGAGCGGCTGGGCGCAGGCAGCGATCAGGGTGGCGACTGCGAGCACAGCGGCAAGACGTACCGGTGACATGGACGCGAGCGTAGCAGAGCGAGCGTCGTGCCGCGTCCTTGCATCCGCACCGTCCCGAGTCCGACGCGCCGGGCCGCTCACGACGCGATCTTGGCGCGATGGGGGATCAGAACGTCGCGTGAAGCCGACGCCCTCGGTCACCCGGTGAAGTCGATCGTCAGCTTGTTGCGCGCGGTGTCTCCGAGATCGAACGCGAACGGTTTCGCGATGAGCCCCTTGCTTTCGAGCGCCGCCGCGCCGGCGCTCCGCGTTGCGACCGACGAGCGCGACCTGTCTTCCCGGCGAGGAAGGCCGCACACCTGCGGCCCATCGTCGCCCTGCGTTTCGAGTGACGGTCAGCCGAACCGCGCGCCGCGCTCGAGGCCCAGGCGGTGTGGTTCGACGCTTAGTGGGTCGCCTCGGCGGCAGCGATCACCTGCAGCACCCGCAGCACGGCATCCGGCGTGACGGAGATGCTGTCGATGCCGCGCGCGACCAGGAACCGCGCGAACTCGGGATTGTCGCTGGGCGCCTGCCCGCACAGACCGATGGGTCGACCGCCGAGGTGCGCCCCCGCGATCGCGGCCGCGATCGTGCGCAGCACCGCCTCGTCGGTCTCGCGGAAGCTATCGGCGAGCAGGTCCGAGTCGCGGTCGACCCCCAGCACCAGCTGCGTCAGGTCATTGGACCCGATGCTGAAGCCGTCGAACACCTCGCAGAACCGATCGATCACGGCCACGTTCGAGGGGATCTCGCACATCACCCAGATCTTCAGATCGTTCTCCCCGCGGACCAGTCCATGGCGCGCCATGGCGGCCACGACCTTTTGGCCCTCTTCGACGGTGCGGCAGAACGGCACCATGAGCTGGACATTGCGCAGGCCCATCGCCTCGCGCACATGCCTGAGCACCCGGCACTCGAGATCGAAGGCCTCGGAGAAGTCGGGGTGCACGTAACGGCTGGCACCACGAAGGCCGATCATCGGGTTCTCTTCGATCGGCTCGAACGCCACCCCGCCCAGGAGCCGGCGGTACTCGTTCGATTTGAAGTCACCCAAGCGCACGATCACCGGTCGGGGATGAAACCCGGCGGCGATCGTCGCGATACCCTCGGCGAGTCGGCGTGCGAAGTACGTCGCTGGGTCCGCGTCGGTGCGAGATGCGTGCGCGACCTTGGCGCGGGTCTCGGCATCGAGTCGCTCGGGATGCAGCGCCGCCAGCGGATGGATGCCGATGTGATTGGCGACGATGAACTCCTGACGCACGAGGCCGACCCCCGCGACCGGCAGGCGCGCGTGGGTGAAGGCCTGATCGGGATCCGCGAGGATCAGCATCGGGTGGGTACGCGTGGTCGGCAGATCGTCGAGGACCACCTCGTGCCGCTCGAAGGGCACCCGCCCGGGGAGCACCTGGCCAACACCTCCCGAGGTGCAGTCGATCGTGACCTCCTGGCCGTCGTGCAGCAGCTCGGTGGCTCGACCGGTTGCGACGATACATGGCACGCCGAGCTCGCGGGCGACGATCGCCGCGTGGCAGGTCCGACCGCCGCGGTTGGTGACGATGCCCGCGGCCTTGCGCATCGCCGGCACCCAGTCGGGATCGGTCATGTCGGCCACGAGCACGTCGCCGTCCTGGACCTTCCCGAGATCCTCGGTGGTCCGGACCACGCGGACCGGGCCCGACGCCGCGCGCGTACCCACGGCGACCCCGCGGACCAGTGCCTCGGGGTGGGCCTGTAGCACATCGTGATCGAAGCGCCGCTTGGCTCGGTGCGAGTGCACCGTCTCGGGTCGGGCCTGGACGATGAACAGTTCGCCACTGATGCCGTCTTTCGCCCACTCGATGTCCATCGCCGGGCTCCCGGCCACGCGGGCACCGTAGTGCCGCTCGATCGCCACGGCCCAGCGCGCGAGCACCACGGCGTCTTCGTCCGTGAAGCATCGACGATCGCGGTCGACCTCGGCCACCGGCACCGTACGAGTGGTTTCGGCACCGCGGCGCGCATACTCGACGCGAACCTGTTTCGCGCCGATCGATCGGCTCAAGATCGGATCCCGTGCCTGCTCGAGTCCGGGCTTCCAGATCACGACCTCGTCGGGATCGACGCGACCGGCCACGACGCTCTCGCCGAGGCCCCAGGCCCCCGCCACCAGCACCACGTCGCGAAACCCAGTCTCGGGATCGAGGGTGAACACCACACCGGCCGCACCGACATCGGATCGGACCATGCACTGCACCGCGATCGCCCCGCGTACGGCGAACTGATCGATGCCCTGCGCGGCGCGGTACGCCAGCGCGCGGTCGGTGAATAGCGACGCGAAGCACTCGAGGCACGCCGTCCTCACCGCGGCCGAGCCACGCACGCCGAGGAAAGTGGCCTGTTGGCCCGCGAACGAGGCCTCGGGTAGATCTTCGGCGGTCGCGCTGCTGCGCACCGCGACGCCGACGTCGGCGCCGTAGAGCTGCTCGAGTCCGCGGTAGGACTCGTCGATAGACGCCGAGACCTCCGGTGGCAGACCCGCGGCGACGATCAGCGCGCGCGCTCGGGTCCCGCGTCGCGCGAGATCGGTGAGGTCCGTGGGGTCGAGCCCAGTCAGAAGCTCGCGCAGCTGGACCCGAGTGTCCCCGCGCGCGAGGACGGCGTCATAGGCGACCGTCGTCACGGCGAAACCCGGGGGGATGCGAACGCCCGCGGCGGACAACGAACGCGTGAGCTCGCCGAGCGACGCGGTCTTGCCCCCGACCTGGGCAACGTCGCCCAGCGAAATCTCCGAGAACGGCAAACACATGCGGCGATCCATGGGCAGTGGCTCCGGGAACAGGGGGATGATCACAATGCCCGTAGGCGACCGCAGCCACCCGCGACGATTCGGCGCCGAGCCGACCGCCGCGGTGCAGCATCTGCGGACGGCGCGTCCGTCGGGCATCGGCCGCGCAGTCGCCGGCGCCGACCACCTGGTGGAGCTCCGCGCGTTGCGATGCACAACTTGCGCACCAGAGTCGTGGACGAACGGGCCAAGGTGAAACAAGCTGTGGCGAGCCCATCGTGACGCCATCACCAGGACCGCCGATCACGGCCATCCCCGGGTTCAGCGAGCCGGTCGCCTGCTTCACGCACTTGCTCGGCTCGGCCGTGTTCCTCGTCCTGGGCGTTGCGCTGCTGCGACGCGCGCACGGGCACTGGGGTCGCACCGCTGCGCTGGGGACGTTCGCGTTCGGCTGCGTAGCGCTGCTCGCGATCAGCGGCGTGTTCCACCTGCTCGAGCCCGGTGGGGTCGGGCGCGGGGTGATGCTGCGGCTGGATCACGCGGCGATCTTCTTCGTGATCTCCGGGACCCTGACCGCGGTGCAGGCGGTGATGTTCGTCGGCGCATGGCGATGGGGCGTGATCTCCACCCTGTGGCTGGTGACCGCGGCTGCGATCACGCTCAAGACGATCTTCTTCGACCGTGTGCCCGAGTGGCTGAGCCTGTCGATGTACTTTGCGCTCGGGGGCGTCGCGCTGGTGTCGGTGTGGAAGATCCACCAGCGGCACGGTTGGGCGTTCATTCGGCCGATCGTCTGGGGCGGTCTCGCCTACACCGTGGGCGCGGTGTTGGACTTCATGCGGTGGCCGGTCGTGATCCCGGGGATCGTGGGGCCGCACGAGGTGTTTCACCTCGCGGTGCTCGCGGGCCTCGGCTGGCACTGGTGGTTTCTCCGGAGTGTCGCCGATGAGCGGCGCATGCCGGAGGAACGTGCGCGGGGTGTGCAATGACGGCGGTACCGCGACGCCCCGCGGGCTAACCCGTCAGCGCCTGGCGCAGAACCTCACGGCCACGGTGAAGACGGCTCTTCATCGCGGCAAGTGTGATCCCGAGCGACGCGGCCACCTCAGGCCCGCTGCGTTGCTCGACGTCGCGCAGCAGGATGACGTCACGTAGCTCGGGGTCGAGACGCGCGAGCGCTTGCTCGAGCGCGAGCGCGAGATCGGCGTCAGATGATGGGGCGATTGGGTCATCCTTGGGCGGATCGGTCCACCTCGCACGGTTGATCAGGCGGATGCACTCGCGCTTGACGACAGTGAACAGCCAGCGCGTGAGGTGGGCGATGCCAGCCAGTGTGCCCAGGTGCTTCGACATCTGGACCAGCGTGTGTTGCACGGCGTCGTCCGCGTCCTCGGTGGCGCACACCCGCCGCGCAAAACGGCGAACGTCGGGTTGGTGGCGCGCGAGCAGGCGCTCGATCGCATCGGTGTCACCGGTGCGGGCAGCCGCAAGCAGCTCGTCGTCGTCATCCTTCACGGTGCTGCACCCCCAGGCTCGGTCACTCCCGCGCGTCCACGCGCCAGACACTCGCACAACCTGGCGAGCGGCACACCGAGTTGCCCGGCTGCGCGTCGAACCGAGAGTCCGAGCACGTCGACGAGCAACACGGCGTCGCGCAGCTCGGGCGCGAGGGCTGCGATCCGAGCGGCCAGCTCACGCCCACCTGCCTTCATCGTCCGGTCGCCGTCACGAACCGACATGATCCGTCCGCACACGCGTCGGGGGCCGCGCGGCCGCGTGCCCGAGCGACAACCGTCTCGACCAGGCCCACCGTCCAGCACATCGGGCATCCTCGCAGGGCGATCAGGCCCACGGCGAGTAGCAGCAGTGCCGGCCACACCGCCGACGCGAACGCCACGGCGCCTATCATTGCGCCCAGGCCGACCGCCCCACGTACGATGTGTTCGAGCACGGACCGACTCGCGAACATCGGTTTCACCGCGCACCTGCCCGGATCGGGCAGGTGTTGCGACCCATCAGCGTGTAGCCGATGCATCGTGCGAGCACCGAGGTGGCAAGCAGGTACAGCGCGGGTGCTCCGAAGGCGAACAGTCGCATGGATAGCGGCAATGGCGCGAACAGGGCGCACAGCGCCAACGGGAGTACGGCGACAAGTCGCGCGAGGCGGGCAGCGGATCCGAGGTTGCGTTGCATTCCCTTGCCTAAGGCGCGAGCCCGGCGAAAGGATTCCGGCTTTTTTTAGATGAATCAGCGACCGCGGCCAGCGGCCCCGGGGACGCGGGACTGTACCCCACCCGCGCCCACCGCACGTGTATGGTCGACGACCCATGCGCGCCTGGATCATCGAAGAAGCTGGCGGTCCCGAGAAGCTCGAGCTCCGCGACGTCCCGACACCCGAGCCGATCGCCGGCGAGGTGCTCATCCGGGTCCGCGCGTTCGGGCTCAACCGCTCGGAGTGGTTCACCCGGCGGGGCGACTCGCCCTCGGTGAGGTTTCCCCGCGTGCTGGGCATCGAGTGCGTGGGCGAGGTCGTGGCCGCGCCGGGCACCGACCTGGTCGCGGGTCAGCGTGTCGCCGCGATGATGGGTGGCATGGGGCGAGCGTTCGATGGCTCGTATGCCGAGTTCACACGGGTGCCGCGGCGGCAGGTGTTCGCGCTGTCGAGCGCGCTCGATTGGCCGCGACTGGGGGCGCTGCCCGAGATGCTGCAGACAACCCACGGCAGCCTGCACCAGGGTCTGGAGATCGAACGCGCGAAGACGATTCTCATTCGCGGGGGCACGTCGTCGATCGGTCTGGCTGCACTTGCGTTGAGCAAGCGTGCGGGCCTCGAAGTCGTCAGCACCACACGCGCGAGCGTCAAGGCGGCGATGCTCCGGGCCGCCGGTGCCGACCATGTGTTGCTCGAGTCCGACTCGATCAGCGCGGCGTTGCGCGAAATTTTCCCCGCGGGGGTCGACCGCGTGCTGGAGCTGATCGGTGCCGGGACCTTGCTCGACTCGCTGCACTGCGCCGCGCCGCGCGGCATCGTGTGCATGACGGGCATGTTGGGAGGTCTGTGGAAACTCGAACAGTTCGAGCCGATGGGCGCCATCCCGACTGGGGTCAAGCTCACCACATACTCGGGCGGCGCGGACGACATCACCGAGGCGCAGCTGCAGGATTACGTCGCGCTGGTCGAGCAGGGTGCGCTGGTGTTGCAGGTGGGGCCAACCTTCGCATTCGAAGCGCTGCGCGAGGCCCACCGCGCGATGGACGACAACACCGCCAACGGCAAGATGGTGGTCGTGGTCGACTGAGCCATGACGCGGCCGCGGTAGGCCCTGTCGACCCACGGGTTGAAGAAGAGCGAGAGGCGCGCGGTCGGGCGGTTCGCTTCGGACCTGATCAATCTCGTACAAGCGAGCCGTGCGGCTCCCCGAACGCGAGCGCCCCGACGCAGAACGTAGGCCCGAGGCCTGGCGACAGCCAGTGCGCGCACAGTTCCGAAGACGGCGCGACGTTCGGAAAGTCGGGGTTGCGCTGTGACGGGCCCGCGAGCTCCTTTTCGAGCACCATCGACAGGTACTGATCAACGGAGCCCTCGAGCGTGTTGCCATTGAGAACGACCTCGCTGCCGGTGCGCCGGGCCCAGCTTGCGACGCCCGGGATCCGCGAGTGCAGCGGCGCGTAGCACTCGGCCGCGACGCCGTTTTCGCTGCTGACGAACAGGCCCTCGGGCGTGCGCACCACCAACGAGTGGTTGCCCTCGGTGTGCCCCGGGGTGTGCACGAGCGCCACCGATTCACCGAGCGAGACGTCGCCGTCGAGCGCGATCACGCGATGGTCCGGGATGCCATCGGTACCGCCTGGGCAATACCACTGGGCCTGGGTCGGCAGCAGTCCGTGGCACGACGCCCACTCCTGACGCATCACCAATAGCTTGGCATTGGGGAAGTAAGCCTCGCGATCGTGCGAGCCCAGCCATCGTCGCAGGTCCTGGGTGTGCAGGTGGTCGTACGTGATGTAGTCCACGTCGCCGGGCGCGATGCCGAGGCCGTCGAGGATCTCGACCACGTCGCCCAGCGGCGGCCACACCCGCCGCGCGATCGCCCCGTCGGCGCCCCCCATGGGCGCCGCGAGCCGCGCGAAGAAGGGCGTCTTCGCGTTGGCGAGCCGATCGAGGGGCTCGCCGAGCAAGGTCTTGATGCCCGCGGGGGTATCGAACTGCACCACGAACAATCGGTTGAGGATGTGCACGTACGGCACCGGCAGACCGCACGCCTCGCGAAGTGCGTACTTGGTGGGATAGGGCACACGCACGAGATCGAAGGATCGGAAGAACCGGACCGGCGGCGCGGACAGCAACCTCTCACGCAGCGCATGGGCGCCCCGGCGGATCGCGCGGAGGCGGTCGGTTGGGGCGACGTGGTGCCGTGCGCCGTGCAAATGCGTGAGCGGGCGCAGGATCGGATCGTCGGGCGCGGCCACCGTCCGCGAAGCTAGCACGCGCTCGACCCGATGCACCGGCCTGACCCACGTCCGAGCGATCTGGACCGTAGTGGCACTCCGGTCGATGGCGTGGCGGTCGATGGACTCTCTCGTGAGTGCTGCCGTCCAGCGACCCATCCCGAACGCGGACGCGTCGCCCCGAACCCTTGTCGTGCGTGGGCTCGAGGACGGCACTGTCGAACTTCCAGTCCTACCCCGCGTCGCGCAGGACGTGATGCTCGCCGCCCAGGATCCTTCGCGTGGCGCCGCCGACGTGGCCCGCCATATCGAGCGTGACCCGGTGCTGTGTGCCACGGTGTTGCGTTCGGCCAACTCTTCGATCTACGGAACGACGGTCGAGATCGTCTTGGCGCGTCAGGCAGTCGCGCGGCTCGGAATGGTCGAAGTTGCGTCGCTGGCCATGACCGCGGCGGTGCGCGCCGCGATGACCGGCTCGGGTTCCTACCAGCCCCAACTCGGTGTGTGGTGGCGTGAGTCGCTCGCGACCGGGTTGTTCGCCAAGGAGATCGCGCGGACTCGACGTCAGGCGGTCGACTCTGCGTTTCTCTGCGGCCTGTTCCGGCAGCTCGGCGTCCCCGTGGTGCTGCGTCTACTCGCCGCCGCCAAGACGACCGTGAGCGACGCCGAAGTGGTGGCGCTGATGAACGAGTTCGCGGTGCCCGCCGGCCTGCTGCTGTGCGACGGCTGGCAGCTGTCGCCGGCGGTTCGAGCGACCGTCGCGCAGGGTGGCAGCGCCGAGACGCCCTCCGCTTTTGGGGAGCATGTCCTGACGGCGCAGCTCGCCGGTACGTTCGCAGTCGCGATGTCGACCAATACCCTCGACGAGGCCAGGGCCGCGACGCCGCGCAGCGCAGCCCTGAATCTGTACCCCGAAGATCTCGACCGAATCGTGGCGAGCGGGGCAACCATCGCACGCTCGGTGGAGTCGATGGTATGAACGAATCCTTCGATTGGGTGATCGTGGGTGCGGGCCCGGGCGGCCTCAAGGCGGCGGCGTGCGCCAGCCAAGCCGGGGCGCGGGTTGCGATTGTCGAACGCGATCCAAAAATCGGTGGCGCCTGCGTCCACCGCGGGACCATCCCGAGCAAGGCGCTGCGCGAGGCGGCCCGCCAGCTGCAGAGATTCTTCGCTCAAGCCCGGGAGTTCGGCATGGTGGTGCCGTCCGAGCTGCAGTTCTCCCACGTGCGTGGTCGCCTCGACCGTGTCATCGAGGCCCACGTGCGTGCGCTTGGCGAGGACCTGTCGGTTGCCGGCGTGACGCGTCTCCACGGCGCCGCTCGCTTCGTGTCAGCCCACACCCTCGAGGTCCAAAGCCCCGATGGTTCGCTTCGGGTGCTCGACGCCACCACCACCATCGTCATCGCGACCGGCTCGCGACCACGACAACCACCTGGGATCGTCATTGACCATGAACACGTGCTCGACAGCGACTCGGTGCTCGGACTCGAATACCTGCCGCACTCGATGGTGATTCTCGGCGGTGGGATCATCGCCTGCGAGTACGCATCGATCCTCGCGAGTCTCGGGGTGATGGTCACGTTGGTCGACCGCGCGGCCCGACCGCTCGCGTTTCTCGATCCCGACCTGTCCCAGGGATTCCTCGACGCGTTCACGGACATGGGCGGCCGCTACCTCGGCGAGCGGGCCGTGCTCGGGATCGACTGCGACGACAGCTCGGGAACGATCACCAAGCTCGACGACGGCCAGGCCCTCGCTTCCGAGAAGGTCATGGTCGCGCTGGGCCGACTGCCGAGCACTGCCGGACTCGCACTCGAGGCCGCCGGGGTTGCGCTCGACGGGCAGGGGCGAGTGATCGTCGACCCCCACGGCCAGACGTCGGCCACGCACATCTACGCCGTGGGCGACGTGATCGGGCCGCCGGCGCTCGCGTCGACGTCGATGGAGCAGGGCCGGCGCGCGGTGATGCATGCTCTGGGGCGCGCCGAGGCCCACGCGGCGTCGACCGTGCCGATGGGGATCTTCACGATTCCAGAGCTGGCCGCAGTCGGTGAGTCCGAAGCGGCCGCGCGCAAACGCCTCGGTGACGTCGTGGTTGGCCGCGCTGCGTTCGATCAGCTGGCGCGCGGACAGATCACCGACGAGCCCGAGGGCTTCCTCAAGATCGTGGCGGATCCCACCGGCGAGCGGTTGCTCGGCGTGGGCATCGTCGGCGAGGGCGCCACCGAGCTCGTTCACCTGGGCCAGTTGGTCTTGCTGGGCAGCGGCCGAGTGCGGGAGTTCGTCGACAATGTCTTCAACTTCCCGACGATGGCCGAGGCGTACCGCGTTGCCGCGCTCGACGTGCTGGCGCAGGTGGCGGCTCGGGCAACGCGTGCTGCCGCGTGAACCGGCGCGGGCCGAGGTCAGCGCTCGTCCGCGCGGCCCAACTCGGCCTCGACGCGGCTGGCACGTCGGGCCCAGCTGGGGCATCGTAGTCACGGACCCGCCATGGCGAACGAACTGGACACGCTGATCGGTTGGGTGCGGCCGTATCCGCTGATCGAACACGCGGTCGTGGTGCTCGCGCGGACGCTGGGTTACCCCGTCAAGAGCGCGCTTTGTTTCAGCGGAGCCGAGCTCCCCATCAGGGTACTGTTCGACGAGCCCGTCGATGCGGGCGACCGCTGTACCCACCGGATCCTCGTCGAGCCCAACGACGAGGGCGACGACAGCGTTCGCGTATCGTTGCTCGCGCCCGACTCCGACGCCGTGCAGGCCCAGCGCACGGTGCTCTGGGATGGCGCACCGTCACGGACCGAGGAGCTCATCGGGGCGATCCGCGAGCTTGCGGGACTGTGACGTCAGTCGAGGTTGTCCCGATTGCCGGCGCCGTGCCAATCGGTGGAGCAGGCTGACGGGTGCTCGTGTGCCAGCGCTGCAGGATCTGGGTTGTGTTTCGTTCCGGCGTTGGGCAAGATTCTGCGATAGCGGAAGGTTGTGAAAGCAATGCGGACACTTCGACTTGTTCCTTGGATGTTCGGCGCGTGTGTGATCGCGTCGGGTTGCAGCGACGACCTCACCGAGGCCGTTGGCGACATCACATCTGGCGAGGGCACGTCATCGACGACGCTGACGACTGCGACCACCGCTGAAACCTCGGCGACCACGGCCGACACCAGCACGGGCGCCGACGCGACGGAGCCGACCGAGTCGGCCACCGAAAGCGGCTCGGAGTCGACTTCGACCGGCGGCGAGACCTGCGGCAACGGCATGCTCGACGACGGCGAACAATGCGATGGCGACGATCTCGGGGGAGCGTCGTGCGAGAGCATGAGGCTCGGCTCGGGCACCCTGGCGTGCTCCGACACCTGCATGTTCGACTCCGGTGGCTGCACCTCGCGCTCGTGCGGAAACGATGCTGTCGAAGGTGCCGAGGTCTGCGACGGTCTCGACCTCGGCGGCCAAGACTGTGCGTCGCAGGGGTTCGAGGCGGGTCTGCTGTTCTGCGCTGAGGACTGCGGCAGCCTCGACCTGGGTGGCTGCCTCGATGTGCCCAGCTGCGTCGAGCAAGACCTCGGCTCGGTCGTCGGCGACGATGTGGCGGCGGGCAGCACGATCGATGAGGACAGCGACTACGTGGCGTCGTGCACGGGCGAGGCCTCGCCCGCGAGCATGTTGCTCTGGGTTGCGCCCAGCGATGGAACCTGGATCTTCAACACCGGCGGCTCCGACTTCGACATCACCCTGGCCGCGTACAGCGACTGTGGCGCCGAGTTCGAGCTGAGCTGCACGACCGACTGGGGTGGCGGCGGTGCTGCCGAGCTGACGCTGGGCCTGCAGGCCGGTGACTCGGTCATCCTCTCGATCGGTGGACTGTTCGGGAGCACGGGCAACTGGAACCTGAGCATCAACGAACTGGGCGCGGGCGCGGGCGGCTGTTGCTATGGCAACGGCGGGCTGGGTTGTTCGGACGAGGTCTGTCAGGACTCCGTGTGTCAGGCGCTGCCCGAGTGCTGTCAGTTTGGGTGGAGCGAGCAGTGCAGCAACGTCGCGGGGGTTTTCTGCGACGTCTGCAACACCCCCGACATCTGCGGCAACGGCGAGAGCGAGGTCGGTGAGACCTGCGACGGCGCCGACTTTGCCGGCGAGACCTGCGTGTCTCAGGGCTACGATGGAGGCGTGCTCGCGTGCGCTGCGGATTGCGCCGCGCTCGACACCTCGGGTTGCGTCGACTTTGCGGGCTCGTGCTGTGCGCCGCACAACAGTCCCGGATGCAGTGACCAGGCCTGTGTCGACCTCGTGTGTGCCAACGAGCCGTGGTGCTGCGACCAGACCTGGGACTTTTTCTGCACCGACTTTGCGACCCAGGCCTGCGAGATCTGCAACACGCCGGACGTCTGTGGTAACGGCGTGCTCGACGGCGCCGAGGCCTGCGACAACCCCGACGTCGGCGGCGAGACCTGCGTGTCTCAGGGCTTCGACGGCGGCATCATCGCTTGCCTCGACGATTGCAGCGGGATCGACACCAGTGGCTGTGTGGACTTCGGTGGCGAGTGTTGCTCGGCCCACGATGGCGCGGGCTGCGACGACGCGACCTGTACCCAACAGGTTTGTCTGCAGTACAGCTACTGCTGCGAGGTCGAA
Organism: Deltaproteobacteria bacterium; assembly: GCA_947492135.1. Classification (GTDB taxonomy): domain Bacteria; phylum Myxococcota_A; class Polyangia; order Nannocystales; family Nannocystaceae; genus Xiheibacterium. Next base: position 4,734 of record CANLQR010000080.1, on the reverse strand, counting down.
TGGGACGCCAACTGCGAGTTCTTCGCGAACAACTCCTGCGAGACCTGCGGGGTGCCGCCGGGTTGCGGGAACTACCTCACCGAGGACGCCGAGGTCTGTGACAATCTCGACCTCAACGGCAACGACTGCACCGACCTCGGCTTTGGCGGTGGGTTCTTGTTCTGCTCGTTCGACTGCACCCAGTACGACACGTCGAACTGCCTCGCCGACGGCGGGGATTGCTGCGCTGCACACGGTGATCCGAGCTGCGACGACCTCGACTGCGCCGCTGCGGTCTGCGAGAACCAGCCGTGGTGCTGCGACCAGACCTGGGACGCCAGCTGCGCCCTCGCGGCAGCCGACCTCTGCGTCGCCTGCGGCGCCTACGGCTGTGGCGACCCCTTCGTCGAACCCGGTGACGAGGTCTGCGATGGCCAGCTGCTCGGTGGCGAGAGCTGCGCGACCGTGGGCTTCGACTACGGTCAGCTGGCCTGCAACGGCGACTGCCAGAGCTTCAACACGGCCGCCTGCCTGGAGTACGCGGGCGACTGCTGCGCCCCTGATGGCACCCCGGGTTGCGACAACGTCGCGTGCACGGCTCAAGTGTGTGGCACCGACCCGTCCTGCTGCGCTGGCGCGTGGGACCAGGACTGCGCCGATCTGGCGGACGCAGTGTGCGACGCCTGCGACGCGGGCGCCTGCGGCAACAACTCGATCGAGAGCGGCGAGGCCTGCGATGGCAGCGACCTCAATACCGAAACCTGCGCTGGTCTCGGATTCTCTGGCGGGACGCTGACCTGCAACGCTGGTTGTGACGGCTACGATACGTCGGCCTGTGAAAACTACAGCGGCGACTGTTGCGATCCCGCGGGCGATGCGACGCCAGGGTGCGACGACGTGACCTGCAGCGAATCGGTTTGTGAGACCGACCCGACGTGCTGCACCGATGCGTGGACGCCACAATGTACGGCGCTCGCGACGACCAGCTGTGCGACTTGTGGTGCGTTCTTCGACTTCTCGGGCGTCTTGAACGACGTCCCGGTCGACGCGCTCCTGGGGTGGACGCCGTGCTGGATCGAGACCTACAACGGTGCCGGCTCGTCGCTGCTCGCCATCAACCAGCTGTGCAGCGGCGGCAACCTGCTGCTGGGCTGCCGCGAGACCGGAAGCGACACCCTGTTGGTGGCCGCAAACGCGCCACGGCAAGATGTCCTGTTCGACACCGACCAAAGCAACGTCCCGCACGACGCCAACGGGGTCGGCTGGTACTACGATCAGAACTTCTCGTGGGGATTTGCACCCCAGGGCCTCCCGATCCAGCGTCAGAGCTGCGACGTGCTCGACAGCTCGCTCGCGGCGGGCACCAACGGTGAACAGCGGGTCTGCTGGACCACGTTCAACAACACGCTCAACGACGGCTGGCGCTGCGGTCAGTTCGATCAGCTACAGCAGAGCCTCGCGTACGAGCGAGTCATCTTCGAGCGCCCGTAGCAGGCGCGGATGGCGGCCCTCGCGTGGCAGGCCAAACCCGACCGGGGTTCGGCCTTGCCCACGGATGCCATTGAAGTAGCATCCGGCTATGAGAACGATGCATCCAGCGTGCGGGGCTCGGCGACTCGTTGTGTTCGCGGTCCTCGGGTTCATGGGGCTCGCCTGCGGCGCGGACTCGGAGCCCCAGCTCGGCGGTTCGACGGGCGCTGACTCGGGCCAAGCGCAGTCAGACGGCGCCGACACGGGTGGATCCGAGTCGAGCGGCTCGTCCTCGGGGTTGGTCGCCAACGCAGGCTTCGAGCAACAGGTGCTCGCTGACGGCGAGCTCGACTTCACGGCGGCACCCGACGGATGGCGCCGCTACGACCCGGGATCCGTGATCGACGGCAACATGAACGTCGTTGGCGTGCTCAACCCCAACGGCACAGCCCTGTTTCCCGAGGGTGCCCCCGAGGGCGACAACGTGGCGCTGGTGTTCCTGTGGAACACCCAGACCGATGGAATCCCTGCCGGGATTGCGCAGCGATTGTCGACCCAGCTGACCGTCGATACCCAGTACACGTTGCGCGTGCAGGTCGGCAACATCGCCGCGTCACAGGGCGCGCCCTACGATCTCGATGGGTTCCCCGGCTACCGCATCGAGCTGGTCGCGGGCTCCACGGTGCTCGTTGCCGATGACAATACCTTGGCGCCCTCCGAAGGGGAGTTCGAACTCAGCGAGCTCACCTTCACCGCGTCTGCGTCGGACGCGGCGCTCGGAGAGGACCTCGAGATCCGACTCATCAACCTGAGCACGCCCGAGTCCGGTATCGAAGTGAATTTCGATGACGTCGAGCTCGAGCTGACGGCGCCCCAGTGACTCCCGGGTTGGTGAGCAGAGGACGACTCGAGATCTTCAGCGGCGACAACCTGCCGATCCTCGCGGGCTTTCCCGCGGAGTCGTTCGATCTGATCTATGTCGATCCGCCGTTCAACACCGGTGGGCCTCAGAAACGGACCCGGATCAGCACCCAACGTGATGCGCAGGGCGATCGGGTGGGATTCGGTGGGCATCGCTACAAGACCACCGTGGTCGGCACGAGCGCGTTCGACGACGACTATGACGACTACATGGCGTTCTTGTTGCCGCGATTGCAGCAGGCCCACCGGTTGCTCAGTCGCACCGGGAGTTTCTTCTTGCATCTCGACTACCGCGAGGTGCACTACGCCAAGGTCGCTCTCGATGGGATCTTCGGCCGCCAGAACTTCGTGAACGAGATCATCTGGGCGTACGACTACGGCGGTCGCGCGACCAAGCGCTGGTCGCCCAAACACGACAACATCCTGTGGTACGCCAAGGACGTCGAGGACTACTGCTTTGTCTACGACGAGATCGATCGCATCCCCTACATGGCGCCCACGCTGGTGGGCGCCGAGAAGGCCGAGCGAGGCAAGACCCCGACTGACACCTGGTGGCACACCATCGTCAGCCCCACCAGCAAGGAAAAGACCGGCTACCCCACGCAAAAACCCGTGGGGCTGCTCAGTCGCATCGTTCGCGTCCACTCGCGGCCCGAGCATCGATTGCTCGACTTCTTCGCCGGCAGCGGGAGCTTCGGGGAGGCCGGCGCTGGCCTGGGGCGTGACGTGTGTTTGGTCGAACAGAACCCCGAGGCGCTCGCCGTGATGCGCAAGCGCTTTGCGGGCACCGACGTCGTGTGGCACGAATGAGCCCAGCGCGAGCCAAACCACGCCAGACAACGCCAAACAACCCCAAACAATAATCGAGGCGAAAGCTCGATGGCCGCCGCGGCAGCCTGCTAGGCTCCGCGCGCTCGTGCCCGGCTCTCGCAGCTTCTCGCGGTCATATCTCGTGTTTGCGCTCGCGGTGCTCGCGGGCGCGAACTTCGTGAACTACCTCGATCGTCAGGTCGTCAGCGCGCTCGAGCGCGAGATCGTCGCGGCCTTCTCGCTGAGCAAGGCCGAGTTCGGTGGGCTGTGGTCGGCGTTCACGCTCGGGTACATGGCGTTCGCGCCGGTGCTGGGCTGGGCGGCGTCGCGATGGCCGCGTACCCGCCTGTTTGCGGTGTGCGTGGCGGTCTGGTCGCTCGCGACGATCGCTTCCGGGCTCGCCCCCGACAAGACCACGCTGTTTTTCTCCCGCTTCCTCATCGGCGTGGGTGAAGCGGGGTGCGTCGTGATGGGGCCGGCGCTGGTGGCGGAGTACGTGTCCGACCGGGCACGCGGGCGCATGCTTGCGCTCTACGCCATCGGGATGCCGTTGGGCGGCACCGCAGGCTATGCGGTCGGCGGGATGGTCGGGCCCGTGATCGCGGACTGGCGCGACGCGTTCTTGCTGGCCGGGTTGCCTGGCATCGTGCTCGCGATCCTGCTGTACGGCCTGCGAGAGCCGCGCGAGGTGTCGCCGGCGGCGTCGATGTCGACCGGGACGGCGGCGCGCCTCGGATTCGGCGGCTACCTGTTGTTGTTGCGGAGCCGGCCGATGGTGCTGCTCATCGTTGCTCAGACCTTCGCGGTGATCATGCTGGTGCCGATGCTCCACTTTTGCATCGAGTTCTTTCAGACCGATCGCGGGATGACCAAGATCGAAGCGACCACGTCGTTCGGCGCGACGGCGTTGGTGGCGGGGATCTGCGGCAGCTTGATTGCCGGATGGCTCGGCGATCGCCTGGCACGGCGCTGGCGCAGCGCCTACGCCCGGCTCGCCGCGGTCGCCTATGCCATCGCGGTTCCTGCGCTGTGGATCGGTTTCGCCAGCGAGGTTCGTGCCGTCAGCGTCATCGCGCTCGGTATCGGGGCGACCGCGTTGTTTGCCAGCGTTCCGGCCAACAACGCCAGCATCGCCAACCTCGTCGCACCTCAGCAGCGCGCGATGGCCTTCGCATTGACGGTGTTTGCCACGCACCTGCTGGGCGACATGGTCACCCCACCGCTGTTCGGGGCAGTCGCCGAGAGCATTGGTACCGAGCGCGCCTTCTTGTGGATCACCCTCGCGATGGTCGGCGCGTCGTTGTCGTGTTTCGCGGCGGCGCGGGCGATCGATCGGTTGACCGATCCTGCGATCTCCCTGACCACCGGTCCGGGCGCGAGTCGGTCTGCGGCGAAGCTGGGTCCGCTGTAGTCCGAGAGTGGTCGGCCGGTCACGTCGCGGTCGCGACCGCTCGCGACAATCCGCAGTGCGGGCTAGCCACGCGCCGCCTAGACTGCTCGAGTGCTTCGCATTCCGGCACTGCTGGGCCGCGCCTTGCTGTCACTGTCGTGCTT
>CANLQR010000079.1 GCA_947492135.1 Deltaproteobacteria bacterium | reverse complement strand
GCAGCAGCAAGGGGTCACGGCCGCCGCCGAGCTCGGCGACCCCGCTGCAGACGTGAACGAACTCGGGGCGTTCGCGACCGCGGCGCTGCACCGCCGCCATTCCCAGCGCGAGGCGTTCGGCAGTGAACACGCCGTTGTCGACCGCGAACTCGCGGTCGTCGGTTGCGAGCACGAAGTCCTCGACGCGCTGCGCCGTCATCGGTGCGTGGGCAAGGGCCGCGGCGATGTCGAGTGCTCGGGCGGGTAGGCGGCCGTGGTCCCACGCGCGAAAGGTCGGGCCGACCACTCGGATCTCCAGCGCGAGCACCGGCAGGCGACCGGGGTTGCCCAACGCATGCAGTGTCGCGCTCGGGTGGCCCTGGGTCGGGTGGGGCACGCAGTTGTGGAGGACGGTGCCGGGCCCGACCGCGATCTCGTGCATGCGACCGAGCACCTCGGCGCCGAGCTGTTGCAGCGCCACGAGAGACCCGGCGACGGGGGAGCACAGCCGCGCCAGCTCGAGGTCCAACGGCGCGCTGGAGTCACCGAGCAGCCATGAAGAAAGCCGGTCGGTCAACGCGGCGGCGTCGGATCGTGCGTGAAGAAAATCAGCGACCTCGCGCTGGAGCTCGACGCCACGCCCCAGCCGTGCGGCCAAGACCCGCGCGTCGGTGTCATGCTGGAGTCCGAGGTGCAGCGTGGCCCCGGGCGCCGCGTCGATCACGACGTAGAGCTCGGGATGGCCGGGCGGATGGGCCTGGATCGACAGCAACGACTGAACGTCGAGGAGCTTGGGCAGCAGCGGCAGCTCGTGCCCGAACGCGAGCACGTGGGCTTCGCCCAGGAGCTCGGGACACGCGTGCAGCACGTCGCCCAGCGCCATGCTGTCGCCATCGGGCAGCCGCACGTGACTCGCGTAGGTCGCGGCCTCGGGGTCGGACGCGGCGGCGGCCAGCTCGAACGATTCGCCGATCGCCACGGGCGCGTCGGGCTGGCCGCGACGTCGTGCGATCGCTTGGCCTCCCCATGGACGCGGCACCAAGGTCGCCCGCGGGAGCACTGCACTGCCCACGATCGCTTCGACGGCGGCGCGATCCCGTCGGCGCAGCGCCGCAGCGAAGGCTCCCTCGGGCGGCGTGGTCATTGTTCGGTGGCGACGTTAGCAGGGCTAGTCGAGCGCCGCACGCAGCTCCAACACTGCGGCGAGGCCCTCGTCACAGGTCGGACGGATCTGTTCGGGTGGCAGGACGAAGCCACTGCCGCCCTTGGGGCGCAGCTCGATCGTGAACGACAGCGCGTCGGCCTCGCCATACATCCAGTCCGACATCGTGCCGGCGGCGGGGTAGAGCTGGGCCCCGGATTTGAGGCTGTAGCTGGTCTTGTGGGCCGCGTAGATCGCCGACGCAATGCGGTCGCCGACGGCGGTGAAACGTCCACGCTCCTTGGCCGGCGCCGGGGTGTGATTCCACGGATACAGCACGAGCTGACCATAGGAGTGAAAGTCGATGTGCAACGCGATGTGTTCGCGTCGCGCGAGGTCACGCAACGCGATGGTCTCGGGCTCCGAGAACGCATACTCACCGCGATAGATCTCCGAGCGCTTCTCCTTGCTCGAGCCACTGCCACCCCACGCGACCGAGAAGTTGCGGTTGAGATCCACGCCGTGGCTGCCGCGGCGGTTCTTTCGCCAGTAGCGGTTGGAGCTCCACGAGTACTGATAGCCGTCGGGGTTCACCACCGGGATCACCCACAACTCCGTGCGATCGACGAACTCGCGGATCGCCGGGACGGTCTCGTAGTCGCGGACGAGTCGGTCTGCGACGCAGGTCGTGACCATCGCGGCGATCCACTCGCGGGCATGCTGGGCCCCGTTGACGAGCATCGGAGTGCTGCCGGGATGCTGGCCGCCGATGCGCAGCGCCCACAGCGGGCGGCCCTCGATCGAGCTGCCGACGGCGACCAGCGTGGCGCGCTCGGGGTGGAGCGCAGCGAGCTGACCCAGGTGCGTGCTGATGGCCCCGAAGTCGCGGAACTCGCCGAACCAATCGCTGGGCTTTTGGATCTCGGGCAGCGCCAGCCGCTGGGCCTCGGCGCGGGCGACTGCGTCGATATCGGACACCAGGACCTCGGGGCGCAGGCCTGCGGCCTCGAGCGTGGGTACATCACGCTCGTACACGACCAGGTCCAGGGGCAGCCCAGGGCCTTGGTGTTCGCTCCACACATCGATCGCGAGCGCCTGCGCTGCGGCGCAGTCGGAGGCTTCGCCGCAGTGCACGCGGACCGCGACGCGGGTGTCGCCGGGAGGCTCGACGCACGCCAGCGGCGCGGGCTGAGGGAAATCGGAAAGCCACGTCGCGCAGGCCAGCACTCCCAGGACCACCGCGGCGACGCGGCGGCGAGTTGGTTGCGGGGCGACCAGGTTGCTGGACCCCGATGAAGGCTCGCGCGGCATCGTCGACATCATCGCCAAAGGTAGCACCTGGCGATGCACTTTCGGCGCGGCTGTGGCTTTAGCGTGCGATCGACCTAAGCACAGGGGGTGCCGCCGAGGTTGCCGCACACCAGCGTGGTCACCCACACGTCGATGCCGTCGGCGAACGCCTGCGCAGCCGCCGTGTCCAGTGCCGGGTGGTTCGAGACCTCCAGGCTTCCGCGGATCTCGATGAGCTGTCCCAAGTTGAGCTCGGCCAGCGAGGCGTTGTTGCGGAAGCGAACGTCGGCCCAAGCGAACGCGAGGTTGCCCATCGCCGAGAGGTCGACCAGCGCGTCGTTGTCGGCGATGAGAATGTTGCCGTAGAACGTGCCACCGGCGGTGGGCTCTTCGCCGGTCGCGCTGCCTCCGCCGTCGCCGCCCGGGTCCTGATCGGAGCCGCCGGTGGTGGCCTCGCCATCGGGGAGGCCGGGCCGACCCATCGCGCAGGTGGTGCATTGTCCGATGAACGAGACGCCGGCGAGCGAGGTGAGCGCGTCGTTGTTCTGGATCGTGATGTCTCCGAAGACGCTCATGTAGGGAGAGAACACCATCGTGGTGAGGCTCGCGTTGTCGGCGATCCGCATGCCGCCGACCTCGGCGAGATTCTGCAGCCCGTCGAGCGTGACGACCTCGGCGGCGGAGATGTCGATGAGTCCGCCGACGCGTGTCAGCTGCTGCAGGCCCGTGAGGTCCGCCGCCGAGCCTGAGATCGTGAGCGCGCCGGTGACAGTGCCCAGGCACATCTGAGCATCGACGTCGGCTTGCGAGGGCAGGGCGAGGTCGCCGTCGACCGTGACCCGCGAATCGGCCAGCACGGTCAGGCTGCCTTGGTCGCAAAGGTAGGTGACGCAGCCGTCTTCGGTTGCGAACTCCTCGCCGTCGTCGCGGGTTTCACCGGCGTAGACACAGTCGACGGGCACCGGATCCGTGCCGCTGCTCTCGGCAGACTCCTCGCCGGATTCCGAGACGGACGCGGAGGCGGTTTCGCCGACCGCGGCGCCGCAGGCGAGTGCGCCACCCGCTGGGATCGCGATGAACAGGGCGACAACGATGCAATGGTGTTGTTTCATGGATAATCTTCTACGAGTTGTCAGCACGGCGTCGGCCGGGAACATCTATATTTGACCCGAGCGACCAACCTAACTAAGGCACCGGATAGCACCACCGCTACCGGATTGAGCTGAGCCTAGCGCCGCATCTGGGGGCCCGCAAGGCTGACACCGATGCCGCGGTGGGCGGGGTGGATGCGGGCGCTCGTCGTGAGCTGCGGGGCTCGTGCCTACGGAAAATGCCGGGACAGAACTGCCGACGCGGGGTGCGGTTTCGCCAGTAGCTTGCGCCTTGGCGTTGGAGACCGCACGCCGGCGCAAGCGCGAAAACTCTGCCGCAGGCGAGGCCCTTATGGCAGTTTTCTGTGCGTCACTGCCCCGGTCTGCTCCGGGCGGGCTGCACTGACCTGAAAGAAGGCACCATCATGACAAAGCTTACCCAACACTTCGTTCGCCTCACGGCTGTGCTCTCGAGCTTCGGCTTGATCGCGTGCCCCGCAGAAGACGACAACGGCACCGGCGCTGATACGGGGACGCTGAGCACCAGCGTCAGCACTTCGATGACGACGGAGCCCGCCGAGTCGAGCGGAGATCCGGCCACCGCGTCCGCTGAGTCGGGCGGGACGACGGACCCGACGGATGCGACGACGGATCCGACGATGCCGCAGGACACCGGTGGCGACTGCTTGCCAACCGACGAGTGCCAGGATGACTCGATGTGCGCGGGTGGGATGTGCATCGGGTGCATCTGCATCGGCGGTGCCGAGACCACGGGTGGGGGGGAGTGTCCAGGCGCCGAGACCTGCGAGATGACGGGCGGCGGCGGTATGGCTTGCCTGGGTGAGGCGAGCCATTGCGTGCTCGCATGCGGCGGCGGTATGGCCTGCCCTGACAGCATGGAGTGTCAGGGCGGCGCGTGTCAGTACGACGCGATGAACCTTCCGGCGATGGGCGATCCTAACTACCCGGCACCGGTGGGCAACATGTGCCCCGACGGCTTCCTCGCGGTGTCGTTTGTGATGAACTACGTCGTGTGCATTCCGGTGTGCGACGGCATGGGGCCGATGGCCGCGTGCCCGCAGGGTGGCTCCGGTTCGGCGGCTGGCGCGTGCTTGACCAATCCGACGAGCAGCGGGATGCCCTGCGGCTGAAACACTGCGGCGGGCGCCACGACGGATCGTGGCGCGGCCCGGTTCATGTCTACTGCTCCACGCAGTAGACATAAACAAAACTGAGCGATTCGCAGTCTCCGTGGAACCCGGGGTTCCCGTCGACGATGAACTCGTCGACGCTGTATGGATCTCCGAGATCCGGTTCGATTCCCGGAGAACCGCTGCTCCACAGGCTGCAGGAGTTGGCGACAGCGGTTGTCCATCCGTCGTCCAGGCCGGTGATGGCGCTCAAGTTGATGCAGAGCGGGCAGCCGGGCACCACCCCAGCGAGCAGGTCCTCCTGGGCTCCCTCGCGGACACCCAGGAGTGGGGTGTCATCCGTGATCCAGAGGAGCGTGCCATCCTCGCGCGTGTATGCGGTGTATGGCCTCAGAACCCAGTCGACAGCACGCGAGCTGTCGAACGGGTCGAGCGCCGCCTCCCGAACATTGGGATACGCGAACATCGCCAAAGAGCCGGGTCCACACGCCGAGTCAGCGAAGGCGACCGGGTTGTTCCCGAAGTCGCCATCGCTGATTTCGGACCCCAACTCGATCACCTTCTCCTCGATCACCCGCGAGCAATCCGGCGCGCAGGCCCCGACCTCCAGCACATTGTCCCCCTCGCCGTCGTCGCAGGCTTCCACCCCGGCCCAGAGGTCGCCATCACCACACGAGGCCGGCGTGCAGTCGGGCCGGCATGCGGCGGTCAGCGCGTTCGCTTCGCCGTCGTCGCACTCCTCGTTGGGATCGACGTTGCCGTCACCACAGAACGGATCCGGTGGTGGGCCGGATGAACCGTCGGCGCTCGAGGACGTCGCGTCGCCCGAGGACTCGGTGCCGGTGCTTTCGGCATCGTCAGCGGTCGTGGTCGAGAGCGTCGTCTCTGCCACGGTCGTGCCGGTCATCGTCGTGGTCGACGGGTTTCCCGACGAGGACGACTCGGCGTCCGAACCTGCGCTCGCCGCCGGATCATCGTTCGGGCTGTAGCAGGCGCCAACGAGCAGGGCACACAGGAGAGTTGAGGGTGCGTTCGAGGTTCGCATGCGGCTCCGAGGGTTCGCGACGGCGGCCAATGTGCCACCGTTCGCGAGTCCCCGGTCGGCCGTGGCCAACCGTGCGTTGCAGGGGCCGCCGAAACGGCCTCAGCAGCGCGCCAGGCTCACTTCGCCGCGCCGGTCGCGATCTTGGTCGCGCACTCGGTCATCTTGGTGGTTGCCGCGGTGATCTTCTCCGCGTCCTTCGCGTCCATCTTGGCCGCGAGGGCAGCGTTCTTCGACAGCCAGTCGGCATTGTCTGCGCTGGTCTTGGTCACGCAGGCGGCGTCCTTGCACGCGCACATGGTGGTGGAGAACTCTTCCATCTTCTTGACGTACTCACCGCCGCCGGAGTCACACCCGATCGTGGGCATGGTGAAGGCGGCGAGGAGGATGACGTGGAGGCGCTTCATGATGCGGCTAGAGTCGCATCTCGGCGTTTGTGACACAACTGCCGGCGTCCAACAGCGGCACGAGCTCGCCGAGTTGGCCGATTTCCACGTCGGCTTCGCCCTCGATGGTGCGGTAGATCCCCCGGGGATTGCGAAATCGGATGGTCCGCCAGCCTAGCGCCCGCGGGGCGATGAAGTCCTTGGCTGGGTTGTCGGCCACGTAGACGAACGCGCGTTCGCCTGCGCATTGCCGCATGATCTGCTCGAATCCGGCCTTCGCTGGCTTGGGCGCCCCGAGCTCGGCCGTGAACACCGGCTGGGCGATCATCGGGCCCAACCCGAGGCGGTCGAACTTGTTGCGCTGGGTCCGGCAAGGACCATCGGACACCAAGCCGAACGCGAAGCGTCGCCGCAGGGCCGCGAGCACAGCGACGCGGTCGCGAGGCAACTCGATGTCCGGGCGATGGTCGCGATACAGCGCGATCAATGCGCCGAGATCGTGGTCGAACCCGAAGTGCGCCAGCGTGTCGTCGAACACGCGCCCGCTTCCCGCGGCCTCGAACCGCGCGCGCATGTACTCGAACACGACCTCCGGTCGCCGGGGATCGAGCGCCTCGGCGACGGCACGAAACCCACTGGTGACGAAGTCGACCTCGTCGTACAGCGTGTCGTCGAGATCAAAGACGATGACCACGGACGATCACCTCGGCGTCGTAGCGCAGCATCATGGTGCCGTCGTGCCAGGACTCGTCGTAGCGCTGGGTTTCGCCGCGGACGTCACGAAGCAGGTAGGCGGCGAAGTCGGCGCCAGCGTGCATCGTGAGCGGATAGCCACCGCCAAAGCGTGGGTTCACCTCGATGAATGACAGGGCCCCGTCGGGCCCCACGAACACCTGGATGGTCAGGACCCCATAGGCACCCTCGGTGCAGGCACACAACCTCCGGATCGCGGCGATGATCGTGGGGTCCTTGGTCGCGAGCGCCTTGCTGACCTCGCCGTCGCGAACCTCGAGTCGCCGGCGTGGCACGATGCCCAGGAGTTCGCCACGACGGTCGACGAAGGCGTCGACGGTGTACTCGATGCCCTCGAGCAGCGACTGGAACACGTAGTTGGGGTGCCGTGTTCGCAGCGCGACGGCGGCTTCGAAGGAGTCGACCCGTCCCGCCCCGACCGATCGGCTCGAGTCGTCGAGCTTGGCGAACAGCGGGAACTCGGCGCGCTCGAGGTCGTCGACCAACGCCGGTGCGGGCAACCCGTTGCGCGCGAAGAATGCCGCCGTCGAGCGCTTGCTGTTGAAGGTGCGGCACACCTGCGGGCTCGATACCGCGATGGTGATGCCATGCTCGGCGAACAGTGGTCGGACCTCGGCCAGCGGTACGAGTTCGGTGTCGATGGTCGGCACCACGACGTCGACAGCCCAGCGCTTGCAGAGATCGAGCAGGCAGCCGACATAGTCCGGATCACTGGCACGCGGCACCGCGGCGTGGCCATCGGCAACCTGACAGGCGGCGCTGAGCGACGGATCGAGATCCACGGCATACACCGCGCTTTGCGTACTGCCTCCGAGCGCCGCTGCGGCGCACCGGAAGCTCTCCAGCAGGCTGACGCGGCGACCGGCGGAGGTGATGAGCACGTTCAAGGCGAGACCTCGACGAGGCCCGGCACGGCGTGACGGGAGTTGGCTGCGCGCTGAAGCACCCGCTCGAGCTCGACCGCGAGAAGATCGCGATCGAAGCGGCGTCGCGCGAGGTCTGATGCCGCGCGGGAGGCTCGCGCGAGTTCGACGGGTGAGCGCACCAATGCCGCGAGCGCGTGCGCGGCAGCGGCGGGATCGCCCTGGGGCAGGCAGATGCCGGCCCCGCTGGACGCCAGCAGCTCGGCCTGCCAGCCCCCGTAGTTGATCGCCACCGGTCGCCCGGCGGCCAGCGCGTCGAAGAATTTGTTGGCCGAGTTGTTCCACATCTCGGGCAGCGGCATGAACAGCGAGGTCGCGACCGCAGCGTTGCCAACGAAGGCCGGCATCTCGCGCTTGGGCAGTGCGGGCAACATCCACAGGTTGCGGCCCAGCACGCCGCGGGCACTGCCTCGGGCGGCGATGGCCTCGGTCTCGGCGCCGCTGCCGGCCATCGCGAAGCGAACCTCGGGCGCGATCGTTGCCATGTGGGCCGCGACCTCGACCAACCATCCGGCATCGTTGATACGCCCGAACGTACCGCCGTAGACCACCAGCGGCTGGTCCGCCGCGAGCTCCGGGAGATGCCGCCGTCGCGACGCCTCGACCGCGGCGGGCGTGACCGTGAACGCGTCGATGTCACAGCTGTTGGGGATGACGGTGATGCGGTCGCGCGAGATGCCGGCCCGCGCGACGCCGTCGGCCATCCCCGGCGAGAGCGCCACGACCTCGCTCGCACCGTGATAGGCGACCCACTCGAGCCCGCGGGCGAGCTGCTGCGCGGCGGGGTTGGGCAGGGCGCCCATCAGGATCGGCAGCTCGGGCCACAGATCGCGGACCTCGAACACCATCGGCACACGCCGCACCAGCCGCGCGAGCAGGCCCGGGATCGCGATCGTCAGCGGTGTGCTGGTCGCGAACACCACGTCAGGTCGGTGGCGTATGGCCTCTTTCGCTGCGCCCAGGGCGAAGCTCGCGAACGCGAGCGTGCGCCGGGCGTAGCCCATCTCGTTGCCATAGGCGACCGGCAGGATCACCAGGTCGATGCCCTCGAAGCGCCGCCGCGTCACCCGGTCGGGGTCAGCGAAGTCGGGCTTCATCATCGCCGCGGAGGTCACCAGCGTGACTTCGTGACCACGCTTGACCAGCCGCCTCGCGAACTCGTACGAGCGCGTGCCACCGGGGGCGTCGGGCGGCACGAAGTACTGGTGGAGGTAGAGGATCTTCATCGCCGTCTCCGAGGTTCGAGTCAGCGCGCCTGACTCGCTGCGCTGGTGGCTGTGTTCGCGACGTTGACACCGCCCTGGGCCGCGAGACCGAGCGCCTGGGCGCCCATGAGGAAGGGCAGAAACTGCTCCATGTAGCGGCTGGCCGTGGCCAGACCGGTGGGCGCGATGACGACGCGGTCGCCGGGCCGCAGGAGGATCTGCTCGTCGACCAGCAGCGCGCGCTCGAGATCGATCCGGTAGACGACCGGACTCGCAAAGCCGCCGCGGATCACCGCGAGCTCGCGTCGTGACTTCGCTGGCGTTGGACCGCCCGTGCTCGCGATCGCCTCGGCGAGCGTGATTCGCGAGCGTTCGATCCGCACGATCCCGGGATTCTTGACCTCGCCGAGCACGAACACCTTGTGGTCAGCGTTGTCCGGCACGAACACCACGTCGCCCGCGCGCATGAAGACGTTGCGGCTCAGGTCGCCGGCCCGGGCGATCTGATCGAGGTCGATCGGCAGGGGCTTGCCATCGCGGACGATGGTGCCGCTGGCCAGGTCTCCTGTCTCTGGAACTCCGCCTGCGAGCGACAGGGCCTCGAGCAGCGTGGTGTCACCATCGACCGCGAAGACCCCGGGCGAGCGGACCTCACCGACGACGAAGAACTTCTGCGACTCGTGGCGAAGGATCTCGACGTTGACCTGGGGGTCGACGAAGTAGCGCGAGGCGGCCTTGCGCAGGCCGGCCTCGAACTCGGTGACCGTGTTGCCCTCGGCGGCCACCGGGCCGATCATCGGCAGCCACACGTTGCCGTCCTTGCGCACGGTGAGGCCCTGCGCGGTCCCCTGGGTCGACACGCGGCCCGCGAGCTCGGGGTGGCCGAGTAGATTGATGTCGAGAACGTCGTTGCGGCCGATGCGATACTCGTCGTGCTCATCGGTGAAGTCGTAGCGGACGCGCTCGACCTCCAGCTGGGCCCCGATGGCCCCGGGGTTGGCACTGTCGGCGATCAGCTGCTCGAGATCCCGCGACTCGAAGCCATGGACCTGCTCGGCGTGGTCGCCGTAGTGGAAGCGCCCGCCCGCACATGCCGGAACCAGCAGCGACGCCAGTAGGCTCGCGAGCAGGCGACTCTCGATGCTGCGATGGGGTCGTGGGTGCATGGTCTCGAGGTCCTGCGGTTGATCTGTTGTGTCGTGGGTGGGCAGGCGCAAGGCCGTGGTGCGGTTCGTCCAAGCCTCAGGGCGCGCGGTAGATCGGAAAAAACGTGGTGGCGGTCGCCGCGGCAGTTCGCAGTCGCAAGGCGGCGAGCTCGCGGTAGACCTCGGGCCGAAGCACCTCGCGCCACACCCGGAACGTGTGACGCCCGGTGCCGAAGCCAGCCTTGAAGTCGAAGAGCGAATCGCCCGCACCACCAAGTCCTCCGCCCAGGTGCAGGTGGGTCGCACCGCGCTCGAGCGCCCACCGTCGGGCGTCGTCGATCATCAGCGTCGTCGGTGCGTGTTTGCGATGCTCGAGTGTCGCGCCGCTGAGGTGGTACTGGGCGATTCCGCAGCGCAGCGAGAACAGGCCCGCTGCCGCCGGGAGCTGCTCGGCGTCGACGACCACGAAGAGCTCCATCGCGCCGCGATCGTGGTCGACCAAGGCGTCGTAGTGGGCCTGGGAGAACAGGTAGCCCGGCTTCGCATCCAGTCTGCGCATCGTGGCTTCATAGATCCCGATGAACACCTCGAGACCCGCAGCACCGCGGCGCTCGCAGGTGAATCCCGCGCGTCGCAGTCGACTCAGACCGTTGCGATGCCCGCTGCGCATATCGGAGCACTGCTGCTCGGCGGTTCGCGACAGGTCGATCGAAGCGGTCTTGCCAGCTTCGACCACGCCCGAAACCTCGCCATCGAGGCTGGCGTGATCGAGCAACGGATGGAGTCGGGAGAAGACGGATACGACGCCGCGCTCGCGCAGATAGGCCGTCATCGCCGCGCCCAGATCGCGGGTCACGCGGGTCTCGCGGATCTCGCGGGCGTCGCTTTGGTCGTGCGGGCCGACCGGACCGGGGTATCCATAGACGCTGGTGGCGTCCTCGAGACCCTCGAATCCCCGGCCGAGCTGGGTGCCGATCGGACGAAACAGCAGCGGGACAGCCACGGTCGCACCGCGATGCGAAGCCACCAGCAGCTCCGCGCGACCCTCTCCGCGTGCCTCGGCCAGCGCGTGGTACCAGGCCTCGTGATAGAAGTCGTGGCGACCGGCCTGCGCGAGTGCCTGGGCCCAGGCGGTCGGGTCGGCGGTGGTCAGCACCTCGAGCTGCATCAGGCTGCACTCCGCAGTTCGGGCGGCGTCTCGCGGTCGGCGGCGACCATCCGGCGCTCGTCGTCGAGCGCCAACAAGCCGGTGGTGTCGGCCTGCACACCCTCGCGGCCGAGAACTTTCGCGACGGTGCTCAGCACGATGCGAAGGTCGAGTCGAGCCGAGACGCGCTCCACGTACCAGGCGTCGAGTTCCAGGCGATCATCCCACGCCAACGCGTTGCGCCCGTTGACTTGGGCCCAGCCGGTGATGCCCGGACGCACGTCGTGGCGGGTGTTCTCGCGCGGGGTGTACCAGGGCCTGTAGCGGATCAGCAGCGGTCGCGGGCCCACCAGGCTCATGTCGCCGCGCAGCACGTTCACGAGCTGGGGGATTTCATCGAGGCTCGACTTGCGCAAAAAGAGACCCAGTGGGGTGAGCCGGCGATCGTCGGACAGCACCGCGCCGTCGGGCCCACGGGCGTCGTTCATCGTGCGGAACTTGAGGATCGTGAACAGCGTGCCGCCGCGACCGATCCGCGGCTGGCGGAACAGCACCGGCGAACCCATCTTGGCGCGGACCACCGCGGCGACCGCCAACGCGAGTGGCGAGAGTGCCGTCAGCGCGACCAGCGACACGCCGATGTCGACGCAACGCTTGGCCCAGCTGACGTAGGCACCGGTGGACTCTGTCGATCGACGTTCCATGTCGTCACCTGTTCTCGTGGGACCCCAGCAGGCCCTGGTGTGCTGTGCTGCGCTCCGCGCCCAAGGGCCAGCGCTTGGCCCCGAAACGGGACGTTCGAATGGCGCCATTGTCCTGAAGGACAGCGAGCAGGCCGAACACCAGCACCCCGCGGGAGTCGTAGAAATCGCCAGAAAACTGCGCGGACGCGAGCAGTGCGGCGAAGGCCGCGAGCTCCAGGGCGTGGTGCTGGCCGTGTCGGCGCACAACCGTCGCCAAGGGCAGTGCGAGCGCACCCAGCAGCAACGCCAGGCCGACCGAACCACCCTCGGCCCAGGCCTCGAGCGCGATGTTGTGGGGATAGTCGAACGTGCTGTGGGTCCCGAAGCCCCCGAGGCCATCGCCATAGATCGGCGCTGCCCAGCCCACGGCGAGGGCTTGATCGAACAGCGTCGAGCGACCGCTGTCGTACTCTTGCTCGAACGTGAGCCGGATGACGCGCTCGTTGAACATCGCGAGCGCGGCCTGACCGACGTCGGTGTAGACGGCGAGCGCGGCGATGAGCACGCTGCCGGCGATCGCGAGCCACAGCAGCTGCGACGGGCGTATTCGGTGGACCCAAAGCAGCACCAGGACTCCGACGGTGCACGCGAGCATGGCGCCGCGTGAGCCAGACAACAGCACGAGCAGGCCCGCGACACACAGTCCGATCACAGGCAGCGCCCGGACCCGGCCGGTCAGCAGCGAATTCACACAGAACAGCCCGAGTAGCGCCATGTTGCGGCCGAACACGTTGGGTCCACCGCCGAGCACGGCGATTCGCGAGTCGCCCTCTGACGCGCCGAGCAAGGCGAGTGCGGCGAAGATCGCGAACACCACGACCAGCGCGCGCCATATCCCGGTGGCGAGCAAGCGGGCGGGCAGTGCCGGCACCAGCCGGATCAGCGCCAGAAGCACCATCCCCAGGAGTGCCAGCTCCAGCCCCTTGTTCCACGCGATGGCGAAATCCGGTGCCCACGCGACCGTGAGCACGAGATAGCCGACGAACACCACCAGGGCGATGCCGGCCGTGCGAGTGCGGGGTGCGAGTCCAACGATGGGCAATGCGATCGGCGAGAACGCGAGCGCACACACGATCGCCACCAGCCATACCCGCGGCTCGAGCAGGAACTCGGAGCCGTCGCCGCCGGCGATGCGGGCAAAGCTCCACCGGCCCACGACGAGAAACAGCGCGAGCGCCCACGAGGCGACGAGCGTCGGGTTCACCGCGGCCCTCCGTGATCGAGGCTCATGGCCGACGTGGCCGACATGGCCGAGATCGCCCGCCGCAGCAAGAACAACGCGCAGGTGGTCCCGGTCGCCATGCCCGCGACACCGGCCAGGGCTGCGCCGACCAGTCCGTGATCGGGCACCATCAGGGCACTGGCGGTGCCCGCCGCGACGATCGCAGCGGCGTAGATCAACGGCTGGACCGCCAGTGCGCGGGCCGCAGTGAGCGCCCCGATTGTCGGCACCATGACGAAGTGGAGCGCGCCCGAGATCGCGACAAAGACGAACGCGCTGGCCTCGGCCGCGTAGCTTGGGCCGTAGGCGAGCGCGAGCAGGGGCTTGCCGAGCACCACCGCGAGGATCACGCCAGCGCCGCCCAGCATGGCTCCGCGCGCGACGATGCGATACGCGAGCGCGGCGAACGGACCACCGTTGCGGCTCGCGGCGTGCCGTGCCAGTACCGGCGCCGCCGGGGCACCCAGCGCGAAGACGAACGCGCTGCCGATCGTGATCATGTAGACCATCGGCGTGAACAACCCCAGCTCGGTGGTGCCGAGCCTGGCCTCCACGAAGTAGCGGGGAAGGTTCTGGTGCAGCGAGTCCAGCAAGAACACCAGGCCCATGGGGGCGGCCTGCAGCGCGAGTCGTGCCATCGAGCCGGTGTTGCCATCACGTCCCGTCGGCGGACGCAGGCGTTGGGCGGTCGGTGCGTCGTACCCGACCAACATGAGCCCCCACCACGCGGCCATCGCGGCCATCGCCCACGGCATCGATCCGCCCAGGGTCAGGACCGCGGCGACGATGCCGACCCCGACGACCCCACGCAGCGCGAGCGAACGCCCGAATCGATCCATTCGGCCATGGCGCTGGAACACCCCGTAGTGGAGGTCCGAGCAGGTCTCGAAGGCCTTGGCGAGTGCGATCCACAGCGTCGACCAGGCGACGTCGGGTGCGGTGGGAAACAGCACCAGCGAGGCAACGATCATTGCGAACGCGGCCAACGTCGCCCGTCGACGCAACCCGAGGTAGCTCGACCACGAGAACCGATGCTGCACATCGGTCGCGTACAGGCTCCGCAGCTGGAGGTTGGCAAACACCATGGGCGGGGCGGTGAACGCCAGCGCGAACGCAAACGCACCGACCGCCTCGACGCTGCCCAAGCGTGCGAGCACCACGAGCAGGGCAAACTGGCTCGCGCCGTAGACGACCCGGCCACCCAGCGCCCAGCCGAAGTTCCGACGCAGCCCCCCCAGGGGCGGCTCAAGAAGCGGCGCGCTGGCTGTCGTCGGCCTCGCCATAGGCTCCTGCGTATGCGTATGAGTACGCGCTGCCGTAGTAGTCCTCGGAGTGCCGCCGGGTCACCCCGTTGAGCACGAGGCCCTTGGCAACGCGGACGCGTCCCAGTGCAGCGATCGCGTGACGCAGGCTGGCGCGCTCGACGAGCCCAGGTCGGGCGACGATCAACAGCAGGTCGGCGTGCCGCGCGACGATGGTCGTGTCCGGGACGAACGCCGGTGGGCTATCGAGGAGCACGAAGTCATAGCGCGACGACCACTCCTCGATCTGTTTGCCGAGCAGCGGGCTCATCAGAGACGACATCGTGTCGGGCAATCGCGACCCCGCCGTGACGAGATCGAGGTCCCACTTGGCGACGTGCTGGGTCATGCGGTTGGCCGAATCAACCCCCCCGCCCTCGGCGATGAGGTCGGCGTAGCCCGGCGCGCGCATGAGCTTCCACTGGCGGTGTTGCACGGGCTTGCGCAGATCGAGGTCGACCAGCAGCACGGTCGCGCCGGTCTTGCGCAGGCTGACCGCGAGGTTGGAGGCGACCGTGCTCTTGCCCTCGCCGGGCTGGCTCGAGGTCACCTGAATGACGCGGCCACGACCGCGTGCGGGCGCCAGCGCCACGCTGACGCACAAGGCACGGAACGCCTCGGCGCTGGGCCCATGGGCCTCACCCCATACCAGGTCGAGGTCGGCCCGGGCGCGGTCGGCCTTGATCGGTGCGAACTCGGGCACGCTGCCGTAGACCGCCACCGGTAGCTCGCGGCGAATGGCCTCGACGGTGTGCAGGCGTTTTTGCAGCGCGTGCGCGAGCCACACGGCAGCGAACGCGGCGAGCAGCGAGGACGCGATGCCCGTACCGACCAGGCGTCCACGTCGGGGTGTCGTGAGGCGGTGCGGCAGCGAAGCGACGTCGACGATGCGCTTGTCGATCGTGGTCGATGCCTCGACGATCTCGGCTTCGCGGTGCCGCTCGAGCAGAAACCCGTAGAGTCGTTGGCTGACGTCGACGTCGCGCATCAGTCGCGCCATCTGGACTTCCTTCTCGGGATAGCTCGAGAGTGCGGCGGTGGCTTTCTCGAGCTGCCGGTCGATCTCTTGGCGACGTGCGGTGACCCCCTGCTTGGCCGTGCGCAGCACCTTGCCCACCTCCTTGCGCTGGAGGGCCAGCTTGCGGCCGAGTTCCCGCACCTGGGGATGCTCTTCGGTGAGCGTCGCGCTGACGATGGCGTACTGGGTTTCGGCCTCGGTCAGCGCGCCGATACTGGCACCGAGCACCGGGTCGTCGAAGAAGCTCGCGGTCAGATGCGCGCCCTCGCCGGCGCGCTCGCGGCTCTTCATGCCGCTGATGACGCTGCCCAGGACGGTCTCTTGCAGCTCGGTATGCCGACGCTCGGCCTCCAACGCCGCGGCGCTCTCGATCGTCACCCGCGCCTGGGTGTCGAGCTGCACGGCGCGCTCGCGCTCGGAGAAGGCGCGCAGTTGCTCCTCGTCGGCCCGCAGCTTGGCTTGGGCCTGCTCGAGTCGCTGCTCGATGAACTCGGCGGCCTTCGCAGCGCCTTGCGACTGCCAGTCGAGGCTCTGCCCGAGGTAGCGCTGCATGATGCCATCGACGACTGCCCGCGCGATGTCGCGATCCGGATGTGTGAACGAGATCGACACCAGGTTCGTCGGTTGGCGATCGTCGCCCATCCCCGAGACCGTCAGCCCGGGCATCGACTGCTCGAGCAGCTCGCCGTCGGGCAGCAGCGTGAGGGTCAGTTGCTCGCCGACGTCGAGCGGCTGGTCCGCGAGTGCGAGTTCGAACGAGGCGTGGTGCAGCGCGGTGCCGAGCACGAGCTCGAGTTCCTCGCGCTGCTCGTCCTCGACGACCGTCACGCCCACGGTCGATGCATCGACGCCGACCAGCTCCAGCTCTACCGGCGTGAAGCGGTGGGAAGCCACCTCGGCGTGTTGAATGCTGGCACGAACCCGTTGCAGGGCGTCGGAGGTCGGCGAGCGCCCACCCAGGCTGACCGCCGGATCGGTGGTCAGCAGCCCCGGCCCACCGGATTCGACGACGTGGAGGCGCAGATCTTTGAGGACCGCGAGAACGAACTCACGGCGGCGCAGGATCTCGACCTCGGTCTCGACTTCACCCGAGCCGCCGCCGCCGAGCAGTTGCAGCATCGGGTCGAGGCCGCCTTGCTGGTTGGAGACCTGGAGGACGCCGTTGGAGGTGTAGGACGGCATCGCGAGCACGGCGTAGGCCGCAATCGGCAGCGCGACCAGCACTGCCACGATGGCCGCGAGCAGCCAGCGCTGGCGGATCTGCATCAGCCAAGCACCGACCCAGCCCGACAGGGGGTTGCCCGACGCGTCAGCGGTGGCCGTCGGATCGGTGGCCACCGACGCGTCGTCGTCGTCGGCAGCCCTGAGGTGCCGTACGGCGTGAAGGGGTTCGTCGTGGTCCCGATCGCTCATGTCATGCTCGTCGTCAGGTGGCGGGGTCGAGCTGGATGCGGCACGAAGTGCAGATGCCGGCGACGCAGGTCAGCGTGCTTCCCCTCGTACGGTCGCGCCGTGGCCGCGGCCAGCTTGGTTTCGGCTTTTTCCTGGCCGGGGTGACGGTGCTGGGCTGCGCCGGGTCGCTACCGTCGCCACGGCAACCGGAATGTGGCGATCCGCCGCGGATGGTCCGATCACCCCGCCCAGAGGTCGTCGCCCGGCCTGCGGTGTCCACCGATCGCATCCCGTTCGGGCTCTACTCGGCAAGCGCGGCGGACTTCGCTCGCCTGGCCCAAAACGGGTTCACGATCGTGGGGCCCTGGTATGTCCCCGCGCCCGACCGTTCGCTGCTCGATGCGGCACACGCGGCCGGTCTCGGCGTGGTGTTCCCGATCGGCGAGCCCCAAGGGCGCGAACTCGAGGTGTTTGCGCACAGCGAGGCGCAAACCCGGGCGAGCATCCGAGCCCGCGTCCAAGAGGTGGTCGATCATCCTGCGATCGTCGCCTGGTACGTGCTGCCCGAGGAAGTGCGGGCGTGGGAAACCGCCGAGTTCGAGTACCTACGCACCACCGTCGCCGCGATTCGTGCGGTTGATCCACACCACCGGCCCATCTTGTCCTACCAGCCGAATCACTACGATGCCGCCGCGCTCGCGCCGGTGGCCTCGCAGCTCGATATCGGCACCAAGGGCATGTACGTCAACTACGCGGGGCAGCGGGACACCCGGGTGTGGGTGCGATGGAGCGTCGACGAGCTGGAGGCCGCAGGAGATGCTCCGGTTTGGGTCGTGCCCGAGATGTTCGAAGATCCGGCCAATGCCGACGCGGCCACGATCAGCGCATGGGTCCGCCACGATGTTCACGTCGGGCTGGTCGCTGGTGCTCGCGGTGTCCTGGTGTACTCGGGGTTTCGCCGCAAGAACTTCGCACGGTTCGACGACTACCTGCGCGCGTACGAGGCCGTCGCGCTCGAGCTCAACGGACCGCTGGCGCTGGGCGAGGTGTTGTTGCGCGGCAAGGTGTGCGGTGGCCAGGGACTCGACGTGGTCGAGGGCCCCTCCGAGGTGAGCTTCGCAGCCGGCGGCAAGACCCATCGCGTGCCTGCGCTGGGGCAGCTCATGATCGAGCACGCCGGCGCGCAGTGGCTGTGGCTGGTGAATTCATCGCCGCAAACGCTCACCCTTCGCGCGGCGGCGTGGGCCTCGGCCGCGCTCGTCAGCCGCTCGGTGGGTGTTCGTCAAGACGGTACGCTCGTGCACCTGCCGGCTTGGGGCGTCGCGGTGCTCCGACGTACGTAGATCCGCCGACAACGAGCTAGCGACGACTCGCGGTGGTCACGATCTCGCGGATCACCTGGACGGCATGCGTGAGGTCGTCATCGCCTAGCGTCGGGTGCACCAGCATCGCCAGGCTAGTGCGGCCGAGCTCGGCTGCGACCGGCAGCGGCGACTCGGGCCGCCAGGCGATGGGAAAGGCCCGCTCGCGATAGATCTCGCCACAGCTGCCTTGCATGCATGGTACCCCCGCGGCGGTCGCCACCTGGGCGATGCGGTCGCGCGACCAGTCGTCGCGTAGCCGTGAGGGATCGACGTACGCGTAGAGCCGATAAAAGCCGTGTTGGACGTCGTGCTCGGGCCACGGGACTCGCAACGCGGGCAGCGACGCAAGCCCGTCTCGCAGGATCTCCGCCGAACGGCTGCGACGCCCACGCCACTGGGCGAGCTTGGCGAGCTGCAAGCGCCCGATCGCCGACTGCATCTCGGTGAGCCGATAGTTGCTGCCGAAGCTGCCGTGCAGCCATCGGAAGCCGGGTGGGTGATCGGTGCGGTGGACCTCGTTCCAGTCCTTGCCGTGGTCCTTGTAGCTCCACATCCTCGACCACAGCGAGGTGTCGGAGGTGGTGACCATCCCACCCTCGCCGCCGGTGGACATGATCTTGTCCTGGCAGAACGAGAACGCAGCGACGGCCCCGAGCGAGCCCGTGGGCCGGCCGCGCAGCGTGGCGCCATGAGACTGGGCGCAGTCTTCGACGACGGCGATGCCTCGGGGATCACAGATCCGCCGGATCGCGTCGATGTCGGCGGGCCAGCCCCCGAGATGCACGACCACCACGGCGCGCGTCGCGGGCGTCAACGCGGCTGCGATCGTCGCCGCGGTAAGCGTGCCGCTGTCGCGGTCGACGTCGGCGCAGATTACCCTGGCGCCGCGGGCGACCGCCGCACTGGCAGTGGCGATGAAGGTGCGCGCTGGCACCACCACGTCGTCGCCGGGGCCGACGCCCAATGCACCCAGCGCGAGCTCGAGCGCAAGGGTGCCGTTGGCCAGCGCGATCGCATGTTCCACCTCGTGATGGGCCGCGAACTCGCGCTCGAACGCGCGGCCGTGCTCGCCGGTCCAATAGTTCACCTTGCCCGAGCTCAGGACCTCGGCCGCTGCGGTGACCTCGTCGGCCGCGAAGCATGGCCAGCTCGGCCACTCCCGGGCGGGCACCACGAGCTGCGCGCGCAACGGCGAGTCGTCGTCAGGATCGATAGGTCTGAGCACGGCCGCTCGAGTGCTGCGGTTCACAGGTTTTCGTGTTGGACGATCGGTGGGGCTACGCCAGGGGCGCACGCCCGTCTGGCCCACCATGGGCCGATCACGCGAAGGTCCAAACCGGGTCTGTGAAAACCGTCAGAGCAGATCCGAAAGCAGATCGCCGCGCCCGAGGTGCTGGGCCACCGCGTTGGCGACCGCCGCGTCCTCGTCGAGCCCGCCGATCGATAGATCGCTGTCGCCGTCCTCCTCGGTGGCGAAGTACCGCGCCGCCGCTTGGATCTGCAGACGCGTCCACTCGGGCGTGCTGTCGATCACCGCGTCGAGCAGGCCTTCGCAGATGCGGGCGATGTCGCGAGCCAGGACGTCGTCGACGTAGGGGTTCTCGGCGGCGGCCGCCTCGATCCGTTCGACGTGTGCCCGCATCTCGGCACGGAGGCTGTCGGCGTCGCGCAGCGGCTCGGCGAGGAAACGCTCGAACACCGCGCGCGCGATCGGGGGGATGCCCGCGACGGCGATGTCCTTGCCCGGGGGTGTCAACCTGGGCACGCGCCGCGACATCGGACCCTCGGCTTGCCACACCGCGCGCGCCTTGGCATAGCGAACCGTGCCGGGCTCGCCGCCGTCGCCGGCCGGCGCGAACCCGGCCTTTTCCAGCACGCGGATCGACGCGCCAAGCTCGGGCAGGGTCTCGGCGACGACTTCGGTCACCTCGTCGTGGTCGAAGCCCCAGTCGACCAGCGCGCGGGTGACCTCGGTGGCAAAGCCGCGGTTGCGATACTCCTCGACGATGCCATAGCCGAGTTCGAGCACGCCGGCTTGCGGCGCACCCTTGTAGCCGGCCGAGCCGATGATCACCGGCCGATCGTTAGGCCCGCGCCGCAACACCACGTAGCGCATCCACCATCCGATCTGGTCAGCTCCGCGGTGCAGCTGATCGAGCGTATGTCGAAGCGCAGCCTCGTCGAGAAACTGCGGCGGCCAGCCAGTCGCGACGTCGGCCCCGAGGAGGCGACCGAGCTTGCTCATGTCCTGCTGCGCCACCAAGAGGTGCTGCGCGGTCGCAGTGATGAGGTCGAGTCGGTCGGTTGTGATCCGGCGCACCGTCATTGCACCTCACTTATAGGCCGATTGCACTGCGTGGTGCGAGGACAATCGCCGAGCGTTCAGGACGGGGTGAAAGCGCCGCCCGACGCGGTGTGGCTTGCAGTGGTGCGGCGCTAGCGGGGCGTGCGTGACCGCCCAACGCGGTGACCAACCGCCGCGTCGTAGTGCTGTTCGAGCACGCGCACGCGATCGACGATGTTGTACTCCCGCTCCATCTTCGCTCGGGCTGCGATGCCCATCGCACGCCGGAGCGAGGCGTCCTGCAGCAGCCGGCCGAGGCGGTCGGCGAGGGTCTCGATGTCGCGCTCGGGCACCAAGAACCCCGTGATCTCATCGTCGATGATCTCGGGAATGCCGCCATGAATCGTGCCCACCGCCGGGACGCCACGGGCTGCGGCTTCCTTGATCACCAACAGACCGGACTCGCGGTTGCCGACGCTGTCGACGTTGCTCGGCGCCATCAAGACATCGGCGCGTTCGAGCGTGGCAAAGACCTCGGCGTGCGGCAGGACTCCG
>CANLQR010000078.1 GCA_947492135.1 Deltaproteobacteria bacterium | reverse complement strand
GAGCACCTGCGCAACCCTGCGGTGCGCGAGACCAAACATCGCCGCATCGACTTCGACGTCACCGACGAGATCGATGTGATGATCGACGGTGAGGCCGAGCGGGTCGTCCCCGTGGCCATCGACCTGCTGCCAGCGGCGCTCGACGTCTGCGTGTAGTAGTGTCGCGGCCATGACGCACACCGCGGCGCACGGCTCACGGCGTGTCGCCATCGACTCGACCGCCGGCGGCGAGCACTCGCGAGACCCGCTCGAAGGTCGCGGCGTCGGCCCGGCGCTTTGCGGGGTCGCGGCGGCGCAGGGCCGCCAGCGGCACCGATAGCCGCGGGTTGCCGGCCAGGACGTCCGCGTGCCGGGCGAGGAACGCCCAGTACAGCGGCGTGATCGGGCAGTTGTGCCGCGGATCGAAGGCGCAGGTGCGGCAGTAGTCGCTCATCTTGTCCAGGTACGGCGCACCGCTGACATAGGGCTTGGTCGTCGCCAGATCGCCGACGGCAAAGCTACCCATCGCGAGCACGTTGGGCTCGACCACCCAGTCGTAGGCGTCGGCGTAGGCGACCCAGAACCAGTCGGTGAGCGCACGCGGCGAGGTGTCGATCAACGTCATGAGGTTCGCGATCACCATCAGCCGCGTGATGTGGTTGCCCCACGCCTCGCGCCAAGTATCTCTCACCACGCGATCGAGGCACGCCAGGCCCGAGATCGCGCCCCACAGCGCGGGCGGCACTGGCTGTGCGGAACCGAGGTGCGACGGGCACGCGCCGCCATCGCCAGCGGTGGCCGGCCACGGCCGCCCAGTCCACCCCGACCACCCGCCATCGCCGGGCCCGTCGGCCTGGGCCGCGGCGCCGCCCGGCAGCGCGCGGAGACCATCGGTGACGCGATGCACGTGGCGCACATACTCGCGCCAGCCGAGGATCTGGCGCACGAACCCCTCCACCGAGGCCAAGGGCGCCGATGAGCCCACTGCGTCGGCGACCACCCGCGACGGCAGCAACCGATGAAGGTGGAGCAGCGCCGCGATGCGGGTGTGGAACAACCCTGTCGACCGCGTCGACATGGCATCTTCGAAGGGGCCAAAGTCGGGCAGACATGCCTCCAGGGCCCAGCGCCAGGCATGCTCGGCATCGGCCCGCGTCGCCGGCAGCGACGCTGGATCGATCACGCCGGGGTGATTCCCAAACCGCGTCCGCACCAGATCGATGACCTCGGACGTGATCGCGTCGGGCACGGTGGTCGGGGGCACCGGCGCCGGTGGATCCCCGGTGTAGGGCCGGCGGTTCTCGGCGTCGAACGACCACTTGCCTCCCCGCGGCTTGCCGCGATCCATGAGAAGGCCGGTGCGCCGCCGGACGTGGCGGTAGAAGGCATCCATGCGCCACGGAGGCGCCCCGCAGGCCGCGGCGAAGTCGGTTTCGTCGGTCAGCCACCCGCCGTGGGGCTCCACCCTGATGACCCGTTGGGCGACGAGCGGCGCAAGCTCGACCCGCAGCTCGCGCTCGGCGGCTTCCATCATCGATACGCCACCGAGTTCGCGCACCACCGGATCAAGGGCGGCGGCGATGTCCACCTGAGGCGGTGCAACCACGTGGCGCACCGCGACGCCGCGCGCGGCCTGCTCGAGGGCGAAGTGCCGGCCGCAGGCAAGGACGAGGGCCAGCTTGTGCTGGTGATAAGGCCGCCGCGAAGCCTTGGCCGGGCACTCGACCATGACGATGCCGAGCTCGCGCGCGGGGATCCGCTGCAGCGGACCGATCGCGTCGGTGAGCTGGTCGTAGGGCACGTAGACCCAGCGACGTCCCCCTGGATCGACCCGAAGAGCGTCTAATTCCGCGGAGAAACGGCCGCTCACCATGGTGGGGTCTTAGCAACTGGCGGGGCAGACGCCAGCGCCGCGAGTGCCACGTCAATCGCTGTTGCAAGCTGCCGAAGAACGCACAGTGGGCGTACGACGAAGAACGCCATGGGCGTACGACGAGGGCGGTTCCACGGGACTAGACTCGGTTCACCTTGGTGGATGGCTGGCAGGTGGCGCACCAGTAGGTCGACCGGGCGTCGCGACCTAGTCGGACCATCGCGACCTGGTCACCGCAACGTCGACACGGCTGCCCACTGCGGCGGTAGACCCACGCGCGCCCCTGCAGATCACGACCGAGCCGCGGCTCCACGACGCCGACTGTGTCGCGGGGCCCCGCGCGCACGTTCGCCTGCATGAGCGTGCGCGCAAGCGCGTAGCTCCGTTCGAGCAGCGCGTCGTCCACGGCGGCGAGCGCAGTACGTGGGTCGACGCCGACCAAGAAGAGCACCTCGCTCTTGTAGACGTTTCCGATGCCGGCGGCGATCCGCTGGTCGAGGAGAACTTCCACCAGTGCGGTCTCGGGCGGCAGCAGTCGCGCGCGCGCCACGACCGCAGCGATGTCGCATTCGGTCGCCAGCAGGTCGGGGCCCAGACAATCGAGTGCCGATGATCGCCCGCGGTCGCGTCGTTTGGTGAGTTCGACGGTTCGCGCGTTCCGCCAGACCAGGCCGCGTGCGTCGGTCACGAGGATCGCCGAGGTGTCCCACGCAACCCAGACGCGGTCGGGCGCGGCCTGGAGCAGTCGACCGCGCATGCCCATGTGAAGCCGCAGCACATGGGTGTCGGCGATCGCGACCAGCAGGTGCTTGCCGATCGCCTCGACGCCGCGCACGGTCTGGCCGACCAAGCGCGCGACGTCGCCATGCTCGCGCGTCCAGAGGCGCTGCAGCGGTGCGTCGACCAGCACCGGCTCGAGTGCGCGCGCCATCCGGTGGATCGTGTCGCCTTCGGGCACGCGCTGACCAAGCTAGCAGACTGCGGTGGTGCCCAGGCTCCGCCCGGCGCGTTCGAATGCGAGGATCCGCCCGCGGGGTCGTGCGGCCGTGGACGCGTTCGCGGGCTTGCCGATCCCAGCTTTCCCCGCAAGCTCCCCTCGAGTGACTTTCGATGCCTGAAGCCCGCTGGGACATCCGAGTGTTTTTCGACGGCGACTGCCCGCTGTGCATGCGAGAGATCCGCATGCTCCGCCGGCTGGACCGCCGAGAGCGCATCGACTTCGTCGACATCGCCGAGCCCGAGTTTCGCGCTCAGTCGTTCGGGACGTCGTGGGCCGAGCTCATGGCGCGGATCCGCGGACAGCTTCCCGACGGCAGCTGGATCGAGGGAGTGGAGGTGTTCCGCCGGCTCTACGCCGCGGTTGGCTTCGGATGGATCGTTTGGCTCACGCGGATCCCGGGTATCTCGCACGGGCTCGACTGGGGATACACCGTGTTCGCGGAGCGACGCCTGCGCTGGACCGGTAGGTGCGACGGCGCGTGTCCGCTGCCTCCCCCGCACTCGGTGTGAACGGCGGTGACCAGCCTTCGCAGCCGGGCGAGCACCTGCGCAACCCTGCGGTGCGCGAGACCAAACATCGCCGCATCGACTTCGACGTCACCGACGAGATCGATGTGATGATCGACGGCGAGGCCGAGCGGGTCGTCCCCGTGGCCATCGACCTGCTGCCAGCGGCGCTCGACGTCTGCGTGTAGTAGTGTCGCGGCCATGACGCACGTGGTCGTGACCGGGGCATCGAGTGGGATCGGCGAGGCGTTGGTGCGCGAGTACGTGGGAGCGGGAGCCCACGTGACGATGGTTGCGCGCCGGCAGTCGCTGCTCGACGCCTTGAAGGGCGAGCTTGGTGCCGCGGTGAGCGTGGTGATCGCCGATCTGGGGGATCCGACTCAGTCCACCGCATGGATCGCGGGGGCGATCGCGGACGCCGGGCCGATCGATGTGCTGATCAACAACGCGGGGATGCAGATCATCGCGCGGGCGCACGACGTCGACAACACCCGGATGCGCAACATGCTCGAGGTCGATCTGATGGCGCCACTGGCGATCATCGGGGTCGTGCTGCCGCAGATGGTGGCCCGCAACAGCGGCGCCATCGTCAATGTCTCCTCGCTGGCCGGCTTGGCTCCGACGCCGGGGATGACCCACTACAGCGCGGCGAAGGCCGGACTGGCCGCCGCATCCGAGTGCCTGCGCGGCGAGCTTCGGCGCACCGGGGTCACGGTCGTCACGGTCTATCCGGGGCCGGTCGATACCGCGATGGCGCGCGCGGCCTACAAGGTCGTTCCGCCGACCGCCGCGGTGCGCATGCTGCCGGAGGGCAACCCGGCCCAGCTTGCGCGACGCGTACGCAAGGCGGTCGAGCGCCGAAGCGCGCGGGTGATCTATCCACGCGCCTACGCGTTGGCCCGGCATACGCCGGCGCTGACCCGCATCATGCTGGATGTTCTGACGCCGTTGCCGCCGCCGGGTCGCCAACCGGACGGAAAAACCTGATAGAGGTCGTTCATCGTGCTGCAACGCCTGGTCTTTGGCTCCTTCATTGCGGTCTGCGGGTGTGGCGAATCGTCGGCGAACCCCGCGAGTGACGGCTCGAGCGAAGGCACCTCGACGGTCACGACCACGGCCGCCACCACGACGACCGACGTCGACGTCACCGGTACCGTCGACAGCTCGAGCGGCCCGACGGCCGACTCGACCGGCGACACCAGTGCCGAGCCGATGTGGCTGGGTCTCGGTCCATACGCGGTCGGTCACACGTCGAGTACGTTGGCGATGATCGACGACCGCGTCGCCCGCGTGCAGTGGTGGTACCCGGCCGAGGCCGCGGGCAAGCCGGTCGGCCTTGCCGATCTGGAGCCGCCCGGCGCCGAGCATGACGTGCTCGTAGGCCTGGTCGACGCGGCACCCGAGCCGTGCACCCGCAAGGTCTTGGGCTCAGGCGCCGATGTGACCGCGCTCGCTGGTGATGCCTGGCCGCTGGTGGTGTTCTCGCACTGTTCCAACTGTACGCGCTACTCGAGTTCCACCATCGCCGAGCAGCTCGCGAGCTGGGGCTTTGCCGTCGTGGCGCCCGATCACGTCGACAACACCGTGTTCGACGACCTCGACGGCAGCAGCGTCGGTGTCAGTCCCGGGTTTCTCGCGACCCGCGGCGACGATCTCACGCGAGTCATCGACGCGATTGCGGCCGATGGCGAGGACGTGCCCGCGGGGGTGCGTGGACGCCTCGACGCCACGCGGTTGGGAGTGATGGGGCACTCGTTCGGATCGGTGACCGCGGGATGGGTCGCCGAGCGGGACGATCGCGTGCGCGCGGTGGTCAGCATCGCGGCGCCGATGGAGAACCCGTTGCTGCCGGGCGTGTCGATCGCCGGGATCGATGTGCCCGTGCTGATGCTGCTCGCCCAGGAAGACAACAGCATCCTCGAGATCGGCAACAACCTCATCCGCAACAACTTCGACGACGCCAACTCGCCGGTGTGGCTGGTCGAGTTCATCGACGCTGGGCATTGGTCGTTTTCCGACCTGTGCGGGCTCGTCGCGGGGTTCTCACCCGGGTGTGGTGATGGCGTGCGTCAGACCGTGCCGGGCGAGCCGTTCACGTACGTCGACATCGAGGCGACGCGGGCCCGTGCGGCCGACTGGGCGACGACGTTCTTCGCCGCGTATCTGCTGGAGGATGCCGGTGCGCAGGGGTGGTTGGTTGCGCCGCCGGTGGATGCCGCGATCACGGTGGCTTCGCGGCCGTGACCCGCCCGCGCGACGGGGCGTGAAGGGTCCGCGTGATCGTGCTCGCAGCCACAGTCGCGCCACCCTGTGGTGAACCGCGGGAGACGCCCCGCGGTCGGACCGGCATGGACTGTCATCGACAAGGTCGCACCACACGTTGGGGGACCGGCGCGGCGCTCATCACCACGGCATGACGATGCGACCCGGCGCGTCGTTGCTGCCATCGAGCGTGTGACAGGTGTTGCAGTCCCCCGTCGTGGCCGGCATCGCCATCACGCGCTCGCCGACGTCGGAGATCACCTTGACGCGGTACGGCGGGGCGAAGCCCGCGGGCGCGGAGTCCTTTTCGAGCATGAAGTTGCCCGCCGAGTTGCTCTTCACCTCGACGACGCGGTCCTGCGCGTCGGTCACCTGCACGAGGATCGACTGCACGCCGTAGCACTCGTTGGGCTCATGGCCGGTGGGATAGACGGTGCCGGCAAAGGCGAAGACCGGGCCCTCGTCCTCCTGCGTGTGGCACGTGATGCACGCGTGACCAGGGCGCATCCGCGGGTCCTCCTCGTTGCCACCTGTCCAGGTCTTGTTGCTCGTGCATACCGGATCGCCGGCGAAGGGATCGGGTGCGGGCATGCACGAGCCCATCGGCATCCCCGCCGCGACCCAGTCGGACATGATGGCCAGCTCGTCGGCGCTCGGGCGAGTCGCCGGGGCGGGTGGCATCGGCCGTGCGGCGTCGTTCATGCGCGCGACCGATTGCTCGCCGAGGGTCTTGGTCGGATCGCTGGGTGCGGCGGCGAGCACGTCGTCGATCGTCAGGAGTGAGAAGGTCGCGCCGATCGGCGGATCGCCGTGGCAGCTCCGGCAGTACTTGGCGAGGACGGCGTCGACCTCACACGGCAGGCCGCTGTCGATCGTGCCGGTGTCGGTGCCGGTGTCGGTGTCGGCGGTGCCGCAGCCGGCGAACTCACCGCCCGAGACCCACGCGAGGATCGTGTTCACGTCCGCGACCTGGTTCGCGTTGCTCGCCGAGATGCCCGGTGGCATCTGTTCGCCGGTGATCGTCACCGATGGTGACGCCATGATCTTCTGCGCGAGATAGCTCCCGGCGGTGTTGCCGAACTCGATCAACGGCAGCGCAGAGCCCGAAGCGGTGCGGCCGATCGCGGACGTCGCCTGCCCGTTGCCGAGCCCCAGGCCACCAGCCGCGCCACCGTTGGTGTGACACGAGGCGCCAGCGCAGCTGCGGTCGAAGGCGGCCTGCACCTGGGTCGGGACGCACGCACCACCGTCGCCGATCGGTGTCACCTGGTCGCAGGCAGGGATCACCAAGGTCAGCAGGAACAGGCCGTCGAGTCTCCGCGCCATTTTCCGAGTATGCGAACGGGGTTCGCACGCGCCAAGGGGGCGCTCGGGCCCGGAGCCGCGCCAAGATTGCGTCGCGGCCGGTGCGGTACACCGGTGGCGACGGGCGGTCGCCGATCACGGGCCGCGCGGCAAGTCGAGCAGAAGGTGCTTGGCTCGACTGGCGTCGAGCGTGCGTGCGGCGGTGAACATCACGCGAACCTCGACCTGGATGTTCTTGCGCACGTAGATCAACGCGTACGACAACATATTGTTGTCTTGCTGCGGCCGACGCCATTCTCAGGTCGGTTGCCGTGTGGCAGCACGGCGTGTAGACAGTCGCGACCCCTCGGGGCCCACGCCATGGCGACCGTCATCCTCGTCGAGTACCAGTCGCAGTGGCCGCAGAGGTTTCGCGACGCCGCCGCGGAACTCGAGACCGCGTTTGCCGACCTGACGGTCCACATCGAGCACATCGGTAGCACCTCCGTCGAGGGCCTGTGCGCCAAACCGATCATCGACATCATGCTCGGCGCCGACGACCTGCCAGCGATCGCATCGAGGATCCCGCGACTGGTCGCCCTCGGGTATCGGTACAAGCCCGAGCATGAAGTCGTGTTGCCGGAGCGCCGCTACTTCTCTCGTCCCGCCGCAGATGCCCCCCAGGTGCATCTGCACGCCGTCGTCGCGCGCGGCGGGTTCTGGCACCGCCACCTCGCGTTCCGAGATGCGCTGCGAAGCGACCCCGCATTCGCCCGTCGCTACGCCGAACTCAAGCGTGGACTCGCGGCGGAGCACCCCGACGACCGCGCGGCGTACACCGACGCGAAGGGCCCGTTCATCGCGCAGTGGTTCGCGGCGCAACCATCGGCGGACCGCACCTAGCCGACCACCGATCCGCGGAGTGACTCTAGCGACGAGCCCCGTCTCCGCGCTGGCGCCACACCAGCGACAACGACGCGTACGCCCCGAGGATCCCGAGCAAGAGCCACAACGATCGCTGACCCGGCGCCTGGACGAGGGCGACGGCGGTGGCGGTCAGACACGCGGTCGACACCAACGCGCGTGCGTCGGCGACCGAGCGGGCGAGCCGCGTACACCCGAGCTCAAGCGAACGGGTCGCACACGCCGCGGGTCGGATGACCGACATCGAGGCAGGCCTCGACGGGACCGCACTCGAACGTGCCCAGCGTGCAGAAATTCGTGCAGTGCCCCGCGTAGCACGAGAACAGGATGTCGCATTCATCCCCTTGCGTGCACGCGGCGTTGAGGTTGCCACACTGCTCGCAACTTTCGCACAGCCCGTACTCCACCGTGGCGAAGCGGCACACGGCGATGCCCGGACACTCGTTCAGATCGCCGGGGTAGTCACATTGTTGGCCGCCGTCGGGGATATCGAGCAGTGGATCGAGCGGGGTGCCGGCCGCGGAGTCGGAGCCATCGCTACTCGAGCTCGAGTCACTAGCCGCGCTCGCGTCGCCCACGGCGCCCGTGGTGTCGTCCGCTGCAGTCGCGTCGGTGCCCGAAGGCTCCCAGGGCTGGGTCGCGCCGCTCGAGTCCTCGGCGCCGGACTCCGAAGTGCTGCTCTGGGCGTCGCTGTCGCTGGCAGTGGCCGCCACGGTCGTCGAGACCGTCATCGCAGCGGTGCCGCCGGTGTCGGGGAACGAACCGCCGGGGCCGACGGTGCAGCTCGAGAGCCCCAAAGCCAGGACTGCGGCGCAGCAAGGACGAGACATCGGACCCCGAGGTAGACGTTGCCCGCGCGGCCAGGTTGCAGTCAGGCCCGTCATCGGCGGATCAACGCACGTGCCGGGCGTTCGCGCAGCGCCCGAGCCTGCGCCGCAGTGAAGCTCTTGGCGCACTGCCGACAGCGATACCGCGCGGCCACGGGTTGGAACTGGGCGCGACCGCAGTGCGGGCAGATCACGCGAGCCGAGCCCAAGACGACCATCGCAAACAAGGTAGCACGGGCCCGTCCAACCCACGCACCGCGCGGCTACACTCCCGCCGCTTGCAACCGCCCGATCAACCTGTGACCTCCGCGCCCACGCGCGCCGAACAGCCGGTCTCGGGGCAGCCGGTGTGCGCCGTCTCGTTGGGTGAAGCCGCGCGGGTGTGGGCCAAGATCGGGCTGCTTGGATTCGGTGGCCCTGCCGCCCAGGTCGCGCTGATGCATGCCGAGCTGGTGGTGCGTCGCCGGTGGATCGACGAGGCGCGGTTTCTCCACGCCCTGAACTACTGCATGTTGTTGCCGGGCCCCGAGGCCCAACAGCTCGCGACGTACATCGGTTGGTTGATGCACCGCACCCTCGGTGGGCTGGTCGCAGGATTGCTGTTCGTGTTGCCGGGCTTCGTGGCGATCCTTGGGCTCAGCGTCGCCTACGCAATGTGGCGCGAGCTACCGGCAGTGGCTGCGCTCTTTTTTGGGCTCAAGGCCGCGGTGCTCGCGGTGGTGATCGAGGCAGTCAAGCGGATCGGCAAGCGCGCGCTGCGAAACCGTTTGATGTATGGGCTGGCGGCGGCGGCCTTTGTCGCCTTGTTCGCGTTCGATGTGCCGTTCCCGCTGGTGATCGTCGCTGCAGGGGTGACCGGTCTGGTGGGTCACCGCTTGGTGCCCACGGCCTTCGCGGCGCCCGTCAAGGTCGCGGCAACCGCCGATCAAGCCACGGTGATCGACCGCATGGCCACGGCAGATGCGCTTCGCCACACCCAACCGTCATGGCGGCGTGCGCTCGTCGTCGCGGTGATCTGCGGTCTGTTGTGGGCGGTGCCGGTGGTGGTGCTCGCGTTGGTGTTCGGCGGTGGGTCGGTGTTCGTGACCGAGGGCGTGTTCTTCTCGAAGACGGCCGTGGTGACGTTCGGGGGGGCCTACGCCGTGCTGGCCTACATCGCCCAGCAGGCGGTCGACACCTATGGCTGGCTGCAGCCCGGCGAGATGGTCGATGGGCTCGGCCTCGCGGAGACCACTCCGGGTCCGCTGATCATGGTGGTTCAGTTCGTCGGTTTCCTCGCGGCGTTTCGTCAGCCCGGGATGTTGTCGCCACTTGGCGCCGGCGTGCTCGGGTCGTTGATCACCGTGTGGGTGACGTTCGTGCCGTGCTTCGCGTGGATCTTCATCGGGGCGCCGTACATCGAGGCGATGCGCGGCAATCGAGCGCTGCACGCCGCGCTGTCGGCGATCACCGCCGCGGTGGTCGGCGTGATCCTCAACCTGTCGCTGTGGTTCGCCCTGCACGTGGTGTTCGCGCGGGTCGACGAGCTCGACTGGGGCCCGCTACACCTATCGGTGCCGGTGCTCGCCTCGATCGACGTCGCCGCCGCAGCGTTGGCGGCGCTGGCGATGGTGGCGATGTTTCGCTGGCACTGGAGCTTGCCCAAGACGCTTGGGATCTGCGCCGCGATCGGGGCGTTGGTGCGGTTGGTGGCTTGAAACGGAGACGGTGCCGTAGTGCTATGCTCCGCCCCCGATGCGCCCCGACCGGTTTCTCGACGCGGTGCAATCGTTGATCGATGAGCCGATCGGCGCCGAGTTGCTGGGTTTGGGTCCCGCGGTCGCCGTCGCGGCGCTGCGCGACGGCACGTTTGCGATGCTGGTGGCCGCTGGGTTCGGCGAACCCGAGGCGCTCGAGGCTGTGCTTCGCGAGTTCGTCCGCGATCAATCGAGCAGCAACCTCAAGCTCATCGTGATCGGCGGCGACGAGCAGTACCGGCGGATGCTCCAGCGCGTGCAGCCGTCGATGATGCTCGGCCGCGTGGTCCAGGCGTTTGCGCTCGACGACAGTGGAACCCCCTGGGTGGGTGCGCGGTCTCGGCTCGACTCGCCTATCGGTGTCGCGCTCGCGACGGTCGGAGCCCGCGAGCAGCCCCGCGCGATCGATCCCGCGGCGCTCGCCGCTCGCGTTGCGGTGCCCAGCGCCACGGATCGTGCACATGGCGCTGCGGCCCGGGCGTTCGTCGAGAGCACGCGTCGCGGCGTCCCGATCGTCACGCTGGTCATCCTCGGACTCGTGGGCGTGATGTTCGGACTCGAGTGGTGGTGGGGCGGCACCGAATTCGTGCCGACGCTGGTGCGCATGGGTGCCAACGGCACCACGGCGTACGACGGTGAGCCGTGGCGATTGCTGTCGTGTGCGTGGCTCCACGCCGGGCCACTTCACGTGCTCGTCAACGCCTACGTGCTGTACAGCCTCGGCGGATTCCTCGAGCGCTTGCTCGGAGGGACCCGCCTCGTGGTGCTCTACGTTGCCGCAGCGCTCGGCGGTGGGCTTGCCAGCGCAGCGCTCTCGGATGCGGGCCTCAGCGTCGGGGCCTCGGGCGCGATCTGGGGGCTGCTCGGGGCCTCGGTCGCGCTCGCGTGGCGCCCCGCCGGCTTGATCCCCGCCGCGATCCTTCCGGCGGTTCGGCGCAACGCACTCGTCAACGTCGTCATCAACCTCGCGGTGTCGTTCATGCCCGCCATCGATGTGATGGCGCACCTCGGTGGTGGACTCGTGGGTGCCGGCCTCGTGCTCGCGGGGGTGCTGACTGCCGGGGTCACGACGCAGCCGCGCGGGCATCGGGGACGTTGGGCGGTTGCGGCTGCGATCGCGGCGCTGGCGATGCTGTCCGCGCCGATCATCGCGATGATCCACGACCGGCCATGGGCGATCTTCGACGATGAGCTGGTGACACACCCACTCGGACAAGGCGCGACGATCGAGCTTCCCGCGGCGCTCGGTCCGATCACGATCACCAATGACGGGGCCCAACGGCTCGTCGAGGCCGGCCAGCCGCTTCGTGATCGTGCTGCGATCACCCTCGTCATCGAGCCGATCGGCGGCGAACTCGGCTTTCCCGAGGAGCTCGAACAGGGTTTTGCCGAGTTCAGCGACGTGCTGACCGGCGTACCCGATGGCGCCCAGGTCGTGGGCGAGCGTCGGCTCACCGAAGGCTCGCGCCATCGCGGTTTCGAAGAGCACTTTCGCTTCGACAATGGTTTGGAGATCCTCGTGACGTACCAGCTGCACCTGACCGCGAAGGTCCGCGTCGAGGCCGTCTTCTGGAGCGCCCACCCCGAGGTCGCTCAAGAGCTGCGGACCGCGGCGAACTCGTTGACGATTCCATGAGTTTTGCGCGACCGGCGTCGCGCAAGTGACCCGCATCATCGGGTCGGGTTCGGAAGCGGTGGCGGGTCGTGTCACATCCTGGCATCGTTCCTGTGTGGTGTTGTCACAACTACGCGTCGTCGGTGCTGCCCTCGCGTTCGCTCCACTGCTGAGCGCTTGCGGCGACGACTCGGCTGCGGCTTCACTCGACGGAGGATCGAGCTCGGCGGGACCCACGACATCGTCCGCAAGCGCGGCCGATACCTCCTCTGGCCCATCGACTGCGACCGACGGCCCCGAGGCCAGCAGCAGCAGCGACGATGGACCCCCAGCCGATCTCCCTGGGGCGCCATCGCCCGTGGTGATCAACGAATTGATGCCGTCGAACGATTCGACGATCAACGCGCCGGACTCGGTGTCGACCCCCGATTGGATCGAGCTCGTCAATGTCGGAAACGAGCCGGTCGCCCTGGCGCGCTTCGAGCTACGCAACGCCGCGGGTGAGTCCTGGGTGCCGACTGCGGCGGACGGTGACATCGCCCCAGGTGCGCATGTCGTCGTGGGGCTCGCGGCTGCCGATGGCGCTGGCGGGCTGTGGACGGGCTGGTCGGTCGAGAGCGAGGGCGACGGGATCGCGCTGCGCTTCGACGGCGTGCTTGCAGACGTCGTGGAGTGGGACGCGATCGATGGGGACATCAGCATCGCCCGCATCCCCGACGCGACCGGAGAGTTCGTGCGAACGGCGTGGCCGACACCCGCGGCGGTCAACGGCGAGCTCGCCAGTTCGACCCTCGATCCCGCCGAAGAGACCGTCTTTGTCACCGACGTCGTGCATCGCATCGACTTGCTCGTGTCGCCCGAGCAGTCGGCGATCCTGGATCAGTTCGACCGCCCGGAGGTGGTGGTCGACGCCACGATCGACGGCGTGCGCTTCGCCGGGGTCGCGATCGGGCTCAAGGGCAGCGCGTCGTACGACACCATGGACGGCAAGCCGGCGTTCAAGGTCGACATGAACTCGGTGACGCCCGGGCAGAAGTTCCGCGGATTGACGGGGTTCAAGCTCCACAACGGCAGCGTCATCGACCCCACCCGCGCCCGGGATCACATCACCTACAGGCTCGCGCGCGCCGCCGGGCTGATCGCGCCACGGGTGGGCTGGGCGGATGTGTATGTCAGCGACGTCTACTACGGGATCTACATGATCATCGAGCGCCACGACCAGACCATGGTCGAGGCGCGTCGTCCGGGCGCCGGCGCGCAGGCGATGGTGTTCGAGCCCACTGTCGGTTGGCAGGGCGACTTCGGGTCGCACGCCACGAGCTGGGACTACGAGGACGGTGCCGATCCGGTGCCGCCGCCAGGGGCGATCGCGGCGCTGGACGCCATCGACGACATCGTCGCAGGCGGGCCGAGTGATGACGCCGTCAACGCGCTGTGGCAGCACATGGACGCCGACAAGCTCCATACCTACATGGCGTGGGAGACGGTGGTCGGTCACTACGACGGCTACAAGGGGCCGAATAACTGGCGGATCTACGTCGACGGTGCGACGAACAAGGTCGAGTTCGTGTGCAGCGGCGCCGAGTGGACGTGGGATTTCGATGTGAACCTCTGGTACTACGGCGGTCGGGTCGGGTCGTGGTGTACGCAGAACACCGGTTGTGCGCACGGCTACGCTGCGAAGGTGATCGAGGTCGCCAACCTCGTCGAGGATCTCGGTCTGCTCGAGGACTTCGAGGCCCGCTCGGAGTTTCTCGCGCCGTACATCGACAGCGACCCTCGCTTTCCTCAGTACA
The DNA here is from genome assembly GCA_947492135.1 of Deltaproteobacteria bacterium. GTDB lineage: Bacteria > Myxococcota_A > Polyangia > Nannocystales > Nannocystaceae > Xiheibacterium. Next base: position 7,344 of record CANLQR010000078.1, on the reverse strand, counting down.
CGCCCAGCGACTACTGGTACCCGTACGGTACGTTCGACTATGCGTACCCCAGCACGGTCTCGCACTTGATGCTCAACCCCGAGGCGTCGCGGCAAGCCGCGATCCAGGCGTTCCCCGACCTCGGGCAGTAAAGCCCAGCGGCGGCACGCAGCTTCACTGCAAGAACGCGCGGTGCATCGCGACCGTCAGCTGATCGACGTCGTCGTCGGCGCAAAATAGCGTGGCCCGCAACGGGGAGGTCGCCATCGCCTTGATCGCCACGCCGATCCCGGCAGCGATCGAGCGGGTCTTGGCCAGCGCCGCGGCGTTGCGGCCGAAGAAGTCACCGACCACCGACACCGCGCCGCAGCTCTCCTCGATCTCGACCTGCCCAAGTAGCTGGGCGCGGACCGTCACCCAGTCGGGCACGTCGGCGAGACCAAACCACAGGTCGGCGATCTCGTGGTCGGCGTCGAGGTGGAGCACCGGCAGCGATGCCGCCGCGGCTGCGGCAAGCATGCGATCCATCGAGTGCCCGCCGATGGCCCGCAAGCGCACGAGATTGCGATAGCCGGTCACCCCGGAAAGCGCGCGGTCGGTGGTGATGTTCTCGTCGCGATCGATGCGTGTACCGGGACCTTCGCTGAAGGTCGCGCGGGCATACAGGGCGACCCCGGTGCGGCGCGCGAACTCCACGGACTCCGCGTGCAATACCTTGGCGCCGTGTGAGGTCAGCTCGAGCATGGCCTCGTGCGAGATCGACTCGATGAGCTGCGCCGCGGTCACGACCCGTGGATCGCCGGTGTAGACGCCGTCGACGTCCGAACAGATCTCGCAGTACTCGGCCTTGAGTGCGCCAGCGAGCGCCACAGCGGTGGTGTCGGAGCCGCCACGGCCAAGCGTGGTCACCTCGCGCTTGTACGAGACCCCCTGGAACCCGGCGACCACCACGATGCGCCCGCGCTCGAGCTCGTCCTCGACCCGGAACGGGCGGACCTCGAGGATGCGTGCGCCAGAGTGGCGATCGTTGGTCAAGATGCCCGACTGCGATCCGGTCAACGAGATGGCCTCGTGACCCAGCTCGTGGATGGCCATGCACAGCAACGCCATGCTCGCCCGCTCGCCGCACGACAGCAGCATGTCGAGCTCGCGTCGCGAGGGCGAGCTCGAGATCTCGCGCGCACGAGCCATGAGCTGGTCGGTGGTCTTGCCCATCGCCGAGACCACCACGACGACGCGGTGGCCAGCGAGCTTGGTTGCAACCACGCGTTGGGCGACCTTGCGGATGCGCTCGACGTCGGCAACCGAGGAGCCACCATACTTTTGCACGACCACGGACGCGGACATGGGCGGACGCTACCGCAAAGTCGCGGCTTGCGGTGCCCTGGTGACGGAGGCCCCGAGGCGAGGTTGCAGTCGAATCGGGCCCATCGCAGGTGCGCGAACGCCTGCCGGCGCCGAGGCCGGGCGACGCTGGATCCGTGAATACCTGGGCATACTGAGGCGTTGTTCAGCGGCTTGGACCCCACGCGCGCACGTTTTCAGGTCGAGCTCCGCATGGGCGGGCGGATCCTCCGCAGCCTGGCGTGCGGCCCGGAGCTCACCATCGGCGAGGGTGGGGCTGTGATCGTGCCGGGGCTCGGCGGGGAGGTCGCGCTGCTTGTCGGTGGGCGCATCGTGCCCGGTGCCGACCTGGTCGGGGAGCTTCGTCGTGGCGACACTGCCCAGGCCGTGGTCGAGCCGATGGATGCCTGGCCGGCTGCCGGCGTGTCTCTCGAAGGTGCGCGTGCGACAGTGAGTCCACGGGCCCATCCCCATCTCGAGATCACGGTGGAGCCGCTTGCCACGCTGGCGCTCGAGCGCGCGCGATGGACGTTGATCCCCGCACGCGAGACGCTCTTTGCTGGGGCGCTCGCCGGGGTTCTCGCGTTGATGCTCGGTCGCACCGCGTTGCTCGAGCTGACCGCACCCGAGCGCGAGGTCGAGCGCGAAGACACTGCGCTCACGCGGGCGGTCTACGCCACGCCAAACGTCGTGCCCACCTTCGTCGCGCCGCGGATCATCCGCTACGCGGAGCTGCCCGAGCCGCCGGCCGTGGTCGAGCCCCCGCCGATCGCGGTCGCGGTTGCCGAGGAGACCGTGCCACCTGTCGCCGTGCCACAACGCGACGCCAAGCCCAAGCGATCGCGCAGGGCGTTGCCTCGCGCGACTACGCGCGATTCAGTGATGCTCTTGGATTCGCTCAGCAACACAGCAGAGCTTTCGAGCTTGCTGGGAGGAGTGCCCCACGAGACGTTTGCGAATGTTCTTGGCGCCGCGAACGTCGGCGGATCCGGTTTGGACATCTTCGATCTAGCCGATCCGCTCGGAGGAGGCGATGGGGTCGCCGGAGGCGTGGTCGGTAGTGCCTCTGGTGAGCTCCGGCTGATCGAGCCGCCCGCCCGCTCGAGCTCGATCGAGCCGATCGCGATCAAGCGGTCGCACGAGCCCGACGGTCCGCTCGACTCCTCGGTGGTCGACTCCGCCGAGGTCACCAATAGAATCGAGCCGATCGCGCGTGTCGAGCCGATCGAGCAGGCCGCGGTGCCTCCGGCCGATCCGCATCATGGCCGATTCGAGCTCGCGGACGCCTTCGCTGGGCTCGCCGCGACGCAGCCCGGCACGCTCACGGCCAAGCTGCACACCTCCAAGGGTGTGATCACCTGCGCGCTGCTCGAGGATCGAGCACCGCGGACGGTCGCCAACTTCGTGGGCCTGGCATTGGGGACGCGACAGTGGCTCGACGCCCAGCGCAATGTCTGGGTCGCCAAGCCGTTCTACGACGGCCTGACGTTCCATCGCGTCATCCGTGGCTTCATGATCCAGGGCGGCGATCCTTCGGACAACGGGCGCGGTGGTCCCGGCTACGAGATCGCCGACGAGGTCGACGTGGACCTCGATCACGACGCCGCGGGAGTGCTGTCGATGGCGAACAAGGGACCGAACACCGCGGGCAGCCAGTTCTTCGTGACGCTGGGGGCGGCGCGCCACCTCGACGGCAAGCACACGGTGTTCGGAAAGTGCGACGTCGAGGCGGCCGGCCGCATTGGAGAGGTCGAGGTGGACACCAAACGCCAGGATCGCCCGCGCGAATCCGTGACGATCCGGCGCGTGGAGATCCTACGGGTGCCCGAGCCCTCGTCGCCCAAGCCGGTACCCGTCGAGGCGCAGCCCTTGCCCGACGGCCAACCCAGCGACTAGGATCCCCGCCATGCGCCGGGTCTGGTTCGCGTTGCTGATCGGGTGCGGGGACAGCAGCGACGGCGACAGTGCAGGCGCGACGACGACGTCGTCGACCGGCATGCCGGCCGAGTCCAGCAGCGGGGGTGCGTCGATGTCGTCGACCGGTGCTCCGGCCTGCGACGTGCCGCCGGTCGACTGCACGACGTGTTGGGAGTGCGCGCAGTTGGGGGCCTGCAAGGCCACGTATGACGCCTGTGCGTCGAACTTCGAGTGCGCGGGCTCGCTGGCCTGCATCGACTACAAGTGCGTCCCCGACGGGATCACGCAGGCGTGTGCAGATCAGTGCTGTCAGAACTGCGCCGAGCATTTCACGTGCTCGTTCGTCGACGCGATGGTCACCTGCGTCGAGGAGTTGTGCTCCGAGCTGTGCGGGCCCGCGACCTGCACCGGCTAGCATCTAGCCTCTTGGCGATCGTGGGGTCGGGTCGGTGCGCTCCTAGTCAGTTCCCGAGCAGCGCGAGCTCGCGCTCGAGCATCCGGGTTACCCAGTCGATCCGCTGGGCCTCGAGCGCCTCGTTGCCGTAGACCACCACTGTGACCGCCTCGCTGTCGAACATGTGCATGATGGACAACAGCACGACAGCCGCGGGTTCGGCTGCGGCCTCGGACATCCCCAGCGACCGCGCGCACATCTCGAGGATCGCGGCCTCGAAGCGCCCGAGGCCCGCAGTGGCGGCACGTCGAAGCTCGGCGTCGGTGCGTGCTGCGACCATGATCTCGCGCCACGCGGCGTGGGTCGGCGTGCGGCAGATCCCTCGGATCAACTGCACGAAAGTGCGGTAGCCATCGCGCGCCAGATCAATCGCCGCGTCGGCGAACGCCTCGAGGTGGCGCTGCCCGATCGCCTCGGCGGCCGCGACGATCACGTCACGCCGCGTGGTGTAGTGCCGAAACAACGCGCCTTGCGAGACGCCGGCCCGCTCGCAGATCGCTGCGACCGACGTCCCGGCGTAGCCAAGCTCGGCCAGACAGTCGATCGTGGCAGCGAGCAGCTTGCCGCAGGTGGCCTCACGACGCGCGGCTTGTGTACGTCGTGTCCGGTGCTCGGTCTGCATTGCTGGGCTCCTGGTCTTGCAGGACGGGGGGTGTTTTCACGCCGACGCGGAGAAACGAGCCGTAGCGGCGTTCGTGACCGTAGCCGGGCACGAACGTCCCCCGCTCGTAGACGATCTCGCCCGAGAGCATCGTCGCGCGGATCGCTGCGTCGTTGCGGCGGACCATGCGTGACAGGCCACCCATCATCTCCATCGGCGCCTCGTGGTAGCCGTCGAGTGTGGCGTCGAGACCCGCGGGATCGACGATCACCAGATCGGCGCGATCACCCGGTCGAAGGTGCCCAGCATCGATCCCATACCAAGTTGCGATCTCACCGGTGACCTTGTGTACCGCCTGTTCGAGGGGCACGACGGGAGAACCAGCGGCGGCGGCGTCGCGAACCTCTCGCAGGTAGTACAGCGCGAAGTTGTAAAACGCCATGTTGCGGACATGGGCGCCAGCGTCGGAAAAACCGACGTGGACGGTCTTGTGGCTCGCGAGCTCCACGAGCTTGCGTGGGCGGTGATTGGCGATCGTGGTCCGCCAGCGCAGCTTGCTGCCGTGTTGGACCACGAGGTCCAAGAAGGCATCGACGGGGTGGATGCCGCGCTCGTTGGCGAGCGCCCCGAACGTGCGGCCGACCAGCGCGGGATCGGGAGCGGCGACGATGTCGGCGTCGTGAAAATTCCGATGCCAGACGCGGGCCGAGAAGCGCTTGTCGTAGTCCTTGCGGAAAGCCCGGCGATAGGTCTCGTCCTTCAGCAACACGTTGCGCGCGAGCTCGTCGGCGAGGTGGAGCGCGGCCTCGCCGGCGGCGAATTCCTCGAAGACCACCAGATCCATGCCATCGGCGTAGACCTCGAAGGGCATCGGCACGGTTTGCCAGCGGAAGTCGGTGCCCACGGCGGTGTTCGTGAGCGACACCAGCGCTGTGATCGCATCGCTCAGCAGCGGGTTGGCCTTGGTGTCGGCGGCGCTGATCAGCGAGGTCTTGAGCGGCGCGCGTACGCCCCAGCCCGCGCTGGCCGCGAGAAACAGCAGCACGTTGAGCTTGGTCGTGATGTTCGGGGCGCTTTGCAGCACGCGCTTGCGACGGCGCAGGATCGCATTGAAGCGGCGATACTCCCGCCAGGTCGCGTAGGTCGAGGGCAGTCGCGCCGAGCGGTATCTGTCGCCACCGACCTTGTCCCACGGGTTGGTCATGGTCGACAGGCCGAGGTAGCCAGCGTCGAGGGCGTCCTCGAGGCATGCCTCCATGCGCGCCTGCTCCTCGACGGTGGGACGCTGCGTGCCATCGACTGCGCGGCCCAGGCCCATCACCGAAGTGCGGAGATCCGAGTGCCCGAGAAAGCAGGCCACGTTCGGACCCAGTGGCCGGCGCTCGAGACCCTCGATGTACTGCGCCGGCGTCGACCAGGTCTTGTGCTCCTGCAACGCCGGCAACACTTGATCGCGAGGCAACGCCTCGACGCGCGTGAAGAAGTCGGCGCAGTCCTCGGGTGACGACAGGATCGTGCTCAGCGAGCACGAGCCGATGAACACCGTCGTGACGCCATGGCGTACCGACTCGGATAGCCCGGGGCCCGCGAGGATCTCGGCGTCGTAGTGGGTGTGCATGTCGACGAAGCCGGGCATCACCCACTGGCCGCGGGCATCGACCACACGATCGACCTCGCGTGCGTCGATCGTGCGCGCGTCCTCCAGCGGTGCCACGACGCCATCGACGATCAACACGTCGCACTCGCGGCCCGGCGCACCGGTGCCGTCGAAGAACAGTCCGTTCTGGATGAGTGTCCTCATGGGTCCCCCGTGGTGCTTCGGAATCTAAGATAGAAAGCAGGCGCTATCTTTAGGAATCTTCGAGAACGACCTGCAGGTCTGGTCAAACGGCGTTCTGGGAAGCTCTGCGCCGGGCCATTCACGGCGTCCACGTCCCGAAGACCACGCGGGAGTCCGCGAACGCGGTCGGGTCGACCACCACGGCTGCATACCCCGCGTGGCCATCATGGCAGGCCCCCGCGAGCTGGAGTTCGCCATCGATCCGTTGCCCAGGCACGAACCCCGCGAGCGTCACCGTCTCGAGCGTCGTCGGTGCTTGGAGCTTGCCGTCGTCGGCGAGACCGAGCGCGCGGATCTCGACCGCGCCCGGCGTGCTTCCGGCACGCGTGTACAGAAACCACGGGCGGCCCGCGCACGCGAACCCCACGGAGGTTTCGTCGTGGGCGAACGGCTCCGCGAGCAGCTGCGCAGGCAAGGCCTTGCCGCGCGCATCGAAACCAACCACGCCCATGCGGCTGGTGAGGGATGACCGTGTCGTCGCGAAGCCGAACAGCGAGCCGTCCTCGAGAAGCACCGCGGAGGGAATGTCAGCAAACTCCTCGGGCAGCGGCTGCGCTCCGCTTTGCAAGACCTTCCCGCCCTTGCCCAGCCAGCTCGCACGCAGCTGCATGCCCTCGTTGTGGGGCTCCACGAACACCGCCGCGAGCCGCGAGCCCGCGCCCACGACGGCGATGCTGCCGGCATTGCGCTCCAAGGTGTCCCGCCACGCCGACAGCTCCAGCGTGCGCACCTTGCCATTGTCGAAGACTGTGGCCATGGCCCGCACCCGCTGCTCGACGACAATCCACGCGGACCTGTCGGGTCCGAGGCGGCGGTGCGCCGCGACCTGGTGATGCTGCCACCAGACCAATGTCCCGCCACCAACGCGCTGTCCCGGTGGCGTCGTGATGGCGAGCGCGAAGGCCGTGGCTTCGTCCAGCGTGGTCCCGAGCTCCGCGACGCTGCGAGTGTCGGCTTTCCCGAGCGTCCCCGCGCTCACGACCCATGCTTGCTTGCCTGCATCGTAGGCGACGTCGCTCCAACCACCCCCAGCGGCAACGACCACCGCCGGTGAGCCCATCGCCGAGTGGGCCGTGACGGCGGATCGGGCATCGATGGTGGAGACACCGCGGGCGTCGATGCGTTGTCGGGTGAGCTGTTGATCCGTTGGGGTCACCCCTTGCTCGAGCACCAACCACCAGCCACCGTCGTCGCCGGTGAGGCCGACCA
>CANLQR010000077.1 GCA_947492135.1 Deltaproteobacteria bacterium | reverse complement strand
GGTGACATCGCGCTCGTCCACCTCGAACACGAGGTTTGGGCGCGCTGACGCCCGTCGCGCGGGGTGGAGCGCGCTGGGCCGCCGGTTGCCGGACTCGAGGTGCACGGGCCACGTACGGACCAGCCGTCCTCCTGGATCGATCGGCCGGAGAAAACCAGCGCTGCGGCCAAACGGAGGGTTGCGACGAGGTTCGTCCGATGCGCCTGGGGGACGCCCGCGCGGTCGCGGTCGGCTTCACCACAGGCTGCTAGGCGCGACCAGCGAGATCGACGAGCGACGCAGCCACGCGGATCGGCGCGTGCTCGTTGCCGGCGCCCATTGGCCAACGCCACAGCTCGATCGTGCCGCGCGCGGTATCGATCGAGACACACTCGCGCCGGCCGTCGCTGCAGGTGCCGCAGTTCGCGTACACCGCGGTGGCAGTGGAGTGCAGCTCGGCCGCGTGGGTGTGGCCGAGCACCACCACTGCCGCAGCTTCGCGGTCGGCCACCGTGGCGGCCCCACGAGCGTAGGGCCCCGCAGCGCCGCCGAAACGATCGTGCTTGATCGCAACGTCGCGATGCTCGAACCACCGTGCCAAGCCGACCAGCCCCGCCCGGCGCAGGCTTCCGGTCGCGTAGGTCCCGATATCCGCCAGCCACTGCGCCCGATCGGCGACCGGATCGAACGGGTGGCCGTGGGTGAAACACAAGCGCATGCCGTGGTCCTCGAGCACCACCGAAGACGGGGCCCCGAGCTCGGAGTGCGCCACCTCGTCGTGGTTGCCATGAACGTAGTGATAGCCGGGGCCATCGAAGCGCCGCGCGAGCCCCTGCGCACGGCGTCGTGCGGCGTGGAGCTGGCCCGCTCGCGAGCCCGGCATCGCACCGTGGTCGGTCTGGTAGATATCGCCGACCAGCACGACCTGGTCGTGCTGGTCCTCGAGATGGCCGAGCCACGCCTCGAAGTCCGCGATCGCGTGGCCAAAGCCGTCGCGGCCCGCGTGGACGCCGATGTGAAGATCGGAGATCGCAACGACGCGCACGGCGTTGGCGAGTGTAGCCGATGATGGTGCGATCGCTGTAGGCTTCCCCGCGCTACGGGCCCCAAGACTGCGACGACGAGCTCCTCATGGCCGACCACCAGCGCTTCGAACTCTTCGCCGATCTGCTCGTGCGGCGTTTCCCCGAGAAAAAGCGCGTGTACGACGTGGCCGGTGGGATGGGGAAGCTCAACGTGGCGCTCCGCTCCCGTGGACGCGAATGCCTTAGCTTCGATCGGCGCCGCAAGCACCTGGACGTGCCGTTTGCCGAGCGCGAGTTCACCCTCGATGAACCCTGCGCCGCCGACCTCGTCGTCGGCATGCACGCCGACGGCGCCACGCGCATCATCGTCGAGTACGCCGCCCAGCATCGCGTGCCCTTCGCTGTGGTGCCCTGCTGCAGCGACAACTCGATGCCGTACAAGCCGTGGATGCGGCACCTGGACGAGTTGGCGCGCGGGTTGGGCCTGCACACCGAGGAAGTGCTGCTGCCGATGCGGGGCCGAGCTCGGACGTTGCTCGGCTGGCCTTAGCGAGGGTCCCGACCGGGTTCAGCTTCGTCGTGCCGCGGTGTTGAGTCGCGGGGTCGCGCGCCTCGACGCCACGGTCGTGCCCGGGGGTCGTGCCGCGTCCGGCGAGGGACGCGGCATCAACGTTCATTTGGCCGGTGTCGCCTCGCAGGTGCAGGGGCACGTGAAGTTGTACGGGCTGTCACCGGTCACCTTCATCTTCTCGCGGTAGCCGCCGCGACAGGGCTTCACCACCGCGCAGTCGTAGAAGCCGCCGTACTGCGACTCGAGCGCCAGATCTCCCGGGTATGGTTCGAAGCTGAGCTTGCCCGTGCAACTCGGCACACAAGCGGCTGAGATCGCTTCGAAGCGCGTCCCGGCCTCGAGGCTCGGCGGCTCGAGTCGATTGACCGCGCCGCCGAGCCCGTCGACCCACCCGGGGTACTCGAGTTGGACGCAACAGTCCTTCGCGCGCCGCGTGGCATCTTCGCGCAAGTGATAGTCCGGCGAAGCCAGAAGCGCGGCGAGGGCCGCCGCATCGCACGACGAGGCCGTCGGTTGGCACCCACACGTGAAGTGCTCGGCCTGTTGGTCGGTGCAGCTGTCGAGCGTCGGGCGGCCGCAGACGGAGCCCGCAGCGCAGTTGTTCTGCTCGAGCACGGGCTCGCCGTAGACGACGTGGCCATTGCTCGCTCCGTAAATGGCCCGCGCGTACCCGCACTCGCCGCTCTCGGGGTACGCGTCCACCGCCGGCGTGGACGACGGCTCGGCGCCGAGGTCCTGGGCCGGCGCGGTGTCGTCGCTGGGATCGAGAACCGCCTCGGTGTCCCAGCCACGCCATTGCTCCGCGTCGTCGTTGTTCGAGACGCAGGCCGTAGCCATCGTCATCGCGATCAGTGCCACTCGAGTCGCGCTCATCATCTTTGGAACTCCCTCGCCGTCCTCCGGCTTCTTGCCATTCCGACGAGGGTGCCCGGTCGATCACTTCGCAACGCTTTTTGGGCCCGACGCCCGCTCGGCGCGACTCACCCCGTGCCCGCGAGCTGCGCCAAGGTTGCCCCCGTCAGGCGGTAGCCTGTCCATTCCGACAAAGGCTCGGCTCCAAGCGCGCGATAGAACTCCACCGCCGGGGTGTTCCAGTCGAGCACCGACCACTCGAGGCGGGCATAGCCCCGCGCCACGGCCAGCTTCGCCAGATGCGCCAGCAGGGCCTTGCCGAGCCCACAGCCACGTGCGGCGGGCATGACGTAGAGGTCCTCGAGATGGAGCCCGGCACACCCGCGCCACGTCGAGTAGTTCGGGAAGAACAACGCAAAGCCGACTGGCTCGTGGTCGAGCTCTGCGATCACGCACTCGAACGGCGGTCGCTCGGCGCCGAGCTGAGCCTGGAGCACCGGCAGGGTCAGCTCGACGGCATCGGGCTCGCGCTCGTACGCGGCAAGCTCCCGGATGAGGCGGAGGATCGTGGCCGCGTCAGCAACGGTCGCAGCACGGATCGCGGTTTGCGGCGGCGTCATGGCCGGGATTGTGCCCGAGCTCGCTACAAATTGGCTTGGAGCGGGCAGCCAGGTGGCTATACTTTCGCCCACCTCATGAGCGAAACACCACCATACGACGCGCTCGAGAGCGAAGACGACATCGAGGACATCATGCGTGTCGGCGGCGGCACCGTGGTGCTCGACTTCTGGTCCGAGACCTGTGGACCATGCCTGGCGATGGCCGCGGACTTCGAACACGTTGCCGCGCAGTTCGATCGCGGCGAGGTGCGGTTCTGCAAGGTGAACACCGAGACCCATGGGAACCTCGCGGCGCCGTTCAACGTGCGCTCGATCCCGACCCTGCTGTTCATCCATGACGGCAAGATCCTCGACGCGGTCGTGGGCAAGATGAGTGCGAAGACGCTGGGCGAGAAGGCCGAATGGCTGGTATCCAAGTCGCAGCGCAAGCCCGGCCTGCTCGGTCGGCTGTTCGGTTGAGGCGCTAGAGGCCCGAGCCAACGTCGCCGCGGCGATGGCGACGTTGGCCACGAAGATGCTCGAGCACGTCGGTTTTCCCCGTGAACCGAGCGCCACGTTCAGCTTCCCCATCCCGCCGGCCACGTCGTACGCGCTTCGCCTCGGGAAAGCGCCTCACGAGGAGGTCGGCGAAGAGCTCGAAGCGCTGGTGGTCGGCCATGACGAGCTCGAGGATGCTCTTTGCGTCGAGGGTCGGCTTCAATCGGACGGACACGCGCACGCCACCGCGTCGTCCGCGTTCTGGCAGGCGACCACCGTGTCGAGCCCGGCCGCGTCCGCGAAGCTCGTGATCTCGCTGGTGGGCAGCAGCGGATTCAGTCCGATCTCCACCGGCGCCGCGAACTCCGTGCCCGCCTCGGCCAGCTCGCGCAGCCGTGCCAGCGAAACGAGCGCCTGCTGACCGTGGATCCACAGGCCACCGACCTGCTGCAGCGCATCGAGACCGTCGAGCCCGGTGAGCAGCGGGTTGTCGCCGCTGGCCGATGCGGGCGTGTCGTCGCCGACCTCGCCTCCACTGCAGCCGCCGAGCCTGATGCCATGCTCGATGGTCGCCAAGCTGGGCAGGCCGATCGACGCGAGCACCGTGTTGTCCTCGAGCCGCAGCGCCTGCACGGTCTCGAGCTGATCCAGCCCCACCAGTGACTGCAGCAGCGGATTGCCCGCGATGATCAAGTTGCCGATGCCGGCGTCACCGTCGTCGGCACGGATCTCCCGCAAGCGATCGAGGCCGGCCAGCGTCACCAACCCGGTGTTGTCGATGATGCGCACGTCACCTTCCACCTCCTCGAGGCAGCTCAGCACCTGCAGATCGCTCGCAGCGAGCCCGATGACGATGAGGCCACCTTGCACGACGCGCACCGGCTCGACCATCGTGAGATCGGTGGTCTCGTCGATGCGCAGCTCGCCGTCGTGCACCACGCCGCACGGCTCGCCCGTCGTCGACTCCGAGCCACCCATCATCCCACTGCCGCTATCGGCATCCGCGTCCGCATCCGCGTCCGCACAGGCCGAAGCGACCAGCAGCACCATCACGACGATTCGATGTCGCACCCTACCAATCGCTAGACCATCCATCGCGCGAGCGTACGCGATGGCGGGCGGGCTGTCATCCGCGCGGGATCCTGCCGACTGGAGCTGCTGCCGGATGGTCGCGTGCGCTACCGTTTCAAGCGCGCCTGACGGGACGGCTTGGTCGCGGTGGAGTTCGACCCGATCGAGTTCGTGGGCAAGCTCGCGGCGTTGGTTCCGCGACCGCACTCGAACTTGGTACGCTATCAATGATGCCTGGCACCCCACGCGAGCATCCGCGCCTACGTGGTGAAGGACGGGCGTGGTCCGCCGCCGAGCAAGGCCGAGATCGCAGCGATGACCGCGGCGAGAGCCGCGATGCGGGTTGGATCGTCCGCTGCGCTGGGCTACTTCCGCCTCCAACTCTCGTGGCGAGCTGCGCCCAGCGGCTTCGACGCCCCGCTCTTGCACGACAACCGCCGACGCGCTTCGTCCTGGCGGTCGCCCTGTCGGGGTGCGCCGGCGCCAAACCAGCGCAGACTCGCCATGTCGCCCACGGGCATGTGATCGCCGCGATCGCGCACGACGACGCAGCGTCGTCCGAGATGCTCGAGCGCATCGAGGACGAGGACACCCGGTGGGTCGAGCTGCCGCACTTCGGCGAGTGCCCCTACGACGCCGGCAGCATCCCGCCTTACACGGCGGTCGACGACGGACATGTGCCGGGCATGGGCCCCGAGCGCAGCCGAGTGACCAACATGGACGCGGGCGAAGAGACGCTCCACAACGAAGCGCTGCTGTCGAACCTCGAGCGCGCCACCACTGCGATCCTGACGTGCGTCAGCGTGTCCGCCTGCTACGACACTCGCCCACTCGAACCCGGGTCGATCGACCTCGCGTTCGCGCTCGCCCCGGACGGCGACGTGCGGGGGGTGAACGTCGAGCTCACCCCCGGGCTGGATCACACTGGGATCCGCGAGTGCGCGCGCGTGGCGATCTGGGAGATCGAGTTCCCCGGGTTCGACGGCGCGGACATGCTGGTGAGCTACCGCCTCGACATCGACTGAGCGCTCAGCTGCGCGCCCTGTGCGGCGGACGCCTGCGCGTACCGGTGAAACCCGGCCGGACTCGCACTACCCTTGGCATCGATGTTGGCATCGACGCACTGGCCCACGATCCGTCTCGTCGTCAACGGAGTCGTGCTCGGCACCGGCTGCGGATCGGATCCCTCCTCGCGGACGACCGATGACACCGCGGCGACCGTCGCGGACTCGTCGGGGCCGACCGACACGGCCGCGCCGACGTCGACCTCGTCGTCCGGGCCGTCCACACTCGGCGACACCTCCCTGAAGGGCCGATCCTCGACGTCCGCGGCATCGATTCGACTGGATCGGAGACCGGCGTGCCCGAGCCCCTGTGCACGGTTGGGGACGACATGGACGCCGGCCAGCCCTGCGTCGACGTCGCGCCACCGGACAGCTTCGAGGCCGACGTGCACCGGAGGCCACCGATACGCCCGGCGTCCCGGGCGTAGGGGGCACGGGCCGCCGCCCGCACACGGATCTTCAGTTCTCCGACCGCTTCGGCTGCACGGGACCGTGACGCAGCGACCGCCGTCGCACGGTCGCAAGACACACAACCACCAGCGCCCACCATGAGGGTCGGTCGCGACCGCCACGACAGCCGCAGCCGTCGTCGCGGCCATCCGCAGCGGCGGTGCTCGTACCCTCGGCTTCCCCTGTGCCGACGGTGCCCGGAGCAACCGTGGTCGGATCGATCCCGGTGCTGGTATCGGCCTGACCGCCGTCGTCATCCCCGGTGGTCGTCATTCCGCCGCCCTCACTGGCGCCGGTGCCAGTGGTGCCCGGGTCAATCGGGAGCGCGTCGACGAATCCGAGGTCCGACAGCAGGATCGCGCCCGGCCCGGCGTCGAACACCAGCTCGATGCTCGCGAGATCGGTGAGATCGAGCTGCGCTGCCCCATCGCTGACGAATGCGGCGATCGGGATGCGGATGCCGTGCAGCAGCAGCTTGGGCACGATGGGATAAAGCCCGCCCGCCGGCGGCGACAGGCGTTCGCTCCACGCCTCCACCCCCGCGCTTGCACGCACGCCCGAGCGATCGACGAGCACCACGGTGAACTCGGCGTCATCGTCGACAAACTGCGGCGCCACGAAGTCGACCGCCGCACGGAACTGCAGCGCACTGAACTCGGAGACATCGGTGCCCTGCGGAAGCTCGTTGATCCAACTCGCCGAGCGACCAAATCCAAGTCGCAGCTGCGCGAGCCCAGGAACGTGGGGTTGACGCCCTTCGAACGGGTCACCCTCGAACGTGCCCGGATCTTCCACGCAGTGCTCGAAGCCCTGGATGCCCCCGCCAGGCCCCACTCCGCACAGCGCGTAGCCCCCGAGCTGCGTCGCTTGTACCGCCGCACCCAGATCGTTGGTCTGCAGCGAGTCCATCGTGGCCACCCGATTGACGACCAAGCGTTCATCCGCGAGATCCGGCGACATGTAGCTCGTCCGCACCGCGGCGGCCGCAGCCCCTCCCGGCGGTGGCGCGGCGCCCCGCAGGAACTCCACGAATTGGTCCTCATCGCCCAGATGGGTGCGAAAAAAACCGTTCGCATACGCGACGAAGCTGGTCTGCTGCTGGGCCTCGGTCAACCGGCTCGAACCGCCATTGCCTCCGCAGACCGGATCGACCCCGACGAACTCCTCGAGCGCGGCAAAGTCGTCGACTGCGCCGCCGGCCCCGAAGCTCGTAGGACTCCACACCGTGTTGTAGAAATTGTGGTTCGAGCCGGCCATCTCGAACACGTACTTCGGCGCCGGATCGCCGGACAGCGCGTAGCGGCTGTCGTCGTAGTAGTGCACGCCCTGCAGGTCGAAGACGTCACCGTCGCAGTACGGCAACATGACGCCAAGCGGGACCCCGACCACGAGCGCGCGATTGAAGTCGGTCGGGGCCAGCAGCAGCGCGGCACCGACCGTGTACGGCAGATCGCGTTCGGCCGCGAGCGCGATGAAGGCGGCCACCCCCTCGCCACCACGCGAGTGGCCGACCAGCCCGACGTTGTCGAGATCGACGCTGCCGTTGAACGTCGTGCCGTACTCGTCCGTGGTGTTGAACGCCTGCCACAGCTCGAGGTGGGCCTCGATGAGCTCGGCGCGGGCCTGGGCGCCGCCATCCTCGATGGAGTCATCGGCCGCGTTGATGCCGTTGGCGCCGATCGACGCGACGATGTAGCCATGGCTGGCGAGGTTCTCGGCCCAGTACTCGTAGCCCAGCCGGCTGGGGATCGGCTGGCGATTTCCGGTGCATGGCCACTCCAGCGTCACGTTCGCGAACGGGTCTCCATTGTTGGGAATCCCCGGGTCGTAGCAGGTGACGTGGCGGCCGTGCAGCACGATGATCAGGGGAAAGGGGCCGGCCCCGAGGTCCTGTGGGCTGTGGATCACCGCACGCAGTTCGACCGGAGCGCCCAGGCTCTGGGGAAAGAACGCTGCGTCGCCGAAGCTGTAGTCGTTGCGCACCACGGCAAAGCCGCCGAGCGCGTCGGGCTCGGCCGCAGCGACCCTGCCAGAGGTCGCCAGGCCTGCGAGTCCAGACAACAACGCCAGCGCGGGCTTCTTCACGGCGTCACCAGCGTCGACTTGTCGAGCACCGGCGGCGTCGCCATCGACTCGCTCGAGAATCCCACGTCGCGAACCACCATCAGTGCGCCGTCGGTCATGCTCTCGAACTGGGCCGCGTCGACCAAGAACACCAGGCGATCGAGCTGGCCTCCGGCACGCCGGCTGCGCCGCACAGCGATGTCGCCGACGTGCAACGTGGGTCGGCTGCGGGCCAGCGGGGGCAGTGGCCGATCCAACGCGATCTCGATCTCCACGGTGTCGCCGACCCCACGCAGCGGCTCGACGCGGATCGTCAACGGCACGACGCGTGGCATCGTTGCAACCCCTGGTGCCGCCGCGGTCCGACCCTCAGTCGAGGCCCGATCGAGCGGCACTGCGGGCGCCACAGTTTTCCCCGACACCGGCGGCTCGGCATCGGCATCGGACTCACGGGGTGGATCGCACGCGGTCAAGACCGTGAGCATCACGGCGACGATGGACTTGCTCATGACTGGGGATCCCTAGCCGGCCGGCGGCGGCTTGCACACGCCGCCGTCTTCGATCTGCGCGTTGGTACGAAACGTGTTGAGCCCGACGTGGTGGGGCGGCTCGAACTGCGGAATGGTGCCGTCCTCGCGCACGTTGGTCACGTGGTAGGTGTGCTGGTTCCAGATCCTGCGGGCTTGGATCCAGCGATCGTCGACATCGCGGATCACCTGCACCGTCGGTGATGCGGCGCCAATGTACTGGTTCGAAACCACCACGATCTCCGAAGAACCATCGTTGTCGATGTCGGCCACGACGGGGTACTCGGTGAGCGTGCCGCTGGTGCGGGGAATCTGCAGCAGCGGCACCCCAGCCCCGTCGAAGATGAACATGAAGTTCTCGTCGGCATACATCGCCTCGGCGATGCCATCCCCGAGAAAATCGAACGCAGTGCCGGCCGCAATGCCGCTTTGGTCGGACACGTTGGCCGACCACACGATCGTGGCATCGCCTTCGTACACCGTGTAGTGATTGGCCGAGCTCATCGCGTACTCGGCGATCTCGTCACCATCGAAGTCGTGCACCGTCGCCGGCCGCAGCCACCCCGTGAAACCCAGTCCGTCGCCCGTCGGGCGCAGATCCTGGTAGACCGTCACGCCGTCGTGCTCGATGAGCGAGAGGCCGTTGCCGTTGGTCACGAGGACCTCCGGCTCGGGGTCGTCGTCGAGATTGGCGATCTGGGGATAGCCTGCTGCGATCGACGGGTTGTTCCACAAGAGGCTGCCGTCGTGGTGATACGCCGCGTTGCCCAGGACGACCTCGAGGTCGCCGTCGTCGTCGAGGTCGGCCGCCGCGGTCGCTGACCAATTGCCCGCGGCCACCGGGGCGGTGAACAACCGCACGCCATTGTGATCGGTGACGAAATTCGCCGCGATGATCTCCACGTCGCCGTCGTTGTCGAGGTCGGCCAGAGCGATCGCCCCCGAGTAGACGTCGCCCCACACGTCGACGCCCTGCCACTTCACGGTGCCATCGTGCTCGAACGCGATGAGCTGGCCGGAGGGCGCAGCGGTCACGATTTCCATCAGGCCGTCGCCGTCGATGTCGCCGAGCGCGGGTGTGACGGTGTGGTCGACCGGCGTGGGGATCTCGAAGTGGGCGATGCCGGTCTCGCCGTCGAGCAGCCACACGTGGCCGGCCACGCCCGGTGCGCCCGATGAGTTGGCCACCACCACCACCACGTCCGGGGTGTCACAGAGATCGATCGCGCCGTCGGCGTTGTCGTCGGTGAGGTTGCCGACCAGCGGGGTAACGATGCTGTAGGGCTCGGTTGGACCGGTCCAGGTCCACTGAATGACTGGTTCGAAGCTGTCCGGCGGGGCTTCGGCCTCGCACTCTCCGACCGCGTCCATGTCGTCGACGACCTGGCAGGTTGGTCGCGGCGGTCGAGTGTCGACATCACCGGTCGCACCCCCGACATCGAACTTGGGGCCGTCAGAGGTGCCGGCATCCGTCGCCCCGGTCTCACTTGCGCTCGCCGTGGCGGTCGAGTTGGCAGTGCCCGTCGGTCCATCGGTGGCGCTGCTGCCATCGGCGACGGTGGCGTTGGTGAGTTCAGTGGCGGCGGCGCTGCTGTCGTCCACACGCCCGGTCTCGCCGCATCCGACGGCCGCCGACCCAACCGCCAGAGTTCTCAGCAGCGCTCCAACATGCGGGCAACCGAATCTCACAGGGGCACCTCTTTGCGAGCCGAAGCGTAGCAGCCGCGAGCCGCGCGCACGGCGGCGACCGAGGATCGAGGGGTTGCGGTCCGCCTGCCGGTCTAGCGCCGCGTGAGCACCACGCCATCGACCGTCATCGTCCACGTCCCCTGCTGCTGCGTGGGCGGGACCGTGACATCAAAGGTGGTCTTGATCGTCATCACGCCGACCACGAAGTCGTCGCCTTCGAAGCCCTGGATCGGCCCCGTGATCTGCACTCGCCCGGTGCCCGAGGCGCGCTCATAGGCGACCCCGCCATCGAGCCCGATGACCAGTTCGATGCCCGAGCCGCTCCAGTGGCCGGCATAGTCGAGCTTGTCGGGTGGCAAGGGTTGCCCCTTGCAACCGACGAGCAGTGCAGTAGCGAGCGCAAGTGCGGTGAGTCGCCTTCGCATCGATCAGTCCTGCTCGAGGCCGCCGAGCCTTCAGGCGCTGGCGGTACCCAGCGCGCGGTCGACCTGCGCGATCGCCCGCGCGTAGCCGCTCGCGCGACGTTGCGCCAGCCGAAGCGCGGCGAACTCGACCGCGTTGGCAGCCTTGCTGGCCCGCGCCTTGCCAAGCTCCTTGTTGGTCCCGGCCAGCTCGCGCACGGCCGTGCGAAGCGCCTTGCGGGTCTCGCCGCTGGGCGACTTGCGAACCCGTGTTGCCGCCAGCTTCTTGCGGCGGATCAACGAGGCCCGTCGCTTCGCGAGGCGCTTGACGGCCACGGCCAGCTTCTTGCCGTCGCGTCCCCGAATCTCGACCGCTCGCTCACCAGCCGCGGACGCAATCGCAAGCCTCTCGAGTCCGGCCTCGAGGTTGCGTTGCACGAATTCACTCTTCGCGACGGATTGCTTTGCTTTGGCCATGGATCTAACGACTCGCCTTCGACCGTGCGAAGCTCCGCCCGGCGGGCAAAATGATAGAGGCGTTCGGCCAGCGATCGTTGACTCATCGATCGTCTGATCGCCCGGTCGCGACTCCGAGCCATCGTGCTGTGGAGGTGCGCTGGACAGTGTTCTGCAACGAGACGATGTTGCGCGCGAGGGCGCCGTCGGGTGGATCACTCGCTTTTTCGGGTGCCATTTCGGAGATCACTTCACCTCGTCGCCCCAGCAAATGCCCGCGACGCCAAGCTCCGCGACCCCCGACGTCGACGCGCCGGCGGTGGCCCTGCCTCGTGCGAATCTTCATCGGCGCCGCCGCGGAGTAGGTCGCGCGGCGGTCACGGTCCATATTCGTGCTCGAGCTGGGCGACCGAATCACACGGACGGCACAGCGCATTGGGCACGCCAGTGTTCCGCCTCGTCCGTCCGGCGACAGCCTTGAAGACCGGCCCACTGTTGTCCTCGTCGCACTGCAGGCACGCATTGAGTGATCCATCCGGAAGCTGGTAGGGATCGTCGAGTGCATCGAGGCAGACATCGAGGCACGCCACGCGGGTGTTGATCGTGTTGAACAGCCAGATCTGGGCGCACGGCATCGTGAAGCCCAGCTCGATCAGACACGCGAGGTTCGCCTCATCCCCCTGCGACAACCCGACCAGGGCGCACGCTCGGACCGGCGCGGTCAGGTCGGGGTTCGCCATGTACACGGCAAGGTCCTGCAGCGGTGAGCACAGGCCGCAGGCGCTGGTGTGGGTCACGATCGCGCCCGCCGTGCCGGCAGCGGCCGCGTCGGCGTAGGTCCTCACGCGATAGCCGGTCGGCTCCGACAAGACCCCGCAGACCTCCCCGGAGGCCTCCTGCGGGGGTTCTGAGGTCTCATAGGGGTCCTCGCTGAGCGCAGAAAACGGCTCGAGCAGCGTTCGAGAGCGCAGATCCGCCACGTCGGCGGCATCGTAGGTCGGAGCGACCCACCCGCCCTGGCACAGGCACTCGGGACGACACATCTCGGCGGTCAGGCCGGTGGCTTCGTTGGGCTGGCCAAACAGCACGTCGCACCGCGGACCACCGGATTCGTCCGTCGTCGACGTGGTCACCGCGGCGGTCGAGGCCATCGAAGCTGTCGCGGTTTCACCACATCCGACGACACCGAGAAACGACCACACGAACAACCGCGACAACGTGAGGACGACGATGCGCATCGATGGTCGGCGCGAGGCTAGCAGTCGCGAGCGGTCCAGACAAATCCGTTGGCCCACCCGCAGCCCGTGCAAGTCGCGGTAGGCTGTCGGTGTGGGGGACCCGCAAGAGAAGGTGTTGAGGGTCGGGACACTGACCGTGATCGGCACGCTCGACCCCCACCGGGCCCACGACTTCACCAGCCACCTGGTGATCTCGCAGGTGTTCGAATCCCCCTACGTGCGGGTCGATGGCCGTCGCGAGCCAAACCTGGTGGTGGGCCCGCCAGCGCGGCGCGACCCCAACTCGTTCGAGCTCCAGCTCCGCCCGGAGCTGAAGTTCTCGGATGGATCGCCGGTCACGTACGAAGACTTCGCGGCTTCGATCAAGCCCGCGGTTTCGCCTCATGGGATCGAGACCATCGCCCTGAAAGACCGGCTGCTGCTCCAGGCGCGAGCCTGGCCGCACCGACTCGAGGATCTACTGTCCACGGTCGGCGCCAAAGTAGCCAAGCGCAGCGGCGCAGGTGCAATCGGAACCGGGCCATTCGCGATCGCCGAGGCCTCGTCGCGCGGCGTCCGACTGGTCCGGAATCTCCACGCGCGCCGGCAACCGCGAATCGACGCGATCGAGATTCGCTGGTACCTGCCCAGTGCCGACGGCCGACCGGACGCGCTGGTCACAGCCCTGGAGTCGGGTGAGGTCGACTTCACCGTATCGTTGTCGCGCGACGACATCGGCGAACTGCACCGGGTGCGCAAGCTGTTCCACCCCGGTATGGGCACCGCATTCATCGCGCTCAACACCAGCAAGCCGCATTTTTCGAAGGTGGAGACGCGTCGCGCGTTCGCACTCGCCATCGATCGCTATCGACTCACGGAACTCTGCTACAGCAACCCTGCCGCGTTCGTGGCCCGCTCGCTACTGCCGCCGGGCCTCGGCCGCGGCAACGACGGGCTGCGTCACGACCCGATCGCTGCACGCGCGGTGCTGGACAGAGCTGGCCTGCCAGCGCGATTGAAGATGATCCGCGTGTGGGGGCCGCGCCCGTATCTCGCGCGACCCGATGCTGTCGCCGCCGGCATCGAGCGGCAGCTGCAGGCCCTGGGCATCGTGGTCGACACCATCGCCGCGAAGGACAGCGAAGACTACGGCGCCCTGCTCGCGCTCGGAGACTACGATCTCGTACTCGGGGGTTGGTTCGCCGACACGCCCGATCCGATCGACTACCTCGCATCGACGGTTGGCTCGGCCGGCATCCTCAGCTCGGGTCAGGTGCCGGTCGCCGCCAGCAACTACGCACAATGGCGCGACGCCGAGGTCGATCGGCTGCTCGTGGAGGCAGGCGCTGGCGCGTCCACCCGGGTGTTCGACGAGATCCTCGCGCGCGTCGCGAGCGAGGTCCCGCTGGTTCCGTTGATGCACGGACCCCGCGTCATCGTTCACGCTTGGCGGGTCAAAGGCTACGATCCGGGAGTCAGCGGGCTCCCGGACTTCGCGACGATCGACCTGCAAGACTAGGAGCCACGCTGCCTTCGGCGGCGCGCTAGGTGTGTTCTTGCACCTCGCGCAGGCGCTTGACCAGCATGCGAATCACCCCTTCGGCGATCTCCGCCTGCTCGTAGAGGATCTCGTAGAACTCCTCGCTGGTGACCGCAAGCACCTCGGTATCGACCACCGCCGTCGCGGTCGCAGTGCGTGGCCCCGCATCGAGCACGGCAATCTCGCCGAACTCGTCCCCGGGCGAAAGCGTGCTCACCGGTGCGCCGCTGCGCGTGATCGCAACGCTGCCGCTCATGACGAGGTAGAGTTCGTCACCGACCTCGCCCTCGGTCACGATTCGCTCGCCGGCGGCAAAGCTGCGTTCTTCGGCGAGCCGAGCCAGCCCCGCGAGGTCTTCGGCGGCAACCCGGCTAAACAGCGGGGTTCCCTTGAGCATGAGGATCTTCTCGAGTGTCGAGTACATGGGTGACCTCGCAGGGGAGTGCAGGAGTGCACGGGCGAGCCGGGCGACCACCGGATCAGGGTCCTTCTCGGTGAGCGACGGCGGCGGCTGCCCAAGCGCAACCAAGGTGCGCAGGGCGATCTCGCGAACGAGTGGATCGACATGGCCGATGCACGACACGGCGGCCGGCAGGGCCTCGGCGGCGCCGCCATGTCGCAGAGCATCGATGGCGATCGCTGCGACGAATGGGTTGGCATGCCGGCACTGCTCGAGCAAGAACGCCTCGGCGCTCCCCACGGCCGGGGTCAGGCTTGGGGCCCGCTGGAGCTTCTCGAGGTCGCGGGCCTCATCGAAGAACGGGATGACCAAGGGACGCAGCGAGGACTCGACGATCGTGTCGAGCACCTCGAGGGCGTTGCCGCGCCCGACACCGCGATCCACGGCGTTGCGGACCAACTTCAGTCCAGCACGATCGTAGCGAAGCTCGAGCACGCGCAACACCCGGCGATACGCGCGCTGTCGGCGGAAATCGAACTCCTCGTGCAGCAGGGGTGTGTCGTAGCCCGTGCGGATCTTCTCCCACGCGGCCATGTTGCGGTACGCCGCCCGGATCTCGAACTCCACCAGCTCCAGCACCGACTTGCGTGACTCGCGGATGCCCGCGATGCGGGCACGCACACTGGACATCGCCGAAAGCACGCGCAGACGGATGTGGCCATCGGGCCCGTGGGTCTGCTCGCGCAGCGTTGCGTAGGTTCGAGGCGATGGAATCTCGCGAAGAATGCGGGGCAGAACCAGCCGGATCTGTCGCGCGATGGCCTCATCGCGCAGCAGCAGTGCGAGCGGTTCGACGGCGGGTTCACCGATCGCAACCAGCGCAGCGGCTGCACGTCCACGGGTCGCCGGGCGTATCAGTGCCTCGACCAGCACCGGCAACAGCCGCACGTCGGCGACCTGCTCGGCAGCCCGGAGCGCAGCCCGCCGCACCTCGGGCAGCGGGTCCCCAAGCAACACCCGCACCGGCCGATACGCGGCACCCCCGAGCTCGCGCAGAACCTTGGCAGCCTCGATGCGGGCTTCGGGCTCGGTCGAGGCGAGCAGCCCGGCGAGGACACGCCCGCCCTCGATCGAACCCTCGACCCCTGCAGAACCGAGCAGTCCAGCCAGCACCGCGATGCGCACGTCCTGGGACGGATCGGCAACGTGCGCCAGCAGCTGCTCGAGCGCATCGTCGCCGAGCAACGCAGAGATCGCGCGCACCGCCGCGGCGCGCACCATCGGTTTGGGATCCTCGAGCGCAGCCACGGCGATCCAAGGGTCAGCGACCGGCGACTCCGCCAGCCGCCGCAAAGCACTGGCGCGCACCGCCGCCACGGGGCTGCGGACCAGACGATGCAACACCTCACCAAACGCCGCACTGCGTTCGCCTTCGAGCTGGTCGAGCGCGCTCAGCACTGCCGACGGCCGACCGCGCTCGAGCACCGCCAACAGTCCGCGGGTCGCGCGGGCATCGAGGACGAAGTCATCGCCCTGATTGTCACCGCGAGCGCCAATCCTCTGCTCGAGGGCCGCGATGTAGTGCTTGCGGACCCTGGGAATCACCGCGAGCCAGCCGAACACCATGACGACGGTGACCAAGGACAACATGTGCACCGGCACCCGCTGCGCGAGCAGCACCAGCACCAGGCCGCCAAATCCGTACGCCAGCGGTTTGATCACCGCGTCGAGAAACGCTCGCGTGCGGGCCTTTACTTCGGCGCGAAACGGGCCGTAGAGCGCCTGCAAGCTGGTGTCGTGGACGGTGAACTGCAATCCGTTGTCGGCAAACTTCATGACCGTCGCGACCCCGAGCACCGGGACCAGCGGCAACAAAGCGGCGGCGACGCCAAAGACCGCAGGCATGACCGCGAGCCCCAGACCCACGCCAAACCGACGCAGTAGCGCGGGCGTCACGAAGAGCTGCAACAGCAGCGCGATCGTCCCCGTCGCGGCGTAGAACAGCGAGAAAAATCGCGCGAGTTCGTCCTCGCTGAAGCTGGCTCTGGCGATGGCCTTGAACTGATAGTCGCCGATCGTCAGCGCCGCGAAGGCGAGCAAGATCATGACCGACAGCACCTGCACGTAGCGGTTGCCGACGATGCGCGCCGGAGGCCCTTTGCGCTGACGCGCGGCGACGGCTTCGACCCGCGGATAGCGGCTGAGCCGCCAGGCGAGCGCCGCGATCACGAAAAGCAGTCCGATCAAGACGAACAGCAACGCCGGGGTGCCGATGACCCGCACCACGGCACCTGCCGCGACACCGATGACGACCACCCCGAGCACCCGCGCCGAACCGATGGTTGGAAACAGCCGTCGTGCCGAGCGCGAGTCGTGCAGGTCGTTGGCGATCGTCCAAAACTGGACGATCAACAGGTTGGCCACGACTTCTGACCAGACATAGAAAACCGGGTAGATCCAGCCTATGTCGTGGTCGACCAGCACGAACGTCGCGAGATAGGTCGCCGCACCGACGGCGGTCGACGCGGCGACGAGCTTGCCGCGATCCGCCCTATCGGCGAAGCGCGAGTACACCACGACGGTCAGCGCCGAGGCCACGCCGTAGGCGACGAACATCCACGGTAGCGCGGTCAGCGGATAGCGGCTGAGGAACAAGGTGTCGCGAACCGTGCGACCGAGGATGAAAACCGCGGACGCCACCAGCAGATACGCGAAGAGCATCGCGGTACGACGGCCCTCGCCACTGCGGACGCCGACCTTCGCGAGCAGCGATCCGAGCAGCGCGACACGATCGCGCTGGGGCTTGCCGTTGACCCGCGAGCTCGCAGAACTCACCCGGTGCCCGAGCCCGTGGTGCCGGTATCCGTGGCGCCGGTGTCCGTGGTGCCGGTGGTGCCGGTGTCCGTGGTGCCAGTGGTGCCGGTGTCCGTACCTGAAGTCGCGACGCCGGTGTCCGTCACGGGACCCTCGGTGCCCTCGACCAACCGACACAGGCCGCCGACGCACGAGGCGCTCTCGTCGCAGCAACTCGTCTCATCGAGGCACCAGCGCGAGGGGTCGTCCGCGACGACACAGGCAGAGCCACAGGTGAACTCTCCGGCGGGTCCTACGGCGGTGCCTCCGGTGTTCGGAGCGACGCAGAAGCCCGTCGTCGGACACGGTGCATCGATCGAGCACGGCTGCCCCTGGGCGCTACCCCCCGTGTCGCTGGTGCTTGGCCCCGAGGTCGGCTCGGCGGTCGTGGTCGAGCCGATCGCGAGCGTCGGGTCCGCGGGTGGCTTGCGTACCCCACCGTCACCGTCACCGTCGCCGCACGCAACAACCAGCGCCGCGAGGATCGCCAGGCAGCTTGCCCCGTTGTGGTTCATCACATGATCAATCCGCCGTCGACGTCGATCGTGCGGCCGTTGAAGTAATCGCATTCGAGCACGAACTTGGCCGCGAGCCAGAGGTCTTCGGGGACGCCGATGCGGCCCACGGGAATCGCCGCGACCAAGGCATCACGAGCCTTCTGATTCATGCCTTGGGTCATCGGCGTCTCGACCATGCCGGGCGCGATGGCGCCGACCCGGATGGCGTACTTGGCGAACTCGCGGGCCCACGTCACGGTGTTCGCAGCGATGGCTGCCTTGGTCGCGACATAGTTGGACTGGCCGCGGTTGCCGTGCCGCGCGACGCTCGACATGTTGACGATCACCCCAGGACGTATGCCCTTGGTCGCGAGCATGTACGCGAACTCGCGGACCATGAAGAACGCGCCCGTGAGGTTGATATCGAGCACCGCGTTCCAGGTCTTGGTGTCGAACTTGGTGATCTCACCGGTCTCGCGGTTCTCCTTGAGAACGAGTCCATCGCGAATGATCCCGGCGTTGTTGATGAGCGCGTTGAGCCCGCCCATCTCCGCGTGAGCCCACTGCACCAGCGACTCGCACTCGCCCTCGTTACCGACATTGCACACCCGACGGTGGATCCCGGCGGGCAGAGTTGCGAGCCCAACCTCGTCGAGATCGGCGGCGACGACCTGCGCGCCGGCCTCGGCCAGCCGTGCGGCAAAGTGCGCCCCCATGCCGCGGGCACCCCCTGTGACGATGACCTTGAGTTGTGAAAGCTGCATCTTCGTTGGCTCCACACGAGGGCCAGGCGGCACCAGCTGCCGCCCTCGGGCGCGCGGATGATACCCGCGACTGGGCGGGAGTGAACCGAAAACCGGCATTTTGGTCGGCTCGCGCCCGGCCTTGGGTCACCAGTGGCGCTACACTGGCAAGCGTGAGCGGCACCGCGATGGGACCCGCGCCGGACCCCACGCGTGCGTTTCGCGAGCGCGCACGGCTCGAGGCCGATCGCTACGGGCCCGACCCGTGGATCTTTGTCCGCGAGCTCCTGCAGAACTCGCGTGATGCCGGCGCTCACCACGTCCGCTTCTCGGTCGAGCCCGACGGTGAGATCGAGCGGGTCACCTGTGTCGACGACGGCGATGGCATGTCGTTCGAACATGCCCGGCGCTACCTGTTCTCGCTGTACGCGTCGAGCAAAGAAGGGGCGAAAAATCAGGCGGGCCGTTTCGGCGTTGGATTCTGGTCGGTGCTGCGGTTCGACCCGACGTCGATCGTGATCCGCTCGTGTCCGCGCGGCGGCACCCCGTGGGGACTTCGCCTCGACGGTAGCCTGGCAACCGCCGAACACACCGAAGGCCCTTCATCACCCGGGACCATCGTCACGCTCGAGCGGCAGCGCGGTGATGGACGCCTCGAACATCGGGTGTTCGATGCGGTGTGGCAAAGCGGACGGTACCTGCACCATCGAGATGACCACGACCGCCCGGTGGTGCTGACGATCAACGGTCGCGCCGCGAATGCACAGTTCTCGCTGTTGGCCCCGAGCACTGCGTTCCGCAAGCGCGAGCTCCGCGGCGTCGTCGGCCTGGGGCCGTCACCGCGGGTCGAGCTGTTCTGTCGGGGCTTGCGTGTACGGGCCGCCGCGAGCCTCGAGGACTTGGTCGCGCCGGCGGGCCGCCACACCTCGCGCATGCGCGTGCTGTTCCCCGAGCTGCCCGGCGGCCTCGCCCCCCAGGCTTTGCTCGAGAGCGAAAACCTCGAGCTGTTGCTGTCGCGGTCGGACGCGCGCGACAACCGGGCGCTGCAAAAGTTGGTCCGGCTGGCCCAACGCGAGCTGGAACGCCTTGTCGAACGACAGCTCGCCCATGCACGACCGCAGCCGTGGGTGAGTCGGCTGTTCGATGCGATCGGCTCGGCGCTGCGCCGATCGGTTGCGCTGCGATCGCTGATCGGTGCGACGATCGGCGCCGTCTTGGCGCTGCTGATCTCCCACCTGCTGTGGGACCTGTCGTGGAAGGCGACGGTGTTGACGAGCGCCGAGTCCAGCGCGACCCCCGACACGCCGGCACGCGTCGGCGCCCAGGCGGCACCGGGTCCCCGACCCTACCGAGATCTTGGCTCACGCTACCGCGGTCCCAAGGTCGACGTGCTGACACCGGCCTCGGCCGAGCCGATCGCGCTGACGTACCGCCCGCCCGCGACGCGCTTGTACCTCGCCGCCCTGGGCTTCTCCGAGCTGTCCAGCGATGGCTCACCGATTCACGAGGCCATCCCCACCAGCATGGGCGACTACGTGGGCACGCACTGTGGTGCTGGGTGCATCGAGATCTCGCTGCCGTTCGAGACCGACGGCACTCCGACCCGCATCCCCGTGCCCACCGGGCATCGGATCGTGGCCGACAGCGTGCACATCGATGAGCAACCCGCCGTCGTCAGTGCCGCCCATGATGGCATCCCTTTGGTCACGAGCCCCACGCCGGTGCGCGGGGTGCTGCGCTTCTCCACGGCGCCGGCACCCGACCCGAGCCAACACCGGCGCATCCGTGCCACCGTGGCCCTGCCGCCCGACCTCGCGCGCCTGGCGTTGCGTATCCGCGAGCTGCCGATCGACGAACGTGTCGCTCTCTCCACCGCCGCGGTCCGTCGCGCGGTCCGCTATGATCACAGCGCTCCAGTCGCCCAGCTCCACGCCGAGGCAGCCGGCCGCGGAGAGGGTTTCCTCGCGCGCACGCTCGAGATCGGTGCCGGCGATTGCGACGTTCAGAACGCGCTGCTGACCGCGTTGCTGCAGGCCGCCGGCGTGCGCGCCAAGATGGCCGTCGGCTTCATCGGTAGCGATGGCCGCACGATGCCCTGGCTGCACGCGTGGGTCGAGTATCTGGGTGAGGACGCGCTGTGGCGCGTCGCCGATGCGAGTGATCGAATTACGCGACAGCCGACCGAGCCACCGGTGATCGCGTCCGCAGACGCCGGCGGCTCGACTGGCCAAGCATCCGGCGCCGAGCCTCCCAATGGCGATCGGCAACCCGACGACGACGGCGACTCGGCCGCCCAAGCGGACCCCGAGCCGAGCCCTGCGGTGGTGGCGATCGCCGATACGGGCAGCGAGTCCCAGGTCGCGCCGGCACCGGATCCCGGCCCAACGCCCGACGCAGCGACAGCCCCCGCTTGGTCGCCATCCGAACCGGCGACTGGGCCGATCGCGCGAGTGCTCGCGCTCGATCGCCAGTTCCCATGGTTGCTTCGCGCACTCCCCGTCGGGCTGCTGTTGCTGTCCGCCTGGCTGGTGTTCGGCGGCAGAATGCGGCGCGCGACGACCCTGGACGACAGCGCCGATCTGTCGCGCTTGCTGCAAGGCGTGCTGCAACAACCCGGCGCGTTCGGCCACGTTGCGGCGCTGTTCCACCGGCCGCTGGTACCGCTGTCGGACGGACGCGCGATCTCGCTGCACCGCGCCCGCGAGCTGGCCGCCGCCGGAAAGTTGTACCGCACGCGCACG
>CANLQR010000076.1 GCA_947492135.1 Deltaproteobacteria bacterium | reverse complement strand
ACGTGCCGATCTGGTCGCCGTCCGCGAGGATCGCAGCCCGCTCGAGCACGTTGGCTAGCTCGCGGACGTTGCCGCGCCACGCTGCGGCAGCCAGAGCTTGGGCGGCGTCGTCGGTGAGCGTCAGCGGCGGCCGCCCCAGCGTGGCGGCGATGCGCGACAACAACCGCGACGCGAGCGGCACGATGTCCTCGGTGCGCGCGCGCAGCGGGGGCAGCTCCACCGGGAATACCGAGAGTCGATGGTAGAGATCCTCGCGAAAGCTGCCCGCGGACATCATCGCGCCGAGATCGCGATTGGTCGCGGCGACCCAGCGCACGTCTGCGCGCACGGTCTGGTTGCCGCCGACCCGCTCGAAGGTCCGCTCCTGCAGCACGCGAAGCAGCTTGGCCTGGAGATCGGGCCGCAGCTCGCCAACCTCGTCGAGGAAGAACGTGCCGCCGGCGGCAAGCTCGATCTTGCCGCGCCGTCGCGCGTTGGCCCCCGTGAACGCCCCACGTTCGTGGCCGAACAGCTCGCTCTCGAGCAGCGCCTCGGACAGTGCCGCGCAGTTGACCGCGACCCAGGGGCCCGTGCGCCCGCTCCAACGATGGATCGCCTGCGCGGCCAGCTCCTTTCCGGTGCCGCTCTCACCGACGAGCAGCACGGTTGCCGCTGTCGGTGCCACCTTGCGCAGCGCGTGCTCGACCGCCGCCATCGCCTTCGAGCCGTAGCCCAGCTCGGGCATGGGGGCGACCGCGGCCTCCTGCATCGCGCGTAGCCGATGGCGCTCGACGGCGCGGTCAACCACCAGCCGCAGCTCGCTGGGTGACTCGGGCGGCTTGCACAGGAAGTCGAAGACTCCGAGCTTCATCGCCGTGACCGCGCCGCCAACGGTGCCGTGTGCGGTCAGCATGATGATCTCGATCTCGGGGTACTCGCCACGGACGCGCTCGACGAGACCGAGGCCGTCGAGCCGGGGCATCTTCAGATCGGTGAGCATCACCTCGACGGCGTGCTTTGCGAGCTGATCGAGGGCATCGATGCCGTCGTGCGCGTGGATGACCTCGTGCCCGCCGCCCTCGAGCGCCTCGGTGAGGTACTCGCGGATGCCCTCCTCATCGTCGACGACCAGTACGCGTCCCATGGTCTAAAGTGGCGAGATTCTACGCTCCAACCCCGTGGGCGGGGAACTTCGCCGTGAACACGCTACCTGTTGGCACGCCGTCGGTGAACCCGAGGGTGCCGCCGTGGAGGTCGACGATGTGGCGGGCGACGGCGAGACCAAGGCCGACGCCGCGCGTGCGACCGCTGTGGAACGGCTCGAACAGCGTGTGGCGTAGGGCTTCGGGGACGCCTTCGCCACGATCGCGCACGGCGATCACCAGTTCGGTGCCGCTTTGGGTGATCGTGACCACGACGCGCGCGTCGGCGGGCGAGGCCTGCACCGCGTTGGCGAGCAGGTTCGTCACGACCTGCTGCACTCGGGGTCCGTCCAGCGACCAGCTCGTCGGCGCGCCCGCGTCATCGAGGTCGATGCGCGCGACGTCGACGTCCGTCACCGCCGCTCGCACGAGTGCGACGGGGTCGGTCGGCGTGCGCTGGATCGCGCCGGACTTCGCGAACTCGAGCAGACCATCGATCAGCGTGCGCAGACGGGTGGTCTCGGCGACGACGCGCTCGGCCTTGTCGCGCGCGCGGGTCTGCGCGGTCGCAATATTCTCCTGTGCGAGCAACTCGACGAGCAGCTGGGCGTGGCCGCGCAACGAGGTGAGCGGATTCCTCAGCTCGTGGGCGAGCACCGCCGACATCTCGCCGAGCGAGGCGAGGTGCCGACGCTCGGCGAGATGGTTCTCGATCGCGGCGGCGCGGCGCGACAGCGCGAACGACAGCCCGGCGACAACCAGCAGCCCGATCCCGCCGGCGATGCCGATCGCCAGCGAGCGCTGGGCCTGGGCCTGCAGCGTGGCTCCGAGGGCGGGCTCGAACTCGAGGACGATCATGCGGTTGGGTCGCGGGTGACCCGGTCCATGGTGAGCGCCCGGTGGTGGTGAATGCGGTGGTGGACCCGCGGGCGCCGACAAGCGCAGCGTGCTGCCGTGGCTGACGATTGCGCCCGGCGGCGGCGGCGGGATAGGCGGCTCGCCCAGCACGCTGGCGCCGGCTTCGGCGTGCAGACGCACGTGGTCGTCGACCAACGCGACGTAGCGCAGGCCGCTGCTGTGTTGCTGGGCCACGAAGGCCTCGAGCGCGGCGGCGGTCCGCTCGGGCGGGTGCATGGGAATGCTGTCCCGCACGGTTTGGATCAGCTGGCCGGCTTGGCCCGCAACCATCGTGTCGAAGGCCGCACGCGCAGTCCCCCAGGTCGACACCGTCGAGAACACCAGGATCGCGGCGAGCGCCCCAGACAGGCCCAGGAACGTCCAGCGCGCGGTTGCCAGGCGGACGAGCCAGCGCGGCCCGAGGCTGTCGCCGCCGTGGCCAGGTCGCGAGGATGGGTTCACGGAGGCGGACATCGTCGGAGGGCTCGCACGTGAACGGTTATCCGACGACGCGCTGGATCAACCACAGGCTGCCCATCGCGACCGAAGTCCACAAGATCGCCCCCAGCACGACTTCGCGGGTCGCCGGGCCGCGACGCCGACCAAGCCACGCCAGCCCGAGACCGACGGCGCACGCGATCGCAACCTGACCGAGCTCGATACCGACGTTGAAGCCTGCGAGGCCGTACAGGCGGTCCGCGCCCGCGAGCCCGAGCTCGTCCAACGCTGTGGCGAGGCCCAGGCCGTGAATCAGCGCGCACCCGAACACGGCAGCGAAGTGCGCGGTGCTCGGGGCTTGCCGTCGGTGTCGCGGCGAACGCAGCTCCCACGCCGCCATGGCGACGATCGTCGCGGCGATCGCCGGCTCGACGAGCGAGGCGGGAACCATCAGTCCACCCCAGGCGCACGCTGCCAGGGTCACCGCATGGCCGAGCGTGAAGCAGGTCAGGGCGAGCACGACGTGGCGTGGCCTCCACCCCGTCGCCACCACGACCATCAGGAACAACAGGTGATCGAAGCCGGCGAGGATGTGCCACGCGCCGAGCTCGGCGAACTCGGCAAAGACCTCGGGGTCCGAGGGGAACACCGGCCGATCGGTGCGGTCGGCCGTGAACAGCAGTGCTCGGGTCTGCGACCCACGTCGGGCGGTGACCTCGATCGTGCCCTGGGCGTCGCGGGCGTCGACGCCATCGCGATCGCGATCGCGATCGCGATCGCCATCGCCATCGCGATCGCGATCGCGATCGCCGAAGAGATCGATTTGCAACCGCAGCGTCGAGGTCGACGACGACGCGAGGGCGAATCGTCCCATCACGACGAGTTGATCCCCAGCGCCGAGGTGATCTTCTGTGCTGGACGAGAGGTTCACCAGGAGCCCCTCGAGTGGGCGAGGTCCGTGGTCGTCCACCAATCGCAGGCCCGCGTGCACCTGGCGTTCGATCGCCCGGCGGTGCGCCGCGAGCTCGCCGGCGCCGAGGCTGCCGTCACCGTCGTCGTCGACGCCCTCGAAGGCGCCCACGGGCACGGACAGGAGCACGAAAGCGCCGTCGTCGTCGATCTTGAGCGTGCCGCGCTGCGCGACCATCAGGTGGCCGTGCGCCGAGCCGACGACGCCGAGCCATACCAGCGCGGCGAGCACGAGGGTGGGGAAGCGAATGGGCATCTTGGCTCAACCTCCGGGGGGTGGTCCACCACCGTCCATCGGTGGCGGGCCGCCGCCGCCGTCGTCGTCGTCGTCGTCGTTTGCAGTGCCCTTCACGCAGCGCTGACCGTAGGGAAACGTGTCGGTCAGGTAGTAGTGATAGATGCCGTCAGGGAACTCAGGAGTCACGCCGAAACGACCATTGCACTCGTCGAGATCGCCCGAACCCTCGGTGTACTCCCAGTCCTGCGTGAACGCACCGAGGGGATACACGTCCACCGAGGGTCGGTTGGGATCGACCGCGTCGATCAGCACGTAGCTCCCGAGCACCTCGGTGATCCCCGAGGTCTCGTCTTGCGGATCGACGTAGCCGTAGCGCGCGTACATCGGAAAGCCATCGACCGCCCAGCCGACCTGGGTCATCTGCTCGCCGTTGCCCTGCGCGGCGAGGTAGCCCTCGGGGATGCCGTGGTAGTGGTACTGGCCGGTGGGCTGCACGTGGCCGTGGCTCTCGTCGTTGCCGAAGTCGAACGAATTTTCGCCGATCGCTTCCATGCGCCACTCGCCGCCATTGCCGATGGCGTCGCACTCGCCGGCGTCGTTGCAGGTGCCCGCGGTGCCGACCTCGAACTTCACGCCGTTGAGGCAGTAGGCGACGACCATCGCGAAGGTCCCCGCCTCGTTGGCGATCTCGGGCGACAGCGGAAACGTGACCTCGACGGTCTGCTCGGTGATCGTGTTGGGGTTCGCGGGGTTCGGGAACGTGCCGACCTCGTGGTCGGGGATCCCGTTGGCAACGAGCGTGCGAGTCGTGCCTTCGCACGTCCACGAGGCGTCGCTCTGGGCGTTGACCGACTCGTCGGCGTTGAACACGCTCAGCTCGAGACCGCACAGCACGTCGGCGGTCTGGCCCCCTGGACTCGTGCCGCCCGACTCAGCGCTGGAGCTGCCTGCGCTGGAGCTGTCGGCGCTGGAGCTGCCTGCGCTGGAGCTGCCTGCGCTGGTCGCTGATTCAGCTTCGGCCTGGGCATCATCTCCACAGGCGGCGGACAGCAGCAGACAGCCACCGAGGATCGAAGGTGGTGTTCGTCGAAGGATTGGTTGGTGCATCGGGCTCGCCCGAGTGCCTCTGCAACGGATATGCCGTGGGGCTCGGCCGTGCCCAAGTGCGTCGCCACGGGTTGCGCGGCGTTCATCGTCGAGGCGGTCGGTCCCGCCGAGCGGCGAGATCCGCTGTGCGCGTCGGCAGAATCCGCCGATTCGCCGCCCCTAAAAATGCCCAGGCCGAGCCTCGCAGCACGCGACGAATCCACCCAAGCCCTGTGGCGGGCCCTTGCATATCGGCCGCGCCGCAAAGTAGCCAAGGTCGCCGTCGACCTGCTCACACCCGCCCAGCGGCAACGCGGGGGAGTCTTCGAGGCAGCCATTGCGTAGCCCGCTGCACACCGTGTTGGTGTCGAGACTCGAGCAGCACGGGCAGTCCCATGGACCCGAGTTCGCGCCGCGCAGCTCGAAGCGCTCGGGAAAGCCCGCCGGACACGTCCCGCAGCCCACGTCGAGCAGCGAGTCGCACCAGACGCAGCGGCCGAAGGGAAACGTCTCGCCCATCGGGTCGGGCACCGCACAGCGACCACCCTCACAGGGCTGGGTGTCGCACCAGGTCATGCTCAGCTCTGCACCAGCCGTGCACGCTTGCGTGGTCGTCGGGCTCTCGGCTTGGATGTAGATGCTCGGGGGCGAGACACAGTTGTTTTCGGCACCGTTGTCGAGCGACTCTGGGTTACCGACGGGCGTGATACAATCGTCGTCGCCGTAGGCTGTGAACGACTGAGCACAGTCCTCGAACCCCTTACACGAACAGGCGCACAGCGGCGCCTCGAAGAACGCGTCCTGGGTTTCGTTGGTTCCCGGGGGGCACTCGCCCTCGCCGAGGCGCAGAAGATGAGGGCCTTCCCAGCCCACGATCGCAGGCGTGCACTCGCCGGGGCAGGTGGACGGCGCGTCCGTGGTGGTGTCTGCGGAGCTCGTCACCTCGACACCACCGCTCGTGGCACTCGTGGGGTCGGTCGCCGACGCGCCCGTCGAGGAGGCATCGCCCGTCGTGCTCGCGGTCGTGCTCGCGAGCTGCGGAGCACTGTCGAAACAGGCGGTCGAGACCAACATCGCCCCGAGTCCGACCCATCGCTTCATCGTGCGAGCGTCGCACGGCATGCGGTGACGAGCAATCTGCTCGCCGCGGCATGCCCTCGCCACCATGACCATTCGATGACCTTGCTGGTTCGCGGTCATCCCCTAACTTCCCCGCCGAACATGCCCTCCATCAAGCTCATCCCCACCCTCGCGATCGGCCTCGTGCTCGGACTCACCACCGGGCTTGGCTGCGACAGCAAGCCCGACGACAAGAAGGCCGCCGATGCCAAGGATGCCAAGAAGGACGCCAAGGACGCCAAGGACGCCAAGGACGCCAAGGACGCCAAGAAGCCCGACGCCAAGGGCCCTGAGGCGAAGGTGGCCGCTGCCGCCGACACCAAGGCCGCTGACACGAAGGCCGCTGACACCAAGGCCGCCGAGCCGACGCCCGCCGACGCCGGTGCTCCGAAGAACATCGTCGAGACCGCAGTGGCTGCCGGCACCTTCAAGACCCTCGCGATCGCCCTCGAGAAAGCCGACCTCATCAAGACCCTCAGCGGTGAGGGACCGTTCACTGTGTTCGCGCCCACGGACGAGGCGTTCGCGAAGGTCCCCAAGGAGGCGCTCGACGCCTTGCTGGCCAAGCCCGAGGACCTCAAGAAGGTTCTGCTGCTCCACGTGGTCGCGGGCAAAGTGATGGCCGCCGACGCCGCGAAGCTGAAGGAGGCCGAGACGGTCGGAGGGACCAAGCTGCCGATCGACGCGACCGACGGCGTGAAGTTCGGTGGCTCGAAGGTCGTCACCGCCGACATCGCCGCGAGCAACGGAGTGATCCACGTGATCGACACCGTCATCCTGCCCGCGCCCTAGCCAAGCGCAGGAGATCAGGCGCCTTGCTCCGGCGTGGTCGAGGGCTTCGGGATCCGCATTTGAAAGCCCGAGGAAATCCTGTAGACCCTGGACATCATCGGAGCGGTCATGGGCAAGACTAAATTCGGTCGGTTTTGTACGCGGATTCTGTGCGCGGTCGTGCTGCCGCTGGGTAGCGGCTGTTTCTCGGAGGACTTCGGGACTCCCGTGGACGATGGGCTGGCCACGGGCACAGCGGGACAGGAGTCCACCGCGTCGGCCGGAGAGATGTCGACGACGGACCAGTCGACGACGGACCAGTCGACGACGGACCAGTCGACGACGGACCAGACGTCGTCGACCTCGGACGCGTCGACCGGGACCGCACCGACGGGGGAGCTTCGCGCCGTTCATGCCGCAGCCGGACTCGGGCCCGTCGACATCTACGCCGTCGGCAATCCGGCGCCGTTGTTCGAGGCGATCGAGTATGCCGATGCGACGACGTGGGTCGAGATGCCGGTGGGCTCGTGGACCTTCGAGTTCCGCCCCGCCGGGGCGGCTGCCGATAGTACGCCGGTGCATACCAGCGCCCCGGTGTCGGTCGAGGAGGCCAGCCGCGTCACGGCGATCGCGGCCGGAAGCATCGGTGCGCAGGAAGAGGCCTCGGCCTTTCGAGTGCTTGCCGTGGAGGAGCAGTGGGGCGCGCCCCTGGAGGCGCGCGCCCGGGCGCGCTGGGTGCACGCCGGCCCCGATGCGCCCGCATTTGGCGTCGACGGGGTCGAGGTCGAGGGAACCATCGAGCGCTTCGAGTCCACCGAGGCCGAAGGCTTCGGGCTCGACAGCGTGGGCGGGCAGAGGCTGGCGCTGCTCGAAGATGTGCAGGGCGATCCCGCGACGATCACCAGCTTCACGATGGCGCCGGTTGGCGAGGGAGACGAGGTTCTCCTGATCGCGGCCGGCAACCTGAACGAGCTGGCGCGCGAGCCCGGCGGATTCACGGTCATCGCAGTAGGGCGCGACGGTGCGCTTGGCTTCATTCGACAGGATCCGCAGCTGTTCGTGCTCCATGGCTCGCGCGATGCTGCGAGCCTAGAAGCCTGCACGGGAGACACCGAGCTCGCGGCCAACTTGTCGTATGGCGAGATCGCGTCAGCCCGCGTGTCCCCGGGGACCTACGACGTCAGCATCCACAGCTACCCCAGCGGCTGTGGCGCTACGGTGTTCAGTACGAACTCCACCGGGGCGCTCGAAGCCGGGGAGCGCTATCTGCTGCTCGTGACCGGAGAAGTCTCGCCCGAGGATGGCGGCGAGGCCGGCATTCAGGTGACCACCTTCGACGACGCGTATCCCCTCGACGATGACCAGGGTGCTCGGCTGCGATTCGTGCACGGGGCATCCTATTCTCAGATCTACGTGGGCGCGGTCGTCGATGGGGAGATCAGCGCTGCGAACGTGCTGACCCAGCCGATCGCGTGGAGTGTAGAGAGTGGCGAGGTCGCGATCCCAGCGGGGTCCTACGTGGTCGGTATTGCCGACGCGGTCGGGAAACCATCGCCGCCGTACGCTCCGATCGTGACCGTCGACTATGAAGCGATCGGTGGCGCCCGGCAGTGGATCATCGCGGCGGGAGACCCCAGTCCAGAGGAGACCGATGGGGGCGCGCTAGGGTTCTTGCAGCTCATCGTCGTCGACACCACGACGCCACTGTGGGGGGTTGCGATCGTCGACGTCGACCTCCCGACGCTCTGACGGGCTGTTCGATCACTGCCCCGGCGTGCAGGCAACGACACCGTACTCGGTCGCGACCGCGTGCATCGGCACGTCGTGGGCCGCCATGGGGATCGGGAACAGTGGAGGATCGAGGAAGGTCGCGTGGCACACCCCGACGCGCCAGATGTCGGTCCGTGCAAGTACCGGCGCCAGCGTACGGTCGTAGTCGCCGCGCCCGGTTCCGAGCCGCGCGCCACTGCGACTGAAGCCGAGCCCGGGGACCAGCATCATCGGCGGGACGATCTCCGCGAGCATGCGGGGTGGCGACGAGCCAGAGATCGCCGGCTCGAGCCGACCACCCGTTGTGGCCACGAGCTGCGCGCGGCTCGTGGTCGCCACGAAGCGCAGCACGTTGCCATAGAGGCGCGGCAGCCACATCGTCTTGCCGCTGGCCCACGCCGCGTCGAGCAGCGCCGTGGTGTCGGGTTCGCCGGGACCCCCCAGGAAGGCCGCGATCGCGGGCGCGCTCTGCCACTGCGGCGTCGCGAGCAGCGCCGCGATCAGGCTCTGGTCGCGGTACATCAGCAGCGCCGGATCTTGCGCCGCACGCTGCGCCTCGAGGGCCTGTCGGATCGGTCGCTTGACGACGTCCATTGCTGCCTTTGGGTACCGCGACGATATCCCCCCAGCCTGGCGCCGTCGAGCGTGGGTGCCGTTCCCAGCGTGCGCTTGCCGCTGCCGTCGGGCCCGGCGATCCTCGACTCCGGTTCTTCGGGAGGCCTAAAGATGACAGCAGTCCCCACCGCTCGCAGCTCGTTCCGCCCGCGCCTGACTGATCGCCGTGCGTGGGTGCTCGGGGCGATCCTTGGTGTCAGCCTCGGCTGTGCCGGGGCGAAGCCCAAGCCCAACGTGTGGTTCGATGCTTGCTGTCAGACGTGCGAGGCTGGTCATTGCGACGATTGCACCGCGGCGAAGCGCGACTGTGGGGACGCGCGCAAGGCCCAGTGCATGATTCACACGGACATGTGGATGTGTCGCCCGCCTCCGGAGACGCGGCACTGATGGTGCAGCTTGCTCTCTCCCTTTGTCGCCGTGGCCGTCAGCCGCCGAGCATCGCCGGGCGTCGCGCTGCCCACGGCTCGGCTTGCTCGATCTGCGCCCCGAGCCGCAGCAGCGTGGCCTCGTCG
Organism: Deltaproteobacteria bacterium; assembly: GCA_947492135.1. Lineage (GTDB taxonomy): Bacteria > Myxococcota_A > Polyangia > Nannocystales > Nannocystaceae > Xiheibacterium. Next base: position 11,744 of record CANLQR010000076.1, on the reverse strand, counting down.
CCATACCGCGCGAGGAACTGCACACCCAGCGGCAGGCCTTTGGGGCTGGTCGCGAGCGGTAGCGACAAAGCGGGTTGGCCGGTCAGATTCGCGAGCTGGGTGTTGGGGTAGGCCCGAAGCTGGGCGTCGCTGGTCATCATGTCCAACGTCGCGCGCATCGAGAGGCGAGTGGGCAGCGCGATCGCGACGCGGGCGAGAAACTGCTGCAGAGGTGGCAACGCGAACTCGCCGACCTTCGCCGGCGGGCGACCGAGCGTCGACGTTACCAGGATGTCGTAGTCCTCGAAGAACTGCGCGACCCGGCGTGACTGCAGATGCACGGTGTGAAGGTGCGCGATGAGCTCTGGGCCGCGGGTGTGGTGGCCCAGCACAGCGCACAGCCGCGTGAGTAGCTCGAGATCGTCACCACTGGCGCGGCGGCCGGCGCTGACTTCGGCGCGCGCGACCTCGGCGGCAACGTTCGCCGACACCAGCGACATCCACGCGCGAATCAGATCGCCGCGCGCGAGGTCGGGCACCGCCTCGACCACCTGGTGGCCAAGACCGTCGAGCAGCGCCGCGGTGCGCCTGACGGCCGCGATGCAGGCAGGATGATTGTCGCCGCCGAACAGCGTGCCGGTGTCGAACGCGATCCGCAGAGTGCCGGGGACCCGCGAGAGCTCGGCGACGAAGCTGCGCTCGGGTGGAGGCGCGACGTACTGCGCCCCGAGCTCGGGTCCGGCCTCGATGTCGAGCAGCGCTGCGGTGTCACGCATCGAACGTGCGAGCACATGTTGCACCGTCATGCCCGACCAGCCCTCGAAGAGCGCCGGACCATTGGGTGTCCGCGCGCGGGTGGGCTTGAGGCCGACCAGACCGCAACATGCCGCCGGGATGCGGATCGATCCCCCGCCGTCGCCGGCGCTACCCAGCGGCACCATCCGCGAGGCGACCGCTGCGGCCGAACCACCGCTCGAGCCGCCTGTGGTGTGCTCGGGGTTCCAGGGATTGCGCGAGGGTCCCCACAGCGCCGGCTCGGTCACGCCGATGATGCCGAACTCCGGGGTGTTGCTCTTGCCGACGATCACCAGGCCCGCGCGTTTCCACCGCCGGACGATCTCGCTGTCTCGATCGGGCACGAAGCGCGCGAGCAGTCGCGAACCCGAGCTGGTCGGCACGCCCGCGTAGTCCGCCATCAGGTCCTTGATCACCATCGGCACGCCACGCATGGGCCCGTCGGGCAGGCCCCGCGCGAGCGCCTGTTTGGCCTCGCCGAACATCGGGCGGATCACCGCGTTGAGCTTGGGGTTGCGGGCCTCGATGCGCTCGGTCGCGGCCTGCAACAGCTCGTCGGGGGTGATCTGGGCGGTTCGAACCAGGTCGGCCAGGCCGGTGGCGTCGAGTTCGTCGTACTCACGCAGTTGCATCGTCCGAGGCATACCACGGCGAGCTTTCTCGTTCGGGCCAGCTCGGCCGGCCTCGCCAGGGGCTATCGATCGACGATGGGGTGAGACCTCGTCGGCGGCGTGGACTCACAGACCGTCGCCAGCGAGCCCGCGGAGCTTCGGCTTTCCTGCGCGCCAGTGCAGCAGGTACACATACCAACCCTCGTGGTAGCGGTCCTCGAAGACGACCTCATCGGTGCCGTCACCGTCGAGATCGACCAAGCCCACGAGTGTCATCTGGCCGAGCACGTCGGCTTGGCGAAAAAACTCGACCGAGCCGTCGGCATGGATGAACACCATCGCCGACAGAGTGACCGCGCCGCCGTCGGCTGCGTGCTCGTGAGTGACCACCGCGAGCTGGGTGCGACCGCCCGGGAAGCGACCTTCGTGGATCGAGACCTCGTCGGGCCGCAGCTTGGCGGCGCGCGCGAGTGGGCGAGACTCGGCGTCGAAGTTTTTCGCCATCGCCGCGTGGATCCGCGCGAGCGCCTTGCCATCGGGTCGGGTTGGCGCGAGCACGCGTAGCAGCGGCGGCGGGCGACCGGGCTCGCCGCGCAGCGCGATGGCGGTGCCGGTCACGCCCGTTGGCGCGGGGCCCAAGCCCACGTGTACGAACAGCTGACCCGATCCATCCGACACACTCAGCGCGTGAGCCGTCGACGACATGGCCACCGCGCCGACGCTCGTCACCAGGGTCCACCGGTCACCCACTGACCAGCCCAGGGGTAACACGCCGTTGTCGGGACCCAGCGCGAGCGTACGGCTGCCGTCGTCGGTCGCGAGCGCCTCGTACAAAGGGCTGTTCTCGGGCAACCGCCAGTCGGAGATGTCGACGGACCACTGCCCCGTCGACGGGTCGACGACCGCAGCCCAGACGTTGTCGGGGAAGCGCGCAGCTGCGACGAAGCGCGGCAACGCAGCCGCGGCCAGAGCGGTGCTCGCCTCCGCGGGCGAAAGCGCGTCGCCGGGCTCGGGTGTGACTGCGGGTGTTTTCGCCGGGACCGCGGGCTCGCGGATCGGCGTGTCGGCGGTGCTCGCCACGGAACTCGCGGGCGCATCGGCGACGCCAGGCTCGGGACCCTGGCTCGGCGGTGCTTCGAGCGCGCAGCCCAGCGCGAGCGCGATGACGACGAACCGGCGGGGCATGGCGTGCCGCAACAATGGATGGATCATGGTCCTGTCGATCGAAGGCGACGCTAGCACGGCGGGGTCGGTGGCGAGCAAGCCTGGGAGGCGACTCACGTGGGTTAGCGGCTCGAAAGCTCGCGCAGCGCGTCGGCCAGCCGATCGACCTCCGCCACCGCGTTGGCGGGATGCACCGTGACGCGCACGCCTTGGATCGCAGGGTGCTCGATCGCGACGGTGTAGATGCGGTGGTGCTTCCACAGGGCTTGCTGCAGTGCGGTGGGCCCGAGCCCGTCCACGGCCACGGTCGCGATGGCGCAGGACCGAGCGTCGTCGAGCGGTGAACGCAGTCGCACCCGGGGGTGTTCGGCGACGGCCCGCACCCAGCGCTGGCGCAGGTAGAGCAGCCTCGCGTACTTCTGCGCGGCGCCGAGCTGCTCGTGGAAGTCGATGGCGTCGAGGATGGCTTCGACGTCATGGGCCGGGCGCGTGCCGATGTGCTCGAAGCGACGGATATCGTCGTTGGCGCGGATCACATCGGCGAACAGCGGTTCGATGCGCGCGATCTGATCGCCTCTCATCCACAGCAAGCCATTGCCCAGCGGGGCACCGAGCCACTTGTGCAGGCTGGCGGCGAAGAAGTCACCGCCGAGCTCGGCGATGGTGAACGGCAACTGTGCAAAGGCATGAGCGCCGTCGATGAGCACCTTGACACCACGCTCGCGCAACGCCGCCGCCAGCGGACGCACGGGCACGACCTGCCCGCTGAGATGGATGACCTGGGTCACCAGCGCCAGGCGCGTGCGCGGACCGACGTGCTGCAGAAAGGCGTCGATCACCGCCGAATCGCGGGTCGGCTGCTCGGGCAGCGCGACCTCTCGCAACACCACCCCGTGGCGGCGGACGAGCGTCTGGAGGATCCCGACCATGGTGTCGTAGTCCTGGTTGGACATCACGATCTCGTCGCCGGGCTGCCAAGGCAGGCCCTGCAGGACGATGTTCATCGCCTCGGTGGTGTTGCGCACCAGGGCGAGTTCGCCCGCCGGCACGCCAGCGAACGCTGCGAGCCGAGTACGGACGTGTTCCATGCGCGACTCGAGGTCGGTGCGCATGTAGTGGGCGCCGCGGCGGTTGATCTCGTCGCGGTGCCGTGTGTGTGCCGCGAGCACCGGACGGGCCGCGCGTGTGAAAAACCCATTTTCGAGGTTGATGAAGTCCTGGGGGTCGTACTGCGCGGCGACCTTGGCCCAGAAGACCTCGTCGTCGGGGCCTGACGGTCGATCACTGGGCATGGCAACGGTGGGTGCGTCTGCTCGGGCGGCGCAGGCGGCCGCCGCGAGGCCCGGCATCAGCGACAAGAACGCTTTGCGCCGGATCAGCATCGTGCACTGTTCGCCGCGGGCACCTTGGTTCAGCCCTCATCCATTGCACTGCGCAATGTTGATCGGTGCCGCGCTGCTCTCACCGATCGTCATGATCCCCGCGCCGCCGCGCAGCCAGGTGACGGCCTCACCCTGAGCTTCGTCGGCAAGCTCGAGCAGGCACGGCTCGGCGTCGAGTGCGGCCGCGGCGGTCTGTCCGGGCTTCATCGGATAGTGGAATAGCCGGCCGTTGGTGCGCAGCAGGATGCCGGTCGCGTCGGGGTGAATCGATCCTCCGGTGAATCTGGCGCTGCCCTCGGGTGGCTCGAGCTCGCCGACCTTTTTCGCCTGCACGGGCTGGTCGAGACGCAGCGCGCCGAGCTCATAGATCGATGCGGGCCCGGACTCCACCTTGGTGATGATGGTGACGGCCCCGGTGGTCGGATGGACCAGCAAGACCTCGGCGTTGACCGAGCCGTCGGGATAGCTGAACTCCACTTTGTCGGACGGCAGCGTGTGGGTGCCGGGCTCGATGGTGGCAGGCTCGCCGACCAGGTAGATCGTGTACGACGTGCGCTCGAGGTCGTTGTCACCGATGTCGCCGATATACAGGCACTCGCCCGATGCACAGGGCGCGCGGGCGATGTCCTCCCAGTCGTCGTTCATCGCGTTGTCCACGATGTACGTCGCGAGGTTCATACCGGCCGAGGTCAGTGCGAAAAACCGCGACGAATCGCCCGAGTCGTTGTGCGTGTAGATGACGTCCGCGAACTTGAAGCTGGCGGCGATCCCCGACAGCTCGAAGAGGTCGACGTTTTCCACATTGCCGCTGTGCTCCGGCGGATCGCAGACCAGACAGCTGTCGGCCGCGCAGCCCTCGAGCATCAACACACCAAGCATGCCGAGCCCAGACACTTGGAAGACGCTGCGCACGACGATCCAAGCCTAGCCGAGCGAAGCGGCCTTCGCCAGAGCGGCTCTTGGTGCAGCCGCCCGGGCCGAGTCGCCACGCTGGTGCCGATGCTCGTTCGTGCTCGGCTCGGACCTGCGATACCCTCGGCGCGGTCACTGCCTTGACCGACCCAATCCACGACGCGCCCGACGGCCTTCGCCGCGATCTGGGGTTGATCGACACGGTCGCGATCGTGGTCGGCGCGTGTGTCGGCGTGGGGATCTTCTTCACGCCGAGTCGGGTCGTGCAGCTGGCCGGCAATACCGAGCTGGCACTGCTCGCGTGGGTGCTCGGAGGCGTGGTCGCCATCGCCGGTGCGCTCGCGTTTGCGGAGATCGGCGCGATGTATCCGCGGACCGGCGGACAGTACGCCGTGCTGCGCGACGCGTATGGGCCCGGGCTCGCGTTCGTCTACGTGGTCTGCAACGCCACGGCGATCCAAGCCGGGGCCATCGCCGTGATCGCGCTGGTCTGTGCACAGCACCTGGCGATCGCGGTTGCGGGTCATGGGCTCGAGCCAATGGCGGCGGCCGGCGTCGCGACGGCGCTGGTGCTGGTGCTCGGGGCGAGCAACGCGGTGGGCGTGCGCTGGGGTGCGCGTATCCAGAACCTCACCGTGATCGGCAAACTCGCGGCACTGCTCGCCATCGGTGCGTTCGCAGCCGTCGCCCCGCCCGCGCCACCACCGACGTCGACCATCACCTCCAGCGGCGGCGCCGCGGGGCTGCTCGCGGCCATGGTGCCGGCGCTGTTCAGCTTTGGCGGCTGGCAGCAGGCGACCTGGGTCGGCGGTGAGGTCCGGGATCCCGAGCGCAACCTGCCGCGCGCGATCATCCTGGGCGTGCTGGTGATCGTTGGGGTGTATCTGATGGTCAACTGGAGCTACCTGCATCTGTTGGGGCCCGAGGCCGCCGCTGGCAGCGAGTCGATCGCGGCGGACGCAGCCGCGGTGGTGGTCGGCGATGGCGGCCGGCGGGCGATCGCCGGCGCGATAGCGCTGTCGGCCTTTGGTGTGCTCAACGCCCAGCTGCTCTCCGGTCCGCGCCTGGTGCTCGCGCTTGCGCTCGATGGTCGCTTCTTCCGGACGTTTGCTCGGGTCCACGCTGGCACCGGCACCCCGATCGCCGCGATCACGCTGCTTTGCGGGGTCGCGCTGGGTCTGTTGTGGGTTGCCGGCGATCGCGGCGTCGATCGCCTGCTCACCGGTGTGGTGGCGATCGATGCCGTGTTCTTCGCCGCAACCGGGCTGGCCTCAGTGGTGCTCATCCGGCGCAGACCCCGGGCGACGTGGCCCCTGCGACTGCCGCTGTGGCCCGCGGTGCCGATCTTCTTTGCCGTCGCCGAGCTCGCCGTGGTCGCGGGTGCGTGGGTCGATCCTGCGGTCCGCGGAACCCTCTGGGTCGCGGCGGCATGGATTGCTGCGGCGTCGCTGCTGTATTTCGCGCGGTTCCGCCGGCGGCAGGGGTGATCAGCGCGCGTCGGGTTTCACGTCTTGGCCTTGAGCTCCCAGTTGTAGCCGCCCTCGTCGTTGGTGGCGTCGAGCGCGACGACCATGTCGGCGCCATCGACCTTGGCGTCGCAGAGAAACTGATCGCCGGTGTTGAAGACGAACATCGTCATCGCGCACTTGATGGTCACCGGCTTCCCCGCGACCTGCTTTTCGAGCTCGGCGGTCACGCTGCGCTCGACCTCTGCGCCCTCGACGATCTTGCCGAGCAGCACCCAGTTCGCGGCACCCAAGGAATCGGACGGATCGACCTTGAACAACACCTTCTCGCCCTCCTCGGTCGCGCCCGTGCACTCGTACGTCGACCCGACCTTCGCCGGCATGTCGGCGGGGCACGAGAGCTGCGCGAGCGGGACCTTGCTGTCCTTCATGGTCGTCTTGATCGACGCCTCGATCTCGCTGGTGTTGACCTTGCAGGCCGCGAGGGCCGCGAGTCCAGCGAGGGCGAGCATGGCCGGTACGCCCGGGTTCTTGTGCATGGCTCGACGATATCGCGGTTTGGCGCGCGACTCCGGGCTAAAAAGTGCGCGGCAACGCCCGCGGACGCTTGCGCCGGCTGGTCGGACACGATCCAATGGCTTGGGCATGATGAGCCTGCGACGACCGACACGCGAGCAGATCGCGAGGCTCATCGCCGCCGAGCGAGACGCCCCGTTCACCTACCCGGAGGTCGGGGCCTCACTGGGCAGGCTGCCGTCGCACGGCTATGCGGTCGATGAATACGGCCTCGTCCTTGGCCGGGGACACCCGTGTTTCGTGCGCGCGACCGCGGCACTCGAGCGGTTCGCGAACTACCCCAGCGCGTGGGCTCGCATCCAATCCGATGGCGACGGGAGTCCGCGCGAAGGACTCGTCTTCGTCGCCCAGATCGACCACTACGGATTCCACTCGCTCAACGGCTGTCGGGTCATCGCCGTCATTCGCGACGACGCAACGCTGCAGCGCTATGGCTTCGCGTTCGGCACGCTTCCGAGCCATGAAGAGCGCGGCGAGGAGAGCTTCGTGGTGTCCTTCGATCCAGCGTCGGACGAGGTGAGGTATGACGTTCGGGCGTTCTCACGCCCGCGAGGGGCGCTCGCGCGCCTCGCCGCGCCCATCGCCCGCGCCCTGCAGCGGCGATTTCAGCACGACACGTGCGAAGCGATGCGTGAGGCGGCCGCAAGCTGATGGCCGGACACGCGGCTAGCCGCCCGTCGTCGTACCCGAGGAGCCGGCGGTGTCGGAGCCGGCGGTGTCGGAGCCGGCGGTGTCGGAGCGCGCGGGGTCGCCGGAGCCCGTACCGGTGGTTTGCGTGCTCGCTGTGTCGGTGTTTCCGGTCTCGCTCGTCGACGCGCCCGACTCGGAGCTCGTGGCGTTGTCGAGGGGAGGATCGAGGCAGGTGCCTTCGTAGGGCGGTGGAGGCGGCGTGGCCTGCACGCGTGGGTCGGTGGGTACGCAGGCGAACTTCGGATAGCAGTCCGAGTCGCGTTGACAACTCGTGCCCTCGACGAACTCGCCGCGGAAACAGCCAGCGAGCAGCACAGCGGCGAGAACCCCGAGCGACGATGTTCGCAATCGCATGGTGACTAGAACCTTCGTGTCCAACTCAGGCCCGCCCCGCCACGGCCCACGGACGCCGTGACACCCGCGTTCCGAGGTCGGCGCGCCGCCAACCAGATCAATCCGATCGCACCGCCGAGCGCGACGCCACCCAGGACACCCATCGTCACGGCGAGGCGATTGGCCTTCTCACCGTTGGCGACGAGATCCTGCAGCGATGAGCCCTGCACCTGCGAAGCGTCACTGCCCACGCGATCTTCGCCTTCGCGCTCGAGGCTGCGTGACCGGGCGAGGTAGTAGCCCATCAGGCCCAGCATCGTGCCTGCGCCTGCGATGACCACGGAACCCACGACCGCGTACCCGATCCGCGCGCCGCGTGGGATCTCGAGGTCGTCGCGCTGGACCCGAGGCTCCTGCGGGAGAACTGGCGCCGGCGCCTGCACCACCGGTTCGCTCTGCGCGGCGACGATCTGGTCCTCGGCCACTGCCGTGTCGGGCGCCGGTGCGATCGCGGGATCGCTTGGCACAGGTTGGCCCGCTGCATCGGAATCTTCGACTGCGGGCACGTCGGCCGGTGTGCTCTCGGGTGTCGGCGCGGGCGCCAGCACCAACGGGCCGACCAGCGCCCAGGCGACGAAACCGAGGTTCATTGGGGTAAGCAGGACCACACGCGCGCGATCACGTCAACCGTTTTGTCCCCCGGGGCGGCCGTCGGCGTCGGTCCAGCACCTCGCGACGGCTGCGCGAGCTGGGCGGTCTGTGAAGTTCAGACCGTGTCCGGCGGCAATGGGGGCATGGCTCGAGGTCCGCGCTTGCTGGTCATGGCAGCTCGGTCTTGAGCAGCTTGGCGATGTCGGACACGAAGCGGTGCACGGAGGCGTCGGCGATGCGATGACCCACGAGGGCGTCGAGGGCACCGCCGATCGGCCCCAGCGGCGGTCGATAGACACCCTGAAGGTCGAGCTGGGTCTCGTCCTTCGACAACGGATAGATCGAGAGCTCCGCCTCCATCGACGGAAAGATCGCCGCGGCGCGCGTGGCCTTCCAACGCAGCTCGACGACCGTCGTCGTGACCGCGCCGAGCGGGCCGTGCGGACGCTCCTGGACGTCGACGATCTCGATCGTCACCGCCGCGCCGACTTCGAGCCCACCGAGATCGACCCGCAGGTTCGCGGCGAGTGCATCGGCGCGGTCGGTGGCACCTCTCGTGGCGCGGGCGAAGATACCGCCGAGGTCCTCACGAAGTGCGTCACGCACCACAGCGTAGGGGCGGTTGACGTACTCATAAAAACGAAGCTCGTGCGGCTGCACCATGGATCGTTCGTAGCTGATCTCGGCGTGCGACGGCCCGGCACTCCCAGCGGCACGTGGGTACGGTTGCACGCACCGTCTGCGCGGCCGGGCGGCACCCCTTGTTGCAACCCCGCAGGCAGTCGGGTACACGCCTCCATCATGGTTCGTCGCGACGGGCACCGCTCACGGCCGTTCGCGGGGACTTTGGCGCTCGTGCTCACGCTGCTCGGCGTGGCGCGAGGCGCCTGGGCCGGGGAGGGCGACGTGCCGACCCTCGGCAACGAGGCGGCGCTGTCGGCCGGCACAGTGGTTGCGGCTGGCCGCGGCGTCGGCATGGCTTGGTACAATCCCGCGGGTCTGGGCGCGAACCGCAGGGCGCGGATCGAGACCTCGAGTCAGGCGTTCGTGCTGCGTCTCCGCCACGTCGACGGCGGCGTCGCGACCGGGCTACCCGACGGCGAGCGCGCGGACGACATTCGTAGCCGCGAGATCGTGATCATCCCCGGGGCGACGGTGTGGGCGTTCCGCGTCGCCGACCACGTGAGCCTCGCGCTGGCGCTGTTCGTGCCGTCGTTCGACGAGATCGACATGGATGCGCGCAGCCAGGCTGCGTCGCCCGAGGTCGCTCACGGTCAACAGATCCGCGTGCAGCACAGCCAGCGCCGCTACGAGGCGGGCCCCTCGGTCGGCTGGGAGATCACACCCGAGGTGCGGATCGGCGCGTCCGCGTTCGTAGTCTACGACCGGGTCGCCCGCAGCAGTCGAGCGTGGGCCTGGGGCCTCGACCTCGGCAGCGAGAACGAGCGCTTCGTGCAGACCGACGTGTCCGAGTCCGTGCGATCGTGGGGCACCGAGCTGGTGGCCGGCGTGCAGTGGACACCGACGGCGCACCTCGTGCTCGGCCTCGCCGTGCGCAGCGGTCAGCTGTGGCTGGCGCAGAACTCCGAGAAGACCGCGATCGCGACCCACGGCGGCACCACGACGGGCGGTTCGCAGTCCGGTGATATCGAGTTCGTGGCGCTCGACAGCGGCGTCGTGCGGCCCCACGATCCCCTGGAACTCGACGTCGGTTTCGCCTATCGCTTTGCGCGAGGCTGGGTCGCCCTCGACGGTGTTGCCGCACCCGCGCGGCGCGGCGGCAACGACGAGGGCCGGCGTGCGCGCTGGGGCTTGCGGGCCGGCACGCGCGTCGCGGTCACACAGAACCTCGTGCTCGGTGGCGGTGTGTATGCCAACCGCAGCACCACTGTCGTGGCCGACGACTTCCTCGACTTCGACCTCGACACCTATGGCGCGACGTTCGGCGGCGAGCTGCGCCGCCCGGTCCGGCTGGGCCGAGACGAACGCGCGCGGACGATCGTCTTCACGCCGACGGCCGCGCTGCGCTATGCGCTGTCGATCGGCCACGCGGGCCGCATGCGCTTCGATCTGACCGACCTCGACAGCGCGGCGGGCGATGTGATCACGACGACTGGCGCCCCGGTCGCCGCACGGGTCCACGACCTCGCGCTCCATCTCGGGACGGGCGTCGAGTTCTGATCTACCGCTTGGGCTCGCCAGCCGCGTCGCACAGCGCGGGGCCCAGATCGATCACCGAGACGCCGGTGCGTTGCGCCAGAGGATCGATGACCGCGTGGGCATGACGCCGACGAAGCCGCCCCCGAACGTGGGCAACCCGGCGCGGTGGTCTACGCCGGCTCGCGCACCGGCTCGGCCCGCCAGACCACGAGCAAGAAGCCCACGAGCACCGCGTTGGAGAGGCCCAGGATCGACAAGATGTGCTGGGGCCAGATCACGGCGAGCGGCACGAACGCGAGATACGAGGCCGTCAATGCCAAGAATCGGCGATCGAGGGTGACGCCGAACATTGCTGCCATGGCCGCCCACAACACCAGATGCTGCATGTCAGACGCAGCGACGCTGACACCCGTCGCTGCGTTGGCCAGCTCGAGCGGGAGCTGCATCGCGAGCACCGCGACCACGCCGTAGAAACTCTTGATGTTCGTTGCGGTCGCACCGATGACACCGCGGGAAAGCCAGGCCATCGTGACCACCGCAGCGATGAGCGCCAACGTCTGCCCGATCGCGCCGGCGTAGGTGCTGCGATCGAATGGCGGACCCAGGAGCTTGGCGACCAGTGGCAACGCGACGAACATCGCCCCGGTCGCGGCGCCGAGCGCGACCCGAACACCGCGGCCGATCTCGGACGTTTCGGGCGACGCGAGGGCTTCCACCAACGCCGCCATCGATGGCCAGCGCGCCGCGGGGTCCTTGGCCAGTCCTCGCAGGATGGCCTGGCGGATCCACTCGGGTACGCCGTGGGCGTCGTCCGCCGCCACCACGCGGCCATCGGTGATCGACCGCGACCACGTCTCGAGGTCATGGCCCACGAATGGCCGCTGACCGTAGACCGACTCATGCAGCGCGACGCAAAACGCAAACTGGTCGCTCTTGGCATCGGCTGGCTCGCCGCGCAGGAGCTCGGGGGCCATGTAGGGCGCGGTCCCGACCAGCGCTCCGGTGCCGGTGCCCACCGCGGCGTC
>CANLQR010000075.1 GCA_947492135.1 Deltaproteobacteria bacterium | reverse complement strand
GTGCTGCTCACTCCCGCGGTGGGCGCGGTGTTCATGTCTGCGAGCACGGTGATCGTGGCCGTCAACGCGCGAATGCTGAGACTGAAGAACGGGCCGAAGCCTCCAGGGAAGGCCGAGCCCCTAGCCGAGCCAAAACCCGCGTCCAGTGCCGAAGCCAAGGCCGAACCCAAACCGGAAGCCAAGGCCGAACCCAAGCCGGAAGCCAAGGCCGAACCCAAACCGGAAGCCGAGGCCGAACCCAAGCCGGAAGCCGAGGTCGATGCATCGCCGCCACCGGTTGCGCCGCAGGTCGTCCAGCGACTTCACGAGTTCTACGAGGAGCTGGGGCGCGAGGACGTTCGCGTGGTCCAGGCCTGGGAGGACTCGCAGCGGGAGAGTCGAAAGGCCAAAGCCAAAGCTGAGCCCAAACCCGAAGGCGCCAACCTCAAACCTGGAAGCCACCCTTGACCGAACACACCAACGTCGAGGATCGCTGGGTCCGTCGAGCCGGGCGCAACGGCGACATTTCTACCATGAACCATATCCGGGCACTCACGCTCAGAAACCTGGACAAGCAGGGATTCGACGATCTCGATGATGCCGCCAAATCCCGCCAGGCGTGGCCGCTCCGGTTCACTCCCGCCGTGAGCGTCACCCTGATCGTGATCGGGCTGGCCCTTCAGTCACCGTGGTGGCTGGCGGGCATGGCGTTGGTGGCGCTGAGTGGCGCGTTGCTGCCGGGAGGCATGCTGATCGACACGCTGTACAACGTCGGCGTGCGGCATCTGTTCCGTGCGCCCCGCTTGCCCCCGACGCCGGAACCCCGCCAGTTTTCCTACCTGATCTCGACAGCGTTTCTGAGCGCCTCGGCCGTGCTCCTCTCCGTCGAGTTGCCGGTGCTCGGGTCCGTTGTGGGTGGGCTGGTCGCCGTCGCCGGCACCGTCCTCGCCACGACGCATTGGTGTCTCGGCTCCTTCTACTACCGGCTAATCTTCAGCGCACGAATGATGAAACTGGAGACCGCGCGGAAGCCGAAAGCTGAAGCCAGGGTCGAGCCCAAGCCAAGGGTCAAGCCCGATCCATTGCCGGTGCAGCCCACCGTTACGCCGCAAAGACCCCATGTGTTGCGATGACCTCGGCCATCGCGTTCTACGAGCGACACGGCTTCGTGCGGGACGACGCGCGGATCCGCGTCTCCGCTGCACGCGGGGCTGCCTGCGGCCGCTCTGACGCATCCCACGGGCCGTCCGAACGCGGCCAACGGGTTCTGATCATTCGTCGCTGCTTCGGTCGAACTTGGCCGAGCATCCGGTGGCATCCGGCGGTCGCATCGACTTTCGCCGAGGATGGTCGAAGTGGTGCGAGCGCCGCCCCGACCGCGACGTGCTCGGCGAACGACGCACTCGCGTTGACGGACAACGCGACGATCGGGATGTCGGCGTTCGGCAGCATCGCGCGTAGCGGCAACCACGCCCCGTGGTCGAGTCCGCGTCGCGGGTCCGGCCGCGCAGGCAGCCGGGCCGCGAGGAGCGCGTGCACGATCCCATGGGCGAGCGCCGGATCACCCGGCGGAGCGAAGCGCTCACCGTAGAGCTCCTTCACCGGATGATCGTGCATCAACCCTGGCCGCGCGCCCGACGTCACCGTCCACTCGCCCGAGGTGACGTGTTGCAAAGCCTGTATTTTGGGTATTGCAAAACACCTTATATTATGTAATCAATAACTCGACGGGGCACCGCAGAGGCTGTGGGATGGCCACCAGCGCCCATTACTACCTCAATTCTTCTCAACTGCCAAAACTGTTTTCTCATGCATGTCGAGCAACACCGATGGTCGAATGAGGACGGATGGGGCCCGTCGCCCAACCCACCCGCACCGGCGGATCTGGTCCTGGTGTTCGGCGGCGTGGCGCCGTTGCAAACCATGGACTGGCTCTCTCCGCTGCGCGCGCGGCATCCGGGGGCCGTGATCGTCGGTTGCTCTACCGCGGGCGAGATCGTCGACGACGATGTGGTGGACGATGCGATCGTCGCCACGACGGTGAGGTTTAGTAGCTCACGGTGTGCCTTCGCGTGCGTCACGCTGCGGGATCACGCGACGAGCTTCGAGGCCGGCGCCGAGGTCGTGCGCAGGCTCCCCAGTGAGGGGCTCTCCCACGTGGTGGTGCTGTCGGACGGATTGCAGGTCAACGGCTCGGAGCTGACACGCGGGCTCCGCAGCACCTTGCCGACGAACGTCGCGGTCACCGGCGGTCTATCGGCTGACGATGCACGGTTCGAGGTCACGTTGGTGGTCGCGGACGCGGCACCCCGCAGTGGGTTGGTCGTGGCCGTTGGACTGTACGGACCGGCGCTGCGGGTGGGCTACGGATCGCTTGGTGGCTGGGACCCCTTCGGGCCCGAGCGGCTCATCACTCGGTCCGAAAGCAACCTGCTGTTCGAACTCGACGGCACGTGCGCGCTCGATCTCTATCGTCAGTATCTCGGGGACCACGCCCGTGACCTGCCGGCCGCGGCACTGCGTTTTCCGCTGATGCTTCGTGGCACCAACGGCGATCCGGGCCTGGTCCGGACGATCCTCGGCATCGACGAAGAGCGTCGCGTCATGCGGTTCGCCGGCGAGATGCCCGAGGGTGCCCACGCGCGGCTGATGAAGGCCAACTTCGAGCGGCTTATCGATGGGGCCCACGGTGCCGCGCACCAGGCCGTCGAGCGCCTCGGAGGTGCCGAGCCCGAGCTCGCGCTGCTGATCAGCTGCGTCGGCCGCAAGCTGGTGCTGCGCCAGCGCGTGGACGAGGAAATCGCCAGCGTTCGCGAGATCGTCGGACCCAAGACCCTGTTGACCGGGTTCTACTCGTACGGCGAGATCTGTCCGGTTGCTACGAATGCGGGCTGCGAGCTGCACAACCAGACGATGACCATCACGACGCTCAGGGAGGTGTGATGCACCGCCTATTACGCCGACAGCTGGCCAAGCATCCCCTGCCCCAACCCACGCGAGACGCCGTCGAACGCCTGCTCAATGCCGTCGATGGGGCCTACGCCGAAGCCGACGCCGATCGTGCGCAACTCGAGCGTTCGCTCGACCTGACTTCGAGCGAGCTACTCGATCGCAATGAACGACTGCGTCTCGACATCGAGGCGCGGGCGCGCGCGGAAGCAGCGCTGCGGCAGGCGGACGCGCGTATGCGAGCCATCCTCGGGGCCCTCCCAGATCTGTTGTTCGTGGCATCCGACTCCTACGAGCTGCTCGAGTGGCACGCGCGCGACGCTGATGCCTACGGCCTCCCGAGCGCCGTAAGACCCGGTCAGAGCCTCCGCGAGACCTTCCCAGTCGCTGTGTCGCGCCTCATCGAGGGGGCGATCGACGAGGCGATCACCAGCGCGACCACAGCGGCGTGCGAGTACGAAATCGACGTCGATGGCGAGCGTCGCAAATTCGGGGCGCGCATCGCACCCTGCGACGGACCCGGCGCCGTGGTCATGGTGCGGGACTACACTGCCCAACTGCGCCTGCAAGAGCGGCTGCGGATCACCGATCGTATGGCCTCGCTCGGAACGCTCGCGGCCGGTGTCGCTCACGAAATCAACAACCCGCTTTCGTATGTCATCACAAGTCTCGATCTTTTGGCCGAGGCGCCGTCCAACGCAACCGTCGGGGCGGAGTTCCGTGCGGCTATCGAGGATGCGCGTTCGGGTGCACAGCGGGTTCGGATGATCGTTCGTGATCTCCGAGTGTTTTGCCATCCTTCGCCGGTGGCTGATGGGCGGGCGGATGTCCGTCGAGCCCTCGAATCGGCCTTGCGCCTGGCCGCGAATGAGATCCGTCACCGCGCTCGCGTGGTGACGGATCTCAGCGTGGCTTCCATGGCGATCGGTGACGAGTCCCGCCTTGGTCAGGTCTTTCTCAACTTGCTTTCCAACGCGGCCCAGGCCATCGAGCCAGGGGATGCGGCGAACAACGAGATTCGCATCGCCGCATGGTCGGAGGCGTCCACCATCGTGGTCGAGATCAGCGACACCGGCTGCGGCTTGCCGTTCGGGGGCTCGGCACGCATATTCGATCCGTTCGTGACCACCAAACCGGTCGGGCTCGGAACCGGGCTGGGCCTGTCGATCTGCGCCGGCATCGTCTCCGCAATGGGTGGCGAGGTTGTCGCCCTGCCACGCGATCCGCGGGGAGCCCTGTTCCGCGTCACGCTACCGGCCGAGACCAAGCCTCGCCGAGAAACCCAAGCTCCCGCGGGGGATCGAGTGCGCGTGCCACAGCATGGAACGCGACGTCGGATCCTGATCATCGACGACGATCCGCAGGTCGCTCTGGCGCTGGTTCGTGGCCTCGCGGGTCACGCCGCCGAGGCGATCACGGACCCCAAAGAAGCCTTGGCGCGACTGGGCGCTGGCGACCGGTTCGACGTCATTCTATGCGACATCATGATGCCCGAACTCACCGGGGTCGACGTCTACGAGGCTGCCGTCCGACTACGGCCCGAACTCGCGGGCGCGTTCATCTTCATGAGCGGCGGGGTGTTCTCCTCCCGAGAAACTCGGTTCCTCGACCGGGTATCCAACCCACGGTTCGACAAGCCTTTCGATATCAGTGACCTCCGCAGCCTGATCGCTGGACATGTCGGTTGAACCGGGACACCGTGGGCGAACACGACCTCGGCGTGCGGCGGGTTGCTCTGCCCGACGCGAAGTCACGATCAGCCCAGCCGACCCGCGTCCACGGCGGCGACAGCGGTGCGGGCGAGCACCGTCACGACCTGGTCGAGCTTGGCGAACCGCGGATCTCGGGTGAACCCGTTGCGGTAGCGGAAGAAGATCTGCTGCACGATGACCCCGATCTTGAGCAACGCGAACGCGTAGTAGTAGAGCATGTTCGACACATCCCGGCCGGTCTGCTCGGCGTAGCGCGCCACGATCTCGACCCGCGTCATCGCGCCGGGCGCCATCGTTGGCCCAAACGCCATCGCCTGCCAGGCCGGCTCGTCGTCAGCCTGCACCCAGTAGCCCAGGGTGGTGCCGAGATCCATCAAGGGATCGCCAATGGTGCACATCTCCCAGTCGAGCACCGCATCGATCCGCGAGAGATCGGTGGGATCGAGCACGACGTTGTCGAACTTGTAGTCGTTGTGAACCAACGTCGCGCCCGACTCGACCGGCAGGTGCTCGACCAGCCACCGACCCAGCGCGTCCATGTCGGGCACGTCGTCGGTCTGGGACTTTTTCCAGCGCGCGATCCAACCCTCGACTTGGCGGCGCACGTAGCCCACGGGATTGCCGAGCTCACCCAGGCCGGCGGCCTGGATGTCGATGGCGTGGAGCGCCACGAGCTGATCGATCAACGACACGCACAGCGCGTGCAGGATCGCCGGGGTCACCCCCAGCTCGGCGGGCAGCTTGCGCCGCAGGATGATCCCGCGCCGTCGCTCCATCACGTAAAATGGCGCGCCGAGAATCGCCGCATCGATGCACTGGGCCAGCGGCCGCGGTGCCGGCGGATAGACCGGGGCCAACGCCGACAGCACCCGGTACTCGCGGTCCAGGTCGTGACCCGATCGAACCTGCGCGCCAAACGGACCGCGCCGCAACACGAGCTCGGTCGAGCCCTTGCGCAGCAAGTAGGTGAGATTCGAGTAGCCGCTGGGGAACTGCTCACAACCTAACGGGCCCTCGAGCTGCGGCAACGCTTGGGCGAGCCACGCATCGAGCGTCACGAGGTCGAGCTCTTCGCCGGCACGTACGGGCCGCGGCTCGTCGACGACACTCACGGCTTGGCTCCGGACGACGAGCCGTAGCTCGAGAGGATCCGCTTGGCCAAGGCACTCTTGTGCACCTCGTCGGGCCCGTCGTAGATCCGCGCCCCTCGCTCATGGCGATAAAAGTGGGAGATCACGACATCGTCGGTCATGCCCGCCGCACCGTGCACCTGCAACGCGCGGTCGACCACGCTCAGCATCACCCGTGCGGTGTGGAACTTGATGCTCGCAACGAGATCGCGCGCGGCCTTGGCACCGTTGCGATCGATCTCCCACGCCGCGCGCAGCACCAGCAGCCGCGCAGCGTCGATCTCTGCCCGACTCTCGGCGATCCACTCTTGCACGGTCTGCTGCTCGCCGAGCATCCGGCCGGGCGCGAGTTCGCGGGTCGCCGCCCGCCGACACAACGCGTCGAACGATCGCTCGCAGATGCCCAACCAACGCATGCAGTGGTGAATTCGCCCTGGCCCCAGTCGCGCCTGGGCCAGCGCGAAGCCGCGCCCACGGGCGCCCAGCAGGTTGCTCGCCGGCACCCGGCACTCGCGAAAGCGGACCTCGCCGTGGCTGAGCCAACCTTCGCCGGCCTCGCCCATCACGGGGATGTTGCGCACGTGCTCGAACCCCGGCGTGTCCGTCGGCACGAGGATCATGCTCGCGCGCTCATGGGTGGCGGCTTGCGAGTCGGTCACCGCCATCACGATCACGAACGCCGCGCCGTCCACCGCGGTCGTGAACCACTTGTGCCCGTCGATGATCCAGTGCTCACCGTCGAGCACCGCGCGGGTCGACATCCACACCGGGTTGCTGCCGGCATGCTCGGGCTCGGTCATCGCGAAGGCGCTGCGGCCAGTGCCGTCGAGCAAGGGCTGCAAAAAGCTCGCACGCTGCTCGGCCGTGCCGAACTCGAGCAGCAGCTCGAGATTGCCAGCATCGGGCGCCTGGCAACCGAAGGCGTAGTGGCCCAATGGCGTGCGTCCGAGCTCCTCGGAGACCATCCCGTGCTCGAGCAGCGTCAGGCCCATGCCTCCGGCCTCGACGGGCACCTGCGGAAGCCACAGCCCGGCCTCGCGAACCCGGGCGCGGACGTGGTCGAGCTCCGGCACCAGCGCCCAGAAGCCGCGAGACAACCCCGCCTCGAGCGGGATGACGTGGGTCTCGACGAACCCGCGGATCCGCGGCAACAGGTCCTGCATCTTGGCGGTCAGGGCGAAGTCCATGGTCGGTTGGCTCCGGGGTCAGCGATGCGTCCACGTGGACGCATCGGGCAGGTGGGGCAGCGCGTTGAAGCTATCGAGCGTGAAGTGACTGCCGCGAAACACGAACGTCGTGACCGAAGCGTTGCGGATCCGCCAGGCCGTTCGAAAGGCGTCGAGATCGCTGGTTCCCAGCGCCCGCTGCAGCATCACCGCAAGCGGACCGACCGAGGTGAACGCGAGCAAGCGAACGCCAGGCCCATCGTGCGCGAGTATCCGGTCGAGCCCACGCGCGACCCGGGCTCCGAACGCGGGCCACGTCTCGATGCCCGCGGCTTGGGCGTCGATCTCCCCGGCGAGCCAGCGGCGCATGACCGCCTCGAACAGCCGCTGAAATCCTGCCGAGCGCTGGCCATGATCGACCGCAGCGCTGGCGCGCTCGGCCAGCGCGTGGATCTCGGGGTCGTTGCGCATCGCCGGGACGACCTTGCTGACCATCGCGAACGCGTCGTGCTCGTCGATCTCCGGCACCAGCCGGACCTCGGGCCACGGCTGCCCGGCGCCAACATACGCCTCGCCGCACAGCCGCGCCGTGTCTCGCTGGCGCTTGGCCGGCCCGGTGAACACGAGATCGGGGTGAGGCCCGTGCGCGCGCAGATGGGCCCCCAACAGGCCGGCCTGGTCCTGCCCGCGTGGCGATAGTTCGTCGTAGTCGGCAGCAAACAGCGAGGCCTGACCATGGCGAACGACGACGAGCGTGCCCACGTCCGCAGGCTAGCAGTTTTCGGGGCCCGTGGACGCCCCGAGATCGGTGATGGGCTGGGTCCTTCGTGCGGGCCGCGAGCCTACAGCGCGGCCAGCTGCTCGTGCAGCCATCGTCCAGCCTCGCGCTCACTGCCATCGGGCAAGCGCACGCGATACGCCTCACCGCTTTGCGACGAACGCGTGGCGAGCTGATCGATGAACTCCGCGGCGGTCTTGATCTGATCGCCTGCGCGCGCCCACTTGTCGCGCAGGTGCTTCACCGCCGCCGCGGCGTCGTGCTCGCCGCCGTTGCGGATGAAGGTGATCCCCGACGTGCGTACGACCTCCAGCAGCGCCTCGATGCGCGCGCGCTCGTCGAGCACCGGAGCGTCGCGGGGCGGCTTGGCGGCCTCGGGCTTGAACCGCAGCGTCGCCCAGTCGTCACCGATCAGCTCGTTGTGCAGGAGTTCGACGACGACCGTATAGCCGTGGCCATCCAACGTGAAGCTCAGCCCCTCGCCCTGGGCAACCGTGCCGCTGGTGAGCGCGGTGCCTTCGGGGCTGTGGGCCACGATGATCGACACGCGACCACCCGTGATGTCGCCCGCGCTCACCACGACGGCGTCGCGAGCACCGGGCACTGCAGCCTGCGTTCGCTGCGAGATCCGTAGCGTCGCGCCCTCGGGCGGAAGCTCGATCGGCGGTGGCCTGCTCTCGACCGCGGGTGCCCCCGCGACCGCCGCTGCGCCCGGGTTGCCGCAGCTGCACGCAAGCATCAGAACCAGCGAAACCCGGAGGCGACTCAAGCCCCGCCTCCGACCGCCGTATCGCTGGCGTCGTCGAAGCTCGCGAGTTCTTCGCTGATCTTCTCCAGATAGCGGCGCTTCTCGTGGTAGGGCAAGAACGCGCTCTTGAAGCCGTTGAGGATGATCTGCTTGATGTCCTTGAGGCTGAACCCGAGCCTGGTGTGCAGCAGGTAGAGCTCCTTGGACACGGACGTGTCGGTGATCAGACGGTTGTCCGTGTTCACCGTGATACGTGAGCCGAGGTTGTAGTACAGCTTGATCGGGTGGCTCTCGAGTGAGCGGACCGCACCGGTCTGCACATTCGACGACGGACAGCACTCCAGCGCAATGCGATGGTCGACGACGTAGTGCAGCAGGTCGCCGTCCTCGCGCAGGTTGCAGCCGTGACCGATGCGATGGGCGCCACACACGTGCAGCGCCTGCGCGATCGAAGCCGGACCATAGGCCTCGCCGGCGTGGATCGTCACGTTGATGTTGTTGCGCCTGACCAGCGCGAACGCCTCTTGATGATCCTTGGGCGGGTAGTCGTACTCGGCGCCGGCGAGGTCGAAGCCCACCACGCCGCGGTTCTTGTAGGCCACCACCAACTCGGCCATCTCCATCGAAGACTCGGGCGAGATGTTGCGAATGCCACAGAGGATCAACCGCACCTCGATCCCGAGTGCCGACCCTGCGTCGTGCATCGCCTTGAGCACCGTCTCGACGATCTGGGTCAGCCGCAGACCGCGGCGGGTATGTAGCATCGGCGAGTAGCGGACCTCCATGTAGCGAACATTCTCGGCGGCGGCGTCGGCGGCGAGTTCATAGGCAGCGCGGTACAACGCATCGGCGTTCTGCAGCACCGCAAGGGTCACGTCGAACGCCTCGAGGTACTTGACCAGGCTACCGGTATGCTCGCCGACGTGCATTGCGCGGCGGAGCCCCTCGACGTCCGCCGCAGGCAACGCGATGTTTTGCTCTCGGGCGAGATCGAGCACCGTCTGGACCCGCAGCGAACCGTCGAGATGGACGTGGAGATCGGTCTTGGGCAGGCGCTGGAACAGGGAAAGTGGCAGGAGCGCGTCCATTTTGTCACTGCTTTGCCACGCGCCGCATACACCGGGGTGAAAAGCGCCGCGCGTAGCCGGTTCGCCATGCTAGCGCATCGACCACCGGTTGCCATAGACTCGGTTCCGCCGATGGCGAGCACAGAGAACAGCGCGCGCCTGTGCATTCGTGCAGCGGCAACGGTGGTGGCGCTGACGGCAGCGATCGGGTGTGCTCGTGAAGCCGAGGAGTTCATCTGCCCTGACGTCGCGGTTGGCGACCTGGTCGTCACCGAGCTGCGGGGGCCGCAGTCGTCGCCGAACTCGTTGCCGCAGTGGATCGAGATCGCCAACGTGTCGGACGAAGATCTGGATCTCGAGGGGCTACACCTCGCGCTATTGCGACCCGACGGTTCGAGCTCGCTCGACATGATCGTCCGCTACAAGCGGCCACTGGCGGCTGGCGGCTACTACGTGCTGGGCTTTGTTTCCGACACGATGCTCGCCAACGGCGTCGACTACGGACTCGCCGGTGAGCACGATGGTGATCTGTACGAGGACGGCGTGCTGTCGCTGCTCGCCTGCGGGGAGACCATCGACAAGGTGGTCTACAACGACCTCCCCAAGGCCGGAACGTGGTCGCTGGGCGTGTCGCCGCCCAGCGCGGACGGCAATGACAGCGAGCTGGCGTGGTGCGTCGATGCCACCGTGGCCGCCGACGGTCCGGCCACCGAACTCGGCCTTCCGGGGACCCCGGGAGAGGTGAACCGCCCGTGCGAGTGACCCCGGCAGTCGGGCTCGTGGCCCGCGCGGCGGCGTGCGCTCTCGTGCTCGGCGCGTGCGGCCAGCAGGCCCAAGTCGTCGCTGCATCGGGGCGCTACGACCGCCAGCAACTCGAGCGCACGCTGGCGAGCGAGGACGTCCCCGCGGGCGTGCTGCTGGGCGAATTTCTCCTGCAGAACAAGCCGGTCGTCGACGGCGACACGATCAAGGTCGTTGGCCTCGACGCCAGTCTGCGACTGATCGGTCTCGACTCCGAAGAGACCTTCAAGAGCGACAAGGCCCTTCGGGCGTACGAGGTCGGCTTCCAGGAGTACCTGCGCAACGAGCAGAAGAAGACCAGTCGCCCGGTCAAGGTGCCGACGCCGGTGGGCATGGCTGCCAAGAAGTTCGCCGAGGCGTTCTTTGCCGGTGTCACTTCCGTTCGACTCGAGCGCGACCACCCCAAAGACATCCGCGATCGGTACAACCGCTACCTCGCGTACGCCTTCGTCAAGAAGGACGGCAAGTGGGTGAACTACAACGTCGAGTGCGTGCGCGCCGGCATGAGCCCGTACTTTTCCAAGTACGGCCGGGCCACGCGTTTTCACGAAGCGTTCGTCGAGGCCCAACGCGAGGCCCAGGCCGCCAAGCGCGGGATCTGGGAGCCTGGCGCCGAACACTACCTCGACTATCCCGCGAGACTCGCCTGGTGGGATGCGCGTGCTGCGTTCGTCACCGAGTTCCAGACCGCCGCCAAGTCGAAGGATGACTTCGTCGCGCTGACGCACTGGGACTCGCTCGATCGGCTCGAGGGGTTTGTCGGCAGCGAGGTCGAGATTCTCGCCACCGTCGGCGACATCCGCATCGGCAAAGGCGGGGCACCGACCCGCGCGATGCTGGCCCGCCGCATGTTCAGCGACTTCGCCCTGGTCTTCTTCGACGACGAGGTGTTCGCGGCCTCACGGATCGCCGAGGCCAAGGGCGAATTCGTCCGTGTCCGGGGCGCGATCTCCGAGTATCAGTTCAAGGGAAAACGCGGTCGCAAGGGCGAAAAACAGCTCCAGATGGTGATCCAGCGGCCCGAGCAGATCACTTTTGTGGACACCTGGTCGGCGGCGGCCGAACTGATGCCCTCCGCTGCGTCACCACCCCCTGGGGACCCCACGGTACCCGACCCGGCCGCGGCCTCAGCCACGACCGACCCCGCGCCCGTGGACCCCACGAACGCCGAGCGACCCCTCTCTCCCGAGTCGACCGACCTCGCGCCGACCGACAACACCGCGCCCCCAGCCTTTTGACGGTTGAACGCCATGAACAAGCGCGCACTTTCTTCCCTGTTTGTCCTGGGCTCCGTCGCGATTGGGCTCACCGCTTGTGGCGGCGGGGGCACCGCGCATGACGATGCGTGCGGCGCCAACCTCTTGCCTGGCGACCTCGTCATCACCGAGATCTTCGCCAACCCGATGGGCGCAGACGAGGGCAACGAGTGGTTCGAGATCTACAACGCGACCGAGACCGCGATCGACCTCTCGGGGTTGACCCTGCAGACAGCGAAAGACGACGGGAGCTCGGTCAAGGAACACTTGATCATCGGGCTTTCGGTCGAAGCTGGCGCCTACGTGGTGGTTGGCGGGGTCATCGAAGACGCCCGGCCCGAGCATGTCGACTACGGCTACGGCAACGACCTGGGCGATCTACGCAACACCTCGGGCGCGATCGCCGTCGCGTGCGGCGAGGTCGCGATCGACGGGGTCCTCTACGCCGAAGCCGCCGACGCAACGTCGCGCGGCCTCGATGGCTCTCGTCCGCCGGACGCGACCATCAACGACGACCTCAGCCTGTGGTGCGACGCCACCACGATGTTTTCGGACCAGATCATCGGCACCCCGGGCAGCGCCAACGATGCGTGTACGCCGACCGGAGTGCCGTCGACCTGCTCCGAGAACGGCGTGGTGCGCGACGTCGTGGGCCCGGCAATCGGTGACCTGGTGTTGAGCGAATACCATCCTGACCCGCAGATCGTCGAGGATGCTGCCGGTGAGTGGTTCGAGATCTACGCCGCGACGCGGGTCGATCTGAACGGGGTCTCGTTCGGCAAGCTCGCCGAGGAGATCGAGGGCACGATCGGCGCGGCCGAGTGCATCACCGCCGAGGCCGGCAGCTACTTCGTCGTTGCCCGCGGAGACGACCCAGCAGCCAACGGCGGGCTGCCGGTGGTCGATGCGCTGTTCGACTTCGCGTTGGGCAACACCAGCGGCGCGCTCGTGCTGGTCTACGGTGAGGACATCCTCGACGAGATCAGCTGGGCCGGCAGCGCCCCTGGTGCCGCCAGTTCGCTGGACCCCGACTTCTTGAGCCCCGACGGCAACGACAATCCCGACGCCTTCTGTGCAGCCATCACGCCCTACGGCGACGGCGATCTGGGCACCCCTGGTGGGCCCAACGATGTCGAGTGCGAGGTCGCACCACCCTTGGGGCAGTGTTTCGACGGCAGCGCCTACATCGACATCATCCCGCCCGCGGCGGGTCAGGTCATCATCACCGAGTTCCATCCGAATCCCGCTTCGGTCGACGACGCCGACGGCGAGTGGTTCGAGCTGCGGGCTGCCGCAGCGTTCCACCTCAACGGCATGGAGTTCGGTCGGGAGGGCACGGTCGAGACCATCGTCGAGGCCAACGACTGCATCTTGCTCGGCGTCGACGATCACATCGTCATCGCGCGCGGCACCGACCCGGACGGCAACGGCGGCCTCGACAGCGTCGCAAGCACGTTCGATTTCTCGCTGGGCAACAGCGACGGCACCATGTTCGTCGGGTACGGCGGCGAGGTGCTCGACGAGATCACCTGGGCCACGAGCACGTCGGGCGCGACCACTGCCCTCGATCCGTCGATCACGGATCCGCTCGGCAACGACGACCCCGCCAACTGGTGCACGTCGACGACCCCCTACGGCGCGGGTGACCTCGGCTCGCCGGCGGCGCCCAACGCCGCCTGCGGCTCGATCAATCCGACAGCCTGCAACGACGGAGGCGTCGACCGCGACGTCGTGCCACCGGTGGCCGGCGATCTGGTCATCACCGAGTTCATGCCCGACCCATCCGCGGTCGCCGATGCCCAGGGCGAGTGGTTCGAGGTCCTGGTGCTCGCCGACGTCGATCTGAACGGACTCGAGCTCGGCACCGAGGTCGGCAGCGTCAGCACCACCGTGCCCGGCGGCGGTGACTGCATCGCCGTGGCCGCTGGCACTCGAGTGGTGTTTGCTCGCGACGGCGAGGCCGCCGCCAACGGCGGCCTCGACCCCGTGGTCGCGACCTTCGACTTTGGCCTCACCAACTCCGCGGGCAGTCTGTTCGTCGGCTACGGTGGCGAGGCGCTCGACGTCGTCACCTGGAGCGGATCGACGCCCGGTGCCGCCAGCAGTCTCGACCCCGCTGCCGAAGACCCCATCGCCAACGATGTTCAGGGCAACTTCTGCGCGGCCACGATGGCCTATGGGGCGGGTGACTTCGGCACGCCGGGGGCGGTTGGGGCCGACTGCGCGGGTGGCAATCAGGACGGCATGTGCAACGACGGCGGAAATCTCCGCGCGATCGTGCCGCCGTCGGGAGAAGATCTGGTGATCACGGAGATCATGGCCAACCCTGCCCAGGTCGCGGACGGCGACGGCGAGTACTTCGAGGTCGCCGCGTTGGCCGACGTCGACCTCAACGGGCTCCAGCTCTACACGATCAACGCGGGCGTCAATACGCTGGAAACCACGATCGGGGGCGCCAACTGCATCGCGGTCACCGCAGGTTCCAGGGCGCTGTTCGTCAGCAACCCGGTGATGGCGGAGAACGGTGGCCTGCCCGACGGCGGGTTGACGTCTGGGCTCGGCCTCGTCAACAGCAACCGCGGCCTCGCCGTCGGTGTGGCCGACGTCATTCTCGACACGGTCAACTGGACCGCCACCACCAGCGGCGCCTCGCTCATCCTCGACGAGGGCGCGCTCACGACGGTGGCCAACGACGATCTGGGAAACTGGTGTACCTCGACGACACCGTATGGATCCGGCGACGCGGGCAGCCCCGCGGACACCAACGACGCCTGCCTGTGATCGGACGGCTGCACACCGGCTTGGCGTTCGTCGCCGGCCTTGGCGTCGCCTGGGCCTGCAGCGCAGTGGCCGCGTGCGGTGGCGACGAGCGCTGCGGACCGAGCTCGGGGACAGTCGTGCGCACCATCGATGGCGACACCGTCGAGCTGGCCTCGGGCGAGCGCGTGCGCTACCTGATGATCGATACCCCCGAGACCACCGGCGGCAAGAACGACTGTTTCGGCGCCGAGGCCAGCGACTTCAACCGTGATGCAGTCGAGGGTCGCGAGATCACCCTGAGCTACGACGAGGTCTGCGAGGATGACTACGGCCGCCTGCTGGCGTATGTCTCGGTCGGCGGCCGCGAGATGAACGCACTGATGGTCGAGCGGGGCTATGCCTGTGTGCTGCAGATCCCGCCCAACGGCGAGGGCCGGGCCGACGAGTTCGATGACCTCGAGTACACCGCGCGTACCAACATGATCGGCGTATGGGGTGCGTGTGAGGAAGTCACCTGTGATTGACCGACGATCGCGGTGGGCCGTCGCCCTCGTTGCCGCGCTGCTGTGGCTGGTCCCACGACCGGCCCAGGCCATCGAGTACGAGGTGTTCATCGATGTCGAAGACGAGGACGAACTCTACGATCTCTACGCGAACGGCCAGATCAGCGAAGGCACCTACGTGTCGCTGCTGGAGTTGCTCCGGCGCGGCACCGACCTCGACACCGCCGATCGAGAGTCGCTCTACACGCTGCCCAATCTGACCTACACCGACGTCGACCGCATCCTCGCGTATCGCACCGAGGCCGGGCGGATCCGCGACCCCGCCGCGCTGGTTGCCGCCGGCGTCCTGTCGGCCCGCACGGTTGGGTCCATCGCCCCGTTTCTCAGCCTCGGCGAGACCAACAAGGCAAAGGCCCCCGTCAGCGGTTTCGTGCAGTACCAGACGGTGTGGACCGCACGCGATCGTCGGGTGCCGGCGATGGCACTGCAGGCGCGGATCACCACGCTACGGCACCTTACGGTGGGCATGGCGGCGCTGGTGACCCGCAATCGCCTGGGCCCGGTGGCCTGGGATCCCAATCGCCAGGCGTTGTCCGCTGGCGATGATGGTGCTCGCGTGCGACTGCCCAAGGCGTTCATCCAGTGGGATACCCCGGAGTATGGCGTCATCGCTGGTTCGTATCGCATCGGGTTTGGTCAGCGACTCACCTTCGACAACACCGGCCGATACACGCCCAACGGTTTTTTCTCCGATGACACGCTGGTCCGCCGCGTCAAGCTGACGAGCTTGTGCAAGGAGTCCGCCGGTGAGCTCGACGCGGCGCCGTGCGACGACAACATCTTCGGGACTCCGGACCACAGCTTCCGACTCGGCCTGCTCGGCGTCGCCGCGGGTGCCAAGCACATCAAGCTCAGCCAGGGCTGGCTGCAGATCTACGGCTTCGCCTCGTATCAGCCGCGGGACGTCTACCAGTATCAAATCTACGACAAGAACGTCTGCAGCGACCCGACGCTCGACTCCGCCGACAATCCCGAGTGTTCCTCGCCGGCGGTCTACAAGCGCGGCACACCGCTGCTGGCCGAGACCAGCGAGTTCTCGTACCAGACGCTGCCCAACATGTTCGATCTGGCCCTGGGCGGCGGCAATCTTTCGTGGTTCTACGATCGCCGCACGCACGTCGGTGTGACGGGCTATGGGGCGGTGCCCCGCTGGCGCGTGGATGGGGCGGATCTCGATTTTCGGCCGTACTCGCCCTTCCCCTACGGCGGTGCCTTCGGCGCCGTGGGTGCCGACGCATCCTGGGGCTATCGCTGGGCCGACCTGTTCGCCGAGGTCTCGCACAGCATCGACCACGAAGGCGGTCAGGGCGGAGGTGACCCGGGAGGCGGCATCGCCGGCCTACTTCGCCACACCGCGACGTGGGACGTGCACGAGATCGAGGTCTCTGCGCGCTACTACGACGACAAGTACAACAATCCGTTCGCGCGGCCGATCGCCGCGACCGATCAGAGCGGTGGCGTCCGGGCCCGCGACGAAGTCGGTGGCCGCGTGCGCTACAGCGCATTCCTCGGCGACCGCGCCACGCTGCGCACGTTCCTCGACATCTGGTCCGACACCGGCGGCAAGCAGATCCAGCTCAATGCCTACTCACGCGCCGACGTCGACGTGAACGATTGGTTTCGCCCTGGGCTGTGGTTCCAGGTCCGCGACCGCAACTTCCGCAGCGCTGCCTCCGTACTCGGTGTCAGCGGCGACTCCGACCCGCTGCTCGCGGGCCAGCAACTCACCGAGTCGTACTGCGACCTCGGTGACAGTCAGAGTTCGTTCGACGGCAACGACTCGATCATCACCGACACCACCGACTTCTCCGACGTCGACCCCGACACCATCGACGGCAACGCCCTGACGGTGTGTACCGGCGAACGCTATTCGATCACCCCGCGCTTGCGATTTGCGCCGCACAAGCGGGTGTGGCTGTTGTTGCAGTATCGCCACGACATCGTCGAGGACGGCAACTATCCGGGGTCGGTCCGCCAGGATGCGAACGCCTACTTCCAGATCAGCACCCGACCGATCGATCCGCTGCGGATCCGCATGCGCTGGCGCTACTACAGCGACGACATCGCCGACGACGCTCGCCTCGAGGAGTCGGTGTGGGGCTACGTCGACGTCGCGTACCGCGTGGCCCGCTGGCTGGTGCCGCGGATCCGCTACGACCTCATCTTCCGCCTCGACAAGCGGGACTCCACGCTGGCACGCCAGCCGAATCCCGAGCACTGGCTGATGTTCGAGCTCGAATCGCGGTTCTAGAAGCGCCGCGCCGGCGGCCGCTCGGGCGCCACGCCCGCCGGCGCCCCGTGCTAGCTTGATCGACGTTGACGCATTCACTCAGGGCACTCGTTCCCCTCGCGCTCGCGCTGCTTCCGAGCGCCTGCGTCGATCGGGTGCTGCCCGCGATCGCCTGTGACGACGGCATCGCGGTTCGCGGCGAGGCATGCTTCACCGACGAGCCCGAGTTGCTGGCGTTCGGATTCACGCCCATCGCCCTGCGCGTCGCCCCATTCGACAGCGATGGCATTGCCGACGTGCTGGTGACCGGGGTCGATACCCAAGGGGCTGTGCTCGGAGTCGTGTCGCGGACGGGGGCCGATGGGGCGCTGGGTGCCGCCCAGGATGCCGGCGTCTATGGTTGCAGCGCCCACCCTGCCCTCGGTGATGCCAACCTCGACGGCGCGACCGATCTGCTGGTCGATGCCTGCGACGACACGATGATGGTCTTCGTCGCCAGTGGCAGCGGCAGCTTCGCGGCGCCCGTGATCGTCGATGTCGACGTCGCGACGCGGACCTCCACGATCTTCGACGTCAACAGCGACGGTGTGGGCGATGTCGTCGCGCTGGGCATCGCCGGCGAGGCCATCGCGCTCACGTGGGCCGCGGGCGATGGCCTGGGCGGCTACGCACCGCCATTGGGCACCTTCGTTGGCCAGCTCGGCGCCGCGGACGAGCCACTTGGCTTCTCGATCGGTTTGCTCGATGCCGACGGGCTCCCCGACGTCGTGCTGTCCCATGCCGACCCTACGCGAGTTCCCACGATCGCACGCGGCACCGGAGCCGCGTTCGCCGAACCGGTGCCGTGGGACGAGCTGCCGATCGCGCGCGGCGTGGCGGCCATCGACGTGGTCGACGGCGCAGACCCCGAGCTACTCATCGTCCGCAGCGAGCCCCCGGTGTTCGAGGTCTGGCAGGGTCCGCTGGGCAGCGCAAAGCCCCTCGCCGCGACCACGATCGAAGCCGCGCGGGATCACTTTCTCGCCGCCGGCGATGTCGACGGCGATGGCTCGCTCGACCTCGCGTTCTTCGACCCCGCAACCCCGAACCTCGAGATCTGGCTCAACGACGGGGATGGCCGGTGGGCATTCGCGGCGATCGTCGATATCGGGGCCAACGTCGACCAGCTTGCGATCGCGGACCTCGACGGCGACGGTGCGGCTGAGCTGATCGCGGGGACGTTCGCCGAGCGCGGCGTATCGATCCTCCGCAGCGCCCCTTGAAGGCTGCCCACGCTCGAGGAGCAGATGCGAGAGCGCTAGACGCTAGAGCGCCTGACGCTTGAGCAACCGACTGACGGTCACGTCGATGTCCGCCGTAACCACGCGCATGATGCTGTCGAGCTCCGAGCCCTCTACCGAGATCTGCTCGCGCAGGATCATCCGCGTGCGCTCGAGCAGCGCGGCCCGAGCGTCGGCGATCCAGCGGGCGATCGTTGCGCGGTGCACCCGATAGATCCCCGCGATCTCGTCGAAGCGCAGGCGATGGACGAAGTGGTGACGCATCAGGTTGCGCTGCCGCGTCGACAGCGTCGCCAACGCGCCGGTGAACGCGGTGCGAAACTCGTCGCTATAGCGGGCCTTGACGTAGGCGAGCTCGGGATCGTTTTCGCTGGCTCGCTCCGACACAATCTCGTCGCCGACGAGGATCTCGGGGCCCCGCTGCTGCACCCGCATGATGTCGATGTACGTGCGCCGCGCGGTGATTCGGACCCAGCGGCGCAGGCTGCCGCGCCCGGAGTACTCGGCGATCTTTGGCCCCGCGGGCGGCTTGCCCATGAAGAGCTTGTGACGGACTTCCTGCTTGAAATCGTCGCCGCGGATCTCGTCGCCGGCCATCGCGGTGACACCACGCGCGATCTCGGCGGCAAAATCACGCTCGAAGGCCTCGAGTGCCCGACGGTCCTGGCGTGCACACGCGCAGGCCAGGAACAGGTCGGTCACGAACAGCCCGCCGAGTGCCTCCTCGGGCGGCTGCGTGGCGGGTAGACGCTCGGCAACGAAGCCGAGGAAGACATCTGCCGGGAGCGAGATCTGTGGCCACACGGCGAGCGCCTGCGCGAGCATGTCGCGCAAGATCTCATCGAGGTTCGGCACCGCGTCATACGCAGGCTGCAGCGCCGGCGCGAGCTGGGCCATGAACGCCTCGATGTGCTGGGAACGCGGGGCCGCCAACTTGAGCACGCATGATACCGCCGAGCGAAGTCGTCCTGCTAGGATGCCGACCGTGACGGCCCGAGCCAGCACTGTCGTTGGGGCGAAGGGGAACGTCGGGGCGGTGCTCTTCGCCGGTGGCGGCACCGGCGGACACATCTATCCCAACGTGGCGATCGCCGAGCGCTTGGTCGATGCTGCCGGCGACGGCGCGCCGCGGGTGCATTTCCTGGTCTCGGACCGCCCGGGCGACGCCAAGACCATGCGGACGCTGGGCGCGGATTTTTCAACCAGCGGCGTGCGCCCGCTGCCGCCGCCCAGAAAGCCGTGGCGCGCGGTGGGCTTTGTCTTGGCGTGGCGACGCGCCATCGCCGACGCGATGGCGCTGATGCAGCGCGAGAACGTTCGCGTCGTCGTTGCGACCGGAGGCTTCGTGTCGGGCCCTGCCCTGGTCGCTGCGCGGCGGCTTGGCATCGCCCGCGCGATGGTCAACCTCGACGCCGTGCCGGGCAAGGCGAACGCCCACCTGCGGCGCGAGTGCAGCACGGTGTTCTCGGCCTACGCGACCCCGGTGCTTCCCGCCGCCCTCGTCGTGGGATTTCCACTGCGGCGCATTTCCATCGGCAGTGGTGATCGTGCCGCGGCGCGGCTGCGTCTGGGCCTCGAGCCCGAGCGCCCGGTGTTGTTCGTGACCGGTGCGACCCACGGCGCCGAGTCGCTGATCCGCGCCATGATCGCGATCGTCGCGGAGCCCACGCGCGCCGCCGGCTTGGCCGGCTGGCAGGTGTTCCACCAGTGCGGCGGCTTCGACCCCACCGAGCTACAGGCCGCCTACGATCGTGCAGGCGTGCGGGCCAGGGTGGTCGCGTACTGCGATCGCATGGGCGACGCCTGGCACAGTGCCGATCTCGCGGTGAGCCGGGCGGGCGCGGGGAGTGTCGCCGAGGCGTGGGCAAACGCGACCCCAACCGTGTTCTTGCCCAACCCCTACCATGCCGATGGACACCAGCGCGCCAACGCGAAGCCGCTGGTGGAGTGCGGCGGTGCGGTGCTGATCACCGATCACATCGATCCGAGCCAGAACATCGGCCCGCTTGGTGGCACCCTCGCTGCGCTCGTTGGCGACCTCGCGCGACGCGAGGTGATGCGCGAGCGCCTGACCGCGACTCGCCCGCCCGATGGCGCCGCCCAGATCGCCGCATGGATTCTCCAGCGCGTCCGCGACCCGCAAGCGCGCTGACTTTCACGCACACGCAAAAGCGGGCGTGCCTCCTGGTGGAGTGCCACACCCGCCGTCGCTTCGAGAAAGCCGGGCCCTGGTGCCCGAACGCCCACTACCAGCGGTAGTGCGCGAACGCCTTGTTGGCCTCGGCCATCTTGTGGATGTCTTCGCGCTTCTTGACCGCGATGCCGCGGTTGTTGGCGGCGTCGAGCATCTCGTTGGCGAGCCGCTCGCGCATCGTCTTTTCGGGACGGGCGCGGGCACAACCGATGAGCCAGCGATACGCCAGCGCCTGGCTGCGCTCGGGGCGAACCTCGATCGGGACCTGGTAGTTCGAGCCACCGACGCGTCGCGCTCGGACCTCGAGACGCGGGCGAGTGTTCGCGACCGCCTTCTCGAAGACCTTGATCGGATCGTCCTTGGTGCGTTCGCTGATGATCTCGAAGGCTCCGAAGACGATCTTCTCGGCGATGGATTTTTTGCCCTGATACATGATGCCGTTCACGAACTTCGCGACCTGACGGTTCACGTCGGTCGGATGGTCCGTGTAGCGAACATCGAGAGCGGGGCGCGGCTTGCGGTTGACCTTCTTGCGGGACATGGCGTCGTCTTTCTAGGTTCGTTCCAAGGTTCGTGCCGAGATCTACTTCGGCCGCTTGGTGCCGTACTTCGAGCGACGCTGACGACGACCCGCCACCCCTGTGGTGTCGAGTGTGCCGCGGACGATGTGATAGCGAACGCCCGGAAGGTCCTTCACGCGACCACCACGGATGAGCACCATG
>CANLQR010000074.1 GCA_947492135.1 Deltaproteobacteria bacterium | reverse complement strand
CATAGGAGGCGCCCGTACCGTGAAAAAGTGCCGGCGAGTGCCGGCGAGTGCCGGCGAGTGCCGGCGAGTGCCGGCGAGTGCCGGCGAGTGCCGGCGAGTGCCGGCGAGTGCCGGCGAGTGCCGGCGAGTGCCGGCGAAAAGGTAGGCCGGCATGAACAGTGGCGATGTAATCACAATTTGCGAGTACGCGGAGTTCAACCACAGCCATCTCGCGCTGAGCGGGACGCAGGAAGTCCTCCTCGCTGCCTCAATCCACGTGCCGATGTATGATTTCATCGGCGCCTCCGTGCGTGTTCATGCACGCAACCTCTCGGCGATTACCCCGGCGGGGTTCGAAGTCCTCATTCGGCAGAGCAACCCGAGCCGCATGGACCCCGCCGATTTCTCGCTCCTAGCCACTTCCGATGCGCTGACGCCGAAGATAACGAGCACTACCAATCCCGCGACTGTGCCCGGACTGGTGAACCTCACCACGCCGATGACGTTGGTGCAGAACCCATTCGTCAAGGTCCTGCTGAAGTCCTACGCGCCGGCTTCTGGGCCCGTCGCGCTCTGGATCATCATCAGTGTCGACCTCATTTGCCGGAAGAACAGTTGATGTCGCGCCATCGGCGTCGGGACTGCCACCTCCCGGGAACCCAGACCAGCGCAGGTCCGGACGTCACGCCAGTGCCGTGGCAGCAGCGGGCCTGGAATCCAACGGCTTGTGAACCCGCGCCGCGTCGCATGTTGGCGCAGCGCGGACGAACCCGGGCCGCGTGCGATGGCGCGCCATGCTCGTGCGACGATTCAAGTTGGAGGAAACCGCGACGGGCCACAGATTCCGCGCCGGAAGGTGTCGTCAGCCTCGCCGAACGCCTCGCCCATCCCAGCACTCCAACTGCGGTCGTGCGCGATGACGAACTACCCGTCGGTTTTTTCATGGGGAGCGCGACGTCTCCGCCGCGACGCGAGATGTTTTCGTTTCCAACTGGTACGAAGATCACACGAATAGTGCGTAGTGCACCTGTCGCCAGTCGTCTAGCGCTAGACGCGCGTCGCTCGTCCCAATCGGCGGAACGAGTCGGGTGCCAGTGTCAGTCCTGCGTGCCAGGTAGTCCTAACGCCGGTTCGACGGGACCCCACCGTCCGACGGCGGAGCGCTCCGGTTCGCGGCCCGACCAAGAGCCGAGCCCGCGGCCTTCGCGACCGTCTCCTGATCGCCGTCCCGCAGCGTTTCGACCAACGCATCCTCGCATTGACGTCGCAGGGCAAATGCGCCTCACGGGTCAGGAGCCTCCGCCACCCGATCCTCCGTGGACGGAGCCGGACCTGCAGATCACCAGAGAATGCGAGGTTCACTACCCACCGCCGCCACCGCCGCCGGATCCGCTCGGCTTCGCCGCCATGGGTAGGCCATCAGCGACCGCGAACCACCCGCTGTTGGGGTTTGCTGATTCCGTGCCAGACGGCTCCTCTCCCGCTTCGGTCGGCGGAATACTGGCGAACGAAAAACCCCTCTGCCCGCCAGGCTACCATTTCAACTATCATTGGCAGTGTTGCCTCCGGAGCAATGGTACCGTACCTGCGGAGTTGGGCGGTAAGCCCCTGCATGCGTACGCATGTCGGTGCCCAGCAGGGTACAGCTACGTAGCCTCTGGCCAGCTCAAGGGGCAGTGCTGGGAGCGGGGCAAAGTCCCAACACAGGTGCGGCCGCCAGCGGGCATCGGTCTCTTCTGGGGCCACGACGAGCCCGTTGGGGACGACGAAGAACCCGACCCGAACGCGCCAAAGCCCATTACGTGCCCGGACGGGTTAGAGTACGACCCAGAATTGGATTTATGTGTCGACAACACTGAGAAGGACTACTGCGACCTCAGCGTTTCCATTCGCACTTGGTGGTGGGACTGTGACGGATGGCGGGATCGGATCCATGACGCTGCTACGTGGGCCGCCTGGCGACTCGATCCCGCGTACAGAATGCTCTATCAGATGCTTTTTCGGTACTATTGGGGAGGGGCACAGGGGCGAGCCTGGGCGCGCGCGATGTGGGACTATGGTCCCGAATTTTCAAGCCTCAAGGGATGGATTGGAGGGTTTTCGGAGTTTCGCTTGCTCCTCGGCGTGCGGACGTTGGCTCGGGCTCTTTCCAAGGTCACTGATGACCCGTGGCTCATCATCTGCCATACGAACCAGTGCGGCGCGCACCCCGGGGCGGGTGCATATACAAGCTACGGGCGGATTACTCTATGCCCGGCCTGGTTTGATGAAACGCCTGCTGAGCGCGGACAGCTACTGCTTCATGAGACTCTGCATTTCTGTAACACCCTTTGGCTGGTTCACGTTATGCGCGACTCTGATGCGTCAATTTGCGAGGGGGGACTCGACGATAAGTGCTATGATGATGAAAATGCCCTATTGCTACAAGCGCATCCGGAGATACGAGAATCCGTGTATGATCAAGAGAATCACGTCACTATAAATACGGCCGCAAGCGTTCTGAATACCGACAATTGGGCGGGGTGGTTGAGAAAAAGATTTCTCAGGTACGGATGTCAATCGTTGCCGTCGGATTTCCCGAAGCTGTATGAATTCTGATCTCGGGCGGTCGATGATGTTCCTCGTGCAACCGATTTGCTCAATTCTCCGCACCGGAGCGACTGTACTGGTCGCGGTAGTGGTCGGCTGTATATCCGATCCACTGATCCACCACGCAGACGCGCGTGCGGAAATCGTGATCATGCTGGAACCAGGTACGGCAAACAAGATAAAACTCTCATTGGACGCGGATGGGGAATTCTATGGAGGTGGTCTGGGGGCGGTCTGCTTTCTGTATGTCGCATTTCCAGCGGACTCGCCGGTACGTGAAGTCGAACTTCACGCAAGCGCGCCCGGGTTCGATGAGAGCCTAGTTTTTGTCGCAACGAAAACCGACATGTTCATCGACTACTCGGACCTCGTTCCGCAGGTCCCCACGATGGTTGCGTTGGACATCGAGGTGTTGCTACGGGACGGCGGGGCCGGTGAAGTCACGGTGTCAGCAGATGCCTCGGTCCCCTCGCTTGAATCGGAAGTCGAGCTCAGCCTCGTGCTCGAGGAGATCGGGGGATGAACTCGCAAGTCGGCTCGAGCAGTCGTCCCGCAGGCCTGCCGGCCCGTTCCCGTGCTGCCCGTACCCACGCAACGTCGGTGGCTGGGGCGGCTGGGGTGGCGTCGTCGTCCGAGAGCGGCTCGTCGTCGAGGCACCGGGAAGAGCTGTCCGACTCCGGTGGCGCGCGTGCGGGCCATGGCTCCGGTGGCCCGCGTGCCGGGGTGTGGGGGGTGCGGGGCGATTACGTCACCGTAGACACGGCAGCGAGCGTTCTCAATAACGAGAACTGGAGGGCATGGTTGGTCGAGAGGTTCAGGAAGTACGAATGTCAATTCTTGCCGCCCGAGTTCCCGAAACTGTATGACATCTGAGTTTGGTTCGCCCATGCTCCTTGTACAACCGATTTGCGCGATCCTCCGCGCGGGCGCGACAGTACTGGTCGCGCTCGTAGCCGGTTGTACCTACGATCCAGCGATCCACAATGCATGGGAGGACGCGTATATCGTGGTCATGCTGGAACCGTCCACGCCAGCGAAACTGAGACTTTCACTGGATGCGGAGGGAGAACCCTCTGCCCAGCGGGCGGCCTGCAGTCTCTATGTCGAGTTCCCACCCGACTCGCCGGCGCGTGGAGTCGAACTTCACGCGAGCGCGCCCGGGTTCGATGAGAGCCTAGTTTTTGTCCCAACGAACACCGACCCGTTCATCGACTTCTCGGACCTCGTCCCCCAGATCCCCACGACGGTCGTGTTGGACATCGAGGTTTTGCTACGGGACGGTGGGGCCGGTGAAGTCACGGTGGCGGCGTACGCTTCGGTCGCCTCGCTTGAATCAGATCTCGAGCTCAGCCTCGTGTTCGAGGAGACCCCGGGATGAGCTCGTACGCCTGCTCGAGCAGTCGTCCCGCAGGCCTGCCGGTCCGTGCCTGTGCCCACGCGACGTCTGTGGCTGGGGTGGCGTCGTCGTCCGCGAGCGGCTCGTCGTCGAGCCACCGTGACGAGCTGTCCGACTCAGCTGGCCCGCGTGCGGGCCACTCCTCGCTCGGCGGTTTGCGGCTTTGGTGAAGCGAGGCGGTAGGGCAGTGGTGCTAGCCAAAGGCGGGACTCGCCCGCATCGTGAAGGGCGAGGCCGGCGCCGCCATGAAGAGGGTATGGTCGCGGGCTACCCATGATGCACAAGTCCCGCCGCCGCCTCCTCCCTGCTCTGCTCCCGGTGCTTGCGATCGGCGGGTGGGCTGCGGCTTGCGCCTCCAAGGACCCGGGCGCGGGTGAGTCCACGACCACTGCGGGCGAGTCCACGACCACCACGGCGTCGAGCTCCAGCGGATCGACCTCCGTCGACACGACCGTGTCGACGAGCACGGATCCGAGCACGACCGCGAGCACGACCGCGAGCGAGGTCACCGGCGACCCAACCACCACCGGCGGCGACGTGGAGCTGCGTGGGGCCTGTGCGCTCGCCGATCGGGTCGGCAGCTTTCAGGTCGCGATGGAGGCCGACTACACCGCGTTCTCGGGCTCCGTCGCCGACGGCGTCGTGCCGGTCACCATCCTCGAGCAGGTCGGCGACGATGGCACCTGCGTGCTGTTGCGGCGAAACAATCCGTTTTGCGATCCGATGTGCACGCCCGGACAGACCTGCGACTTCGATGGCACCTGCCTCCCTTACCCGGCCAATCATGACGTCGGCGTGGTCACGGTCACCGGGCTCGTACAACCCGTGATGGTCGAGCCGCTCGCGCCCACGTTCTCCTACTTCGACACCAGCCTCATGCACCCGGCGTTCGAGCCTGGTGCGGCGATCGAGCTATCGGCCGAGGGTGGTGACTACGAGGCCTTCGTGATGCACGGCATCGGGGTCGCGATGGTCGTGCCGTCGGCCAAGGAAATCTTGCTGAACACCGGTGGGGCAGTCCCGATCGAGTGGACGCCCAGCGGGAGCGACGCGACCCTGCGCCTGGTCATGAAAGTCGATCAGCACGGCCTGACCCCGGTCCAGCTCATCTGCGAGAGCGACGACACCGGGTCGATGATGATCTCGGCAGAGATCATCACGCAGTTCCTCGCGTCGGGCGTGACGGGTTTCCCCAGCGCGGACTACTACCTGCAGACCGCGGACTCCGTCGATCTGGCGCCCGGTTGCGTGGACTTCGTGGTTCGTTCTCATCGTCAGACCCCGCTCACCGTCGAGGGCCACACGCCCTGCAATGGACCCAATGACTGTCCCGACGGGCAGGTCTGCGATGTGCCGATTCAGACCTGCGTGTGATCGGCGCCAGCGGGTGCGAATACCTCCTCGGGTTGCGAAGGACACCTGCCGGATTGGCCATGCACGGAGTTGGACCGCCGTGAGGCCGGTTTTTGTGCGAAGCTCGAACGCTGGCATACCCATGGACAATCCCGAGCGAAGTATCGCGTTGCGAACCCTGGTCTTTGCCACCGCGACGTGGGTGTTGGTGGTCGCTCCGGGCTGTCAGAACGTGGTGCTAGGTGCGGAATCCGAGAGCAGCGGCCCGGGCCCCAGCGAATCCTCGACCACGACCACGGGCATGACCACCGCCGTCGCGGGGTCGACGACTACCGAGTCCAGCCCGACAGAGACGACTACGCCTGCGGAATCTTCGACGAGCACGAGCACAGGTGTTGGCACCAGCGGTCCGCCCCCGTTCTTGTTCGACGTCGGTGGCAGCGGCGCGACCGGGACCGACGACGGCGGCGAAACCGGACCCGTGATCGACTGGGACTGCGACGATCTCGTCCAGCCGTTCGAGATGGAGACCGAACTGGGCGCCGCCCGCGGCTATCACGACGTGTACTTCGACGACGAGGGACATCTGCTGGGGTGGGACGGCAACTCGATCGTGGCCGTGACTTACGACAATGAGCTGTCGGTGTTCTTGCCCGGCGTGAACAGTGCGCAGGGCATGGACGTGCTCGAGGACGGCGATCTGCTCTACCTCAACGACTCCGGCGAGCTGCGTCGGGTCTCGCCCGACGCTCAGAGTACGACCATCGCCTCTGGCTTTTTTGGCGCGTACGGGGTCACGGTCGGGCCCGACCAGCAGGCCTACGTCTGCTGGAGCTCCGGGGTGACTCGCGTCGATCCCGATAGCGGCGAAAGCTCGGTCTTCGTGACGCTGCCCAACGGCACCACCCCGCGGGCACTGGTGTTCAACCTCGACAGCACCGGGGTGTACATGTCGACGCTGCTCGCGCCGCAATCGCCGGTCTACTTCATGGAGGTCGATTCCGACCTCGATCCCTCCTCGGACCCGGTGATCTTCGCCACCAACGTCGGCCAAGGCTATCACGACGGTCTCGCCATCGATGCCTGCGGAAACCTCTACGTCCCCGACTACAGCACGTCGGGTCTATACCGAGTGGATCCCGAAGGCGTGGTGACCGTGATGTATTCGGGGGAGTTCAACCACTACGGTCACGGGATGGAATTCGGCAGCGGCATCGATGGCTGGAACGATCGTGCGCTCTATCTGCCACAGCCCTACGACGGCTTTACCGTCAACGAAGTCGTGCTCGGGGTCCCGTCGGGCTCGTACGTGCGCACCTGGAATCAGTAGACGGGCCTTCCACCATGCAACACCGTACGATTCGTCTCTCCCATGCGCGGCTTGGCTGGGGCTTGCTCCTTGGGCTGGCTACGGCGTGCAGCGACGACGCCGGGGTTTCCCCGGGCGACACCTCCTCGAGCGCCGCTTCGTCGGGAATGGGTTCGTCCGAAGCGACCACCGCCGATTCGACCGCAACGACCACCGCCGATTCGACCGGCGATGCGTGGGCCTGTCGCATCTCCACCGGCCCGAGCACGGACTATTCGAATCAGCTGGGCTGCGAGGAGGACTTCGCCGCGTTGTCGTCATTGCCGCTCGATGCCAGCATCGCCGGCGCGCGTTCGATCAAGACCATCATCGACCGCTCGGACACCAACGCGCTCTACTTCACCAACAGCCGCTGCTATCCGATCCACTGGGATTTCGCGACGCAGTTTTTGTCGGGCAATGGGCTCCCGCCGGTCGCTGATCTCGGCACCTTCAACAGCGTCGAATACTACAGCCCCAACCGCCGCTTCTTGCTCGCGGCGCTCACGTACTACGAGGGTCCCGACAAGTACACCTACGAGCTGTCGCCCTACGACACCGCCGATGTCTCGATGATCGAGCAGGGCTATCGGCAGGTCCGCGACGACAGCTGGTTCGGCGAAGCCCTGGTCTTCCACCCGACCTCGAGCGCCATCGAGGCACTGGTGCCGGCCCTGGCCGATGACATCAAGGTGATCACCACCGACGAGCTGTTCGCCGGGGTCCAGTATCAGGCCTACAACCTCGGCGAGACCGTCGGTCGGCTGGGGTTCTACGAGGCCGCCAACGTCGCAGGTGAGTACATCCCGTTCCGCGACATCGCCGTGCTCGACGCCGTGCCGATCGACATCTCGATCACCGCGGGCATCATCACCAGCGAGTTCCAGACCCCGCTGGCCCACATCAACGTGCTGTCGGTCAACCGGGGCACCCCCAACATGGGGTTGCGCGGCGCGACCGACGATCCGCAGCTGCGCGCGCTCGAGGGCAAGAACGTGCGGCTGGTGGTCGACGCCTTCGGCTACACCGTCGAGGAGGTCACCCAAGAGGTGGCCGACGCCTGGTGGGAGGACAACAAGCCTGACCCGCTCGCGGTGCCGGTCATGAATCTGACCGAGACCGTGCTCACCGACGTCGAGGACGTGGTCGAAGACGGTGCTGACCTCGCGGACGAGATCACCGACGGCCT
Source organism: Deltaproteobacteria bacterium (assembly GCA_947492135.1). Classification (GTDB taxonomy): domain Bacteria; phylum Myxococcota_A; class Polyangia; order Nannocystales; family Nannocystaceae; genus Xiheibacterium. The sequence goes on along the minus strand of CANLQR010000074.1, from coordinate 13,512 downwards.
CACCAAGTTCGGCTCCAAGGGCACGAACTACTCGGCGCTGGTCGACATGGACCCCGAGGTCGTCCCGATCCAGGACGCGTTCGTGATCCCGTTCTACTACTACGACCAGTTCATGGTCGACAACGGCCTGCGCGATCAGCTGATCGCACTCGAGGCCGAGCCCGAGTGGGACGATCCCGTGCTGCGCGAGGAGCAGCTGCTGGCATTTCAGGAGACCATGCGGGCGGCGCCCATCGACCCCGGCCTGGTGCAGGCAGTGGTCACCAAGTTCCAGGGCAAGTTTGCCGGCGAGACCCGAATCCGGTTCCGTTCGAGCACCAACGCCGAAGATCTCGGCACCTTCACCGGCGCCGGGCTCTACAACTCGCAGACCGGACACACCGACGATCCGCCCAACACGGTCGGCAGCGTGGAGTGGGCGATCAAGGAGGCCTGGCTCAACATCTGGAATCCCCGCGCCTACGAGGAGCGCAGGTACTACAGCATCGACCAGCACGCCTGCGGCATGGCGTTGTTGACCACGCCGAACTTCAAGGACGAAGAGGCCAACGGTGTGGCGATCACCAACAACATCTTCGACACGTCAGGCGCCGAGCCCGGCTTCTACGTGAACGTGCAGACCGGCGAGAACGAGGTCGTGCAGCCCGAGCCCGGGGTTCTGCCGGACGCCTACCTGCACTACTTTTACTATCCTGGTCAGCCGGTCACCTATATCACTCACAGCACGCTGGTCCCCGCGGGGCAGACCGTGCTCACGGCGGCGCAGATCCAGCAACTCGGCGTTGCGCTCGATGCGATCCACTTGCGGTTCTTGCCGGTCTACGGCAACGACGACGAGTGGTATGGCATGGACGTGGAGTTCAAGTTCGACGACAAGCTCGATCCCGCCAGTGCTCCCACGCTGTTCATCAAGCAGGCGCGACCGTTTCCGTGGGATCCGGGTTCGTCGGACCTGGGCGGTTCGGGTGAGTGCGACGGTCGCTGACCCCTGGCCAACCGCGGGCCAACCATGGTGTGATGGCGGCGTTTGATTTCGCGCTCGGTGTCATGCCCCGACGAGAACACGCTTGTTGCGTTCGCGTCCGGCGGACTCCCGATGGGCGATGCGACGCGGGTGGAGGAGCACCTCGACACCTGTGGGACCTGCTTCGCGCTGGTCGCCGAGCTGGCCCGCGCCGACCCCGATGACTCCGACCCGACTCGAATGCTGTCGGTGACCGATGCGCCGCCAGACCACGAAGACGATGGCGAGGCCGAGCAAACCCGGCTCGCCCCGGTTGGGCCGCTGACACCGCCACCAAGCGAGCCGGGCTCGGCCTCGCATCCCCCGACCCAACTCGGGCGCTACACCATCTTGCATCGGCTTGGTGTCGGCGCGATGGGCGTCGTGTATGCCGCGGTGGACCGCGAGCTCGGGCGTCGCGTTGCGCTCAAGCTCATCGAGGCCACCGGAGCGGACGCGGTCGAGCGTGGCGCCCGTCTGCTGCGCGAAGCTCAAGCGCTCGCGCGCCTCACCCATCCCCACGTGGTCACGATCTACGACGCGGGGCGTGTGGACGGACAGGTGTTCGTGTCGATGGAGCTGGTCACGGGATCGACCGTCGGCGAGTGGCTTCGGGCCCAGAAGCGAACATGGCCAGAGATCCTCGAGTTGTTCTTGCAGGCCGCGTCGGGCCTCGCTGCAGCGCACGCCGCTGGGATCATCCATCGTGATTTCAAACCGTCGAACGTGCTGGTCGACGAACAGAGCCGAGCGCGCGTCGTCGACTTCGGCCTGGCGCGCGCGTTCGGGCCGGTCGCGGACGACTCGCCCACCGTCATCCGCGCAACTCCCAAATCCCCGGGCGACGAGGTCTCGGGGGTGCTCGGACGCTCGGGGTCTGAGCTGTCGGAGTCGGGCTACATCGCGGGCACGCCGGCCTACATGGCGCCCGAACAGCATGACGGCCTGGGCGATGCCCGCATCGACCAGTTCGCTTTTTGCGTGACGCTGTATGAAGCGCTGTTTGGGCGGCGGCCGTTCGTTGGCGCTGACGCGAGCAAGCTGTACGCGCGACTGATGACCGGGGTGCCACCCGACATTCCGTTGCATAGCACCGTACCGGACTGGCTCGCGCGGATCATTCTGCGCGGACTGTCGCGAAATCCCGAGCATCGGTTCGCGAGCATGGATGGCCTGCTGGCCGAGGTTTCCGCCGCCCAGCGGCGGCGCGTCGTTTGGCGCCGCATCGCGATCGCCGGTGGTGGCGCATCGATCGTCGGAGTCATGGTCGCCACCGCGATCGCGCACGAACAGTCTCACCCCTGTGAGGACGCCGACGAGCAGCTCGTCGGGATCTGGGACGAGACTTCGACCGCGACCATGAAGGCCGCGATCGAGGCCAGCGGCGCACCCTACGGGGCCCAGGGCTGGACCACCGCACACGCGGCTGTGGATCGCTGGGCGACCAGCTGGACCGATGCCGCAAGCCAGCTGTGCCGGGCTCGTGCGGCGGGCGATTCCTCTGCCCAGGTGGTCCGACGCGACGCTTGCCTGCGGGACCGCCTGCTGGAGTTGCGGGCGCTCACGGAGTTTTGGAACGCCCCCGATCCGTCTGTGGTCGAGCATCTCGTCGACGGTGCGCGCTGGCTCGGGCCAGTCGCCCAGTGCGAGGACCCGCCCTTGCTCGCGGTGCCCGAGCTCCTCGACCCGCGGATCCGTGCGCAGGCCCAACAGGTCCGGGAGGTACTCGGGCGTGCTCGTGCCTCGGCCGCCACGGCCGCGTTCGCGCGCGGCCTTCCGCTGGCCAAGCAAGCCGTCGAGCTCACCCAAGGCCTCGGCGACGCTCACCCTCTAGGTGGCGAGGCGCAGCTGGTGCTCGCCGAGCTGCTGATCGGGAGCGGCCAGACCGAAGCCGGCGGTCGCGCGATCGACCTGGCGTTGAACTCGTCGATCGCTGGAGGAGATCCGCAGCTGTTGATTCGCGCCGCAACGGCCGCGGCGCGGTTCGCTGCGAACGGCGGCCACCAGCCCGCGCAGGTGTTGCAGCTCGCCGCGATCGGTCGTGCCGCACTCGAACGGGGGGCTGGGCGACCGAGCCATCAGGCAGCCCAGCTCGTCGCCGACCTCGACCTGGTCGAAGCGATGGGGCACCGATTGGCAGGCCAACACGCAGCGGCGAGCGCAGTGCTGACGCACGCCCTCGAAATACGCGTCGCCGCGCTGGGCGATCGAGATCTCGGCGTCGCCGAGGTCCTGGTTGCTCTGGGTCAGAGCGCGACAGCAGCGCGAAGCTTCGACGCGGGCCTGGACTTCCAGCGCCGCGCGCTCGCGGTGCGCGAGGACCTGCTGGGGCCCTCTCATCCTCTGGTCGCGGTGTCGTGCGCGTCTGTGGCCGCCGCGCTGGTCTCGGTGGCACGGATCGCCGAGGCCAGAGAATTCGCGTCGCGGGCGCTGGCGATCCGAGAGCGTGCCTTTGGCGAGGACCAGCCCCAGATCGCCGACTCACTCGGCCAGCTCGGCTCCATCGAAGCCGAGCTCGGCCATATCGATCTCGCGCTCGCGAGTCATCGCCGGGCGCTCGCGATCCGCGAGAAGTCGCCCGACATCGTTGCGCTGACCACCACCTTGAACCTGCTCGCGGCGACCCTGGTTACGCTTGGGCGCTGGGACGAGGCCGACGGCGTGTTGCGTCGGGCTCTCGACGTTGGTGCGGCGATGCCTGGCCCGCTGCGCACCGAGGTTGCGACCAGCCACTTTCACCTCGGCCGCACAGCCCACGCACGCGGTGACTTCACGCGTGCCGCCGCCGAGCTGACACTGGCCTTGGACACCCGCCGCGCGTTGCTCGGTGAATCCGACCTGACGGTTGCGGTGACGTCGACGTGGCTGGCGCGGGTTCAGCGTGACGCGGGGCAGCTCGATGCCGCGCTCCAGGCCGCCCAGGCCGCGCTCGCGACTCTCGACGTGCACGCCGATCCCGATACGTGGGCCAGCGCGCGTCTGGTCGTTGCGGATGTGCTGTGGGCCCGAGGCGACTCGAGCACGGCACTGGCAGGGGTCGCCGACGCGATCGCAATCCTGCGCGGGGATCCGCCCGCACCTGCCGCGGCCGCGATGCTCGAGGCATGGCGGAACGCTCGCGACGACGGCGACGGGATCGCGATCGATCCCTAGAAACCACCGGTCGCGGCGCTCGGGCAGTTCGCCAGCCGCGGCCGCCGTCCGCGATCGACAACGCGGCCGAACAGCGGGACGCTCCGCCCATGGTTTGCTTTCGAACGCTCGGGATCTCGGCGCTCGCGGCGGTGGGGTGCGGGCCCATCGCCGGCACGCCGCTGCGCGACGACGACGATGGCGGGAGTGTCCACGGCGGCGACGGTGCGAGCTCGAGCAGCGACGGCACAGGCGTTGACACGACCGTCGATGATACCGATACCCCCGAACCCGTGCCGACGCTGTGCGGTGCCGCGGACATCACCTCGCCGATCGCCGTGCTCGGGATCGATGGTGGTCTCGCCGTGCTTCGTGGTGACGGCTCTACTGCCGCTCTCGAACTCCCCCCGCCCAGCGGTGTGAACCTCATCAGCTCGGTGCAGGCACGAGGTGACTTTGTCGCAGTGGTGTCGGCCTCCTCGACGTTCGACACCGTCGTGCACTACGACAGCGAGGTTCACCTGCTGCACGCCGACGGTGCGCTTTCGTGGTCGGCCTTCGAGCCCGACGCGTACGTTTCGAGCCCTCAGGTCGGCGTCGACGGAACCATCATCGCGACCCGATCGCTCGAGGACAACTCCAGCGGCTCAGCCGTCTATCAGGACGGGGCGACGCTGCTGACCACGACGAATTTCTACCCGACAGGACCGCTCGGCCGCGACGGCCTCGCGCCGGGCAGCTGGTACGCCGATTCGATCACCAGGGTCGGATGGTTGTCGTCCTTCGACGGCTCGCTACGCGAGACCACGTTCACTCCGCTGGTCACGTGGTCACCCCGGCCCAACGGTCACATCGTCTATCTCACGATGGATGGCCCGTGGCGCATCGTCACCGACTCTCCGACGGGTGCGAGCTCGTTTGAGATCCCAGCGCTTGCCGGCGCCGACCCAGCAGCTCTGTTGGTCCTGTTCAGCCCGAGCTATGACTGGATGCTGGCGCGTAACGGTTTGTCCGGCGCATCGATTCGCGTGTCGGTCGCGACCGGCGTCACAGACTCGGTCCTGGTGTCGTGGCCCGCCGGAGTCTGGGAATTCGACTGCTACGCGACCGGCATGCAACTCGACGATAGCGGTGGCGTGCTGGTCGCAACCCGCGATGACCAGGCGGCTCGCGCCCAACGCTTCGATCCGAGCTCGGGCACATTGACGCCGATTGGCGAGGCCGTCACGGCGGTCGACGGCATGAACATCTCGGCCTTTGGCGACACCTACCTGGTGCAGACACAGGGCCAGGGAAAGACGTTCTGTCCGCCGCAAACCTTCGAACCGAGCGACACGCCGCTGGTCGGGACCACGACGCAGGTCGTGCGTCCCAGCGACGGGGTCTCGCTCCCTGTGGTCACGGACGGAGCCTGGCCCTCGATCAGCCCTGACGGTCTCTGTGTGGCTGTGATCGGAGCGCCGAACACCACCGTGACGGATCTGGTCAGCGGCGAAGAGCGGATCCTGACCGGCGTGCAGAGCGTGACGTGGTGGTCACCCTCGCAGTGAGGTTCGGCGAGACTCACAGCGAGCCCCGCTCGAGCACCGCGAGCAGCCGGAGCAAGGTCTCGTGCAGGGCGTCGATGCGCTGACGACCCAGCTCGTCGGCGAGCTTGCCCTCGATCTCACCGAGCACCGCGAGTCCTTCCATGAGTGCGAGGCCGCCGCGCCGACGCCCGAACCGGATGAGCTTGGCGCGGGCATCCACAGGGTCGGGCACGCGCTCGAGCACACCCATCTCGACCAGCTCGTCGACGAGCTGCCCCGCGGCCTGCTTGCTCACCCCGAGGCGTCGCGCGAGCTCGGTGAGCCGCGTGCCCTCGAGATCGAGGTGGGGGAAGATCGTCGTGTGCGCCGGGCGAACGTCGAGGCCCGAGCGCTCCCGAGCGCGCGCCAGCGCGGTCTCGTTGAGCAGCCGCGCGCACTTGAACAGCAGCTGCGAGATGCTCCCCCGCTTTGCCCGCTCGAGTGTCGCGCGCTCGGGCTGGCTCACGGGTGGGGTAGGCCGACGCGCCAAGTTGGACCATGGCACCCGAGATCGGGAGGATAGTCAACCTCGATTGACCATTATGGTCAACCATGCTTGACTAATACCACGGAGGCACGAACAAAGATGCTGATCGATCACGGCGGGGGCGTATGGACGGCTGCGAGCGAGATCAGGCTGCCGGGGTTCTGGCTGCCACTGCGCATGACGGTGGTCGGGCTCGAGGGCGGGCTTTGGGTCCACTCGCCGATCGCGTTCGATCCAGTGCTTGCCGACCGCGTCGCGAAGCTCGGCCCCGTGCGGTGGCTGGTCGGCCCCAACCTGCTCCACCATCGCAGCCTCGGCGCCTGGGCGGCACACTTCGGCGACGCCGAGCTCTGGGGTGCGGCCGGGCTCGCCGCCAAACGACCCGATCTGCACTTCACCGGAACCCTGGGCACGGGCCCCCAGCCGTGGCCCCACGCGCTCGAGTCGATCGCGATCGAGGGCTCGCCGAAGATCGGGGAGACCGTCTTCTTCCATCGACCCAGCGCGACGCTGATCGTGACCGATCTTCTCTTCAACGTTCTGGTCATGCGAGGTCTTGCGACGCCGTGGGTGTTGCGGCTCATGGGCACCCACCGGCGCCTGGCGCAGAGCCGCGCGTGGCGGTTCGGGATCACAGATCGGATCGCCTTCGCCCGCAGCGGCCAGCGCCTGCTCGACCTCGCGCCCGAGCGCTTGATCGTCGGCCACGGCGAGGTCATCGAGCGCCTGCAGCCAGGGGCACTCGAGCATGCGCTGTCCTGGATGTGCGGCACCGCGAAGGCGCTCCCTCCCGCGGCTTGACGCGCCGCCTGATCTTCGGCTGGCGAAGGCCGACCTCGCGACCATCCCAACGTCGCCGACGCGCTCCAGCTGCTCACCGACGTCCACTATGTCGCGAGCGCGGAGTGACGGCCGTCCTCACGGAGGATCGCGACTTCGATCGATTCGACTTGCCGACGATGCGGCTCTAACGTGGCGCGAGCCACTGCTCGATCTCGGCGAGCCGCTCCGCCTCGGCTTCGCCCGCCTCGCGCCAACCAGCGCGGGCTTGTTCGGCCAGGGCGCGAGCGCGGCTGCGGTCGCCGCCGCCTGCGATGAGGCCCTTGGCGAGCGCGAAGGCAGCCGCGGGCTCGCCTTGCTGCACACCGGCGTGCTGGCTGTAGATCTTGATCGCGCGTTCGAGGAGGCGCACGGCTCCACGGTTGTCGCCGACTGCGACAGAGACGTCAGCGAGTCCGGCGAGGCTCGCGGCGACGTCGATGTGGTCGGGCCCGCCCACCTTCTCCCAGATGGCGAGCGCGCGCTCGTGCAGCGTGCGTGCCTGCGAGTAGTCGCCGACGACGTAGTGCAGCTGCGCGAGGTTGACGAGGGCATGGGCGAAGTCGGGGTGGTCGGGCCCGAGCGCCTTCTCCCAGATCGCGACCGCGCGCTCGTACGTCGTCTGCGCGAGCCCGTACTCGCGCGCGGCCTGGTACACATTGGCGAGGTTGTTGAGGCTCGCGGCAACATCGGGGTGCTCGGGGCCGAGCGCTTCCTCCCAGATGGCGAGCGCACGTTCGTACAGCGGCCGCGCCAGCGTGAGCTCGGCGGTGGCGTAGTGCAGGTTGGCGAGGTTGTTGAGGCTCGCGGCGACATCGGGGTGCTCGGGGCCGAGCGCCTTCTCGCGGATGGCGAGCGCGCGCTCGTGCAGCGTCTGTGCCTGCGCGTGGTCGCCGGTGAATCGGTGCACGGTCGCGAGAATGCTGATCCGGGTGGCCTCACGCAGGTCGTCGGTGTCTCCGGCATGGGCCAGCGCGACCGCGGCATGCTGACCCCACGCGAGGCCGTCGGCGTGCCGCGCACGGTGGAAGCCGACGACGAAGGCCAGGTTCGTCGCGGCCCCGGCCGCCACGTCCCAGGCCCCGATGCGCGCGGCCTCGAAGTACGCCTGTGCGCCGACCTGCTCGGCCGCCTCGTATTCGCCCTGACGGTCGAGCAGCTTCGCCTCGCGTGCGCCCGCCGCGGCCATCAGCGGCGGCCACGCGAGTCGGTTCGCGCTCTCGTGCGCCGCGCGTGCGAGTTCCAGCCCTTGGGCGTACTTGCCCGCGCGATCGAGCGCGTAGGCGCGCGATAGCTCCACGCGAACCGCACGGACTTCCTCGCGTCGCTCCGTCGGCGGCGGTGGGAGTCTTGCGAGCCGAGACGTGTCGCGACACCCATCGGGCGCAGTGAGTTCGCCGGCGGCGATGACCGCCTTGTGGACGCTCGACTCGTCGGCCACGAGCAGCTCGCCGATCAGGCTTTCGAGTTCGAGTCGCCGCTCGTCGAGGCACCACAGCGAACGGTCGAGCGTGTCGGCGTCCCACACCTGGCGTACGTCCGCGTCGAGGCACGCCTCGGTCCGCGCGTGTCGCCAGGCTTGCGCGTGCCCGTCGAGCCAGGGCATCACCTTGTTCGCCGTGGTCTCGGCGTAGCTCAGTTGGGTCGCAGCCATCGCAGCGTGAATTCGCTGGCTGGTGTCCTGGTTCCACACCTCCTCGATGCTGGTACCGGCCTGCTCGCACGTCGTGATCCGTTGTTGAACGTCGCGATGGTAGGCGAGCGTGCCCGCGACGCCCACGAGCCCGAACACACCGACACCCACCAGCACCCGCCGGGCCCGTGCGCGCGCGTGACCGCGTTCGAGCGCTGAGAGCAGGTCCGCCATCGTGGGCCACCGCTGCGCCGGGTCGGGCGCAAGCCCGCGCTCTACGATGCTCCGCAACCATCCCGGCACCAGCACCGACTTGGTGGGTGTCCGCACCCTGCCCGAGAGCACCTCCGTGGCCAGCGCCACGAGCGTGTCGCCCACGAACGGACGCGTACCGAACAAGCCCTCCCACGTCGTCACGCAAAAGCCGAACTGATCGCTGTGTGCGTCGCCAGGCCTGCCACCGAACTGCTCCGCCGCCATGTACGCGGGCGTACCCGAGAGCGCCCCGGCCTGCGTCACGTCCTCGTGCAGGGCTGCGACACGCGGGCGCGCATCCTCGGCGTTCTCATGGCCGATCGCCGCCTCGCCCACGGCACGTGCCAGCCCGAAGTCCATCACCCGCACGCGTCCGTCGTCACCCACCATCACGTTGTCGGGCTTGAAGTCGCGATGCACGAGCCCGGCGTCGTGCGCGGCCGCAAGCCCGCGACCGGCCGACCTCATCACCGCAAGCACCTCGCGCCATGATCGCGGGCTGTGCTCGAGCCACATCCGCAGCGTTGTGCCGGCCACGAACTCCATCGCGATCCACACCCGCGCGCCCACGGTGCCGATGTCGTGGACGCCGACGATGTTCGGATGCGACAGCTTTGCGAGCGCCTGCGCCTCGCGCAACATCCGCGCTCGACCTTCGGTGCCGTCCTGCGTGCTGGGATGCAGCAGCTTGAGCGCGACCTTGCGGTCGAGCTCCGGGTCATAGGCCGCGTACACTACCCCCATCCCACCCGCGCCCAGCTTCGCGAGCACCATGTAGCGGCCCACTGGGGCCCCGCGTGATAGCTCCAGGGCCTTCCGATCCGCGACACCCCTGGACACCTCGCCGGGCGCCGCGAGGGTGTCGTCGGACGACCCAGCCGCACTCAGGCTTGCGCGAGGCGTGGTGCTCACGACCTGCTCCGGTAGGTCAGGTCGCCCGGCTCCACGCGCGCGGCATCATAGCACCGGCCCCGTCATGGACGGTGACGCAAGTCGCGGACCTGGCTTGTGGCCCCGCAGCTGCTTCTGGCGCTGGGTCACCTCACTCCTGGGCACCTGGGTGCGCGGCGAGCCACTGCTCGACTTCGGCGAGTCTAGCCTCGTGGCGAGGCGGCCGGTCTGCCCTCGCTCCGCTGCCGGTGGCCACGCGATTTGCCGGAGCGCCGGAGGGCACCGACGATGGATTCTGCGTGGCGATCGTGCGCGACGGCGACCGCAACGTCAGCGTCACGGGCGTACCTGATGGTCGTGGGTCCCGAGCACGGCGTCGACGAGTTGCGCGAGCAGGGACGCAGTCACGCGCGGATCGACGACGCGCACCTCGGCGCGCTCCGCCGTCGCCGCGTCACAGCGGCAACCCGACGCCTTGCACACGAGCACTACGCGTCGCTCGATGCGCTCGGCGCCAGTGGATGCTGGCCCGTGTCGCCGAGGCCCAGGCGGGTCGCCGCGGCGTCCCGCCTGCGTGCGTCCTCGCCGAGCGCGATCGCCTCCGCGGAGTGGGGCGAAGGCGTCGTCGTCGAGCTCGCCGCCACACTCACGCGCGAGTACCCCGGCATGCACGGCTACACGCGCTCGAACCTGTTCCGGATGCGCCAGTTCTACGAGGCCTACCTCGGCGCCGAAAAAGTCGCAGCATTGCTGCGACTTTTGCCGTGGACCCACCACCACCTCATCCTAGGCCGGGCCAGGACGCCGCAGGAGCGCCATTTCTACCTCCTTGCCGCCATCCACGGCCGGTGGACGTCGCGTGAGCTGGAACGCCAGATCCGCACCGGCGCCGCCGCCCGACTCGAGTCGAAGCGGAAGAAAGTGTCAGCAGCGCTGACACAAACTCACGCAAGCGCGATCGAGACGTTCAAGGACGTCTACAGCCTCGAGTTCCTCGGCCTCGCGTCAGACCACTCCGAAACGGACCTGCATGGCGCTCTACTCCGAAACCTCGGCCGTTTCATCACCGAGCTCGGCCGCGACTTCTGTTTCGTCGGCTCGGAGTACCCGGTGCAGGTCGGCAACCAGGACTTCGCGATCGATCTCGTCTTCTTCCACCGAGGCCTCGCCTGCCTCGTCGCCTTCGAGCTCAAGGTCCGCAACTTCCACCCCGAGGACCTCGGCAAGCTGAGCTTGCAACGTCGAGGCCCTCGATCGCGACGTCAAAGAAGCCGCACGAGCGCCCTTCGATCGGCGCCCTGCTCTGCGCGACCAAGGACGACGAGGTCGTCGAGTACGCGCTCGCCGGCGCGCGCAGCTCGGCGACGTGAGCTTCGCCGTGAACGCGGGCCGCGAGATCCGGGGGATTGCCTCGGGCCCCTATGCCGATCTGATCATCGCCGGCGGGCAAAGCCGACCAGGCCGAGCCCGAGCGCCACGGAGACCACCAGCCACGAGCTGCCGTCACCGCCGGCGCTCGAGCAGCCCTTCGCGGCCTTGGTGTCGGTCGTCGCAGGCGCGGCTTCCTTCGCAGGGGTGTCGGTCTTCGCAGGGGTGTCGGTCTTCGCAGGGGTGTCGGTCTTCGCAGGGGCGGCTTCCTTCGCAGGGCCGGGCGTACACACAAGGCAGTCCACCATCGTGCGCTTTGGCGGCGGGCCATCGCTGTAGTCGTTCTTGCCGCACTTCGATTTCGCACACGTGCCGGACTTCGAGTCGGCCTCGCACGGGTCGCCCTCCTTCTTGTCGCGGCAGCTCGCTTCTTCGTCGGTGATGATGTCGGCGTGCACCGAGCCCGCGACGCCGAGACCAACGACCAGCGTGAACATCGGCAGCAGGTACGCAAGCGTGTTGTCGAGGTGACGATTCGAGGTCAAGTCGCGACCGTATCACGGGTCGGCACCCGAGCGCATGGGCCGGCGCACAGCGCAAAGTTGTAAGACGCCACGGTGCGCACGTGGGCGCCCGCGTCCGAGAACCCGAAGTGGACGCCGTGGAGTGGATGCTGCGCTCATCCATGGGTCGGTTGCTTGCCGGGGTTTGGCAAGCACTTTGGAGCGGGATGCGTCGCGGTCAGACCCCGAGGATCCAGCCCTCGAACTCGAGCTGCTCGCGCCATGGCACACCTTCGACGCGGCCCAAGGGGATGTCGTCGAGTTCGAATCGCGGCGCCAGCGAGCCGTCGCGGTCGCGGTCGAGCAGCCACGCGACGATGCCGAGGGCGTCGCGCTCGTCGCCGGTGGTGCCGGCCTCGACGTCGCGGAGCTTCGCGCCCATCGCGGCGGGGTAGCACTCGACGATGACGTGGCCGTCGGTGGGGAGTGCGAGGCCCTCGTGGGGCCAGACGTGGAACGCGAGCGCACCGCGGTCGCGGGCCGCGAGCAGCCGCGAGAGCGTGAACATCCCCGAGATGGTGTGATAGCCGACCTTACCGCCCGAGCCCAGGTACCACGGGCTGATCGCCTGCGGCACGAGGCACTCGACCTGTCGATAATAGGCGACGCGGTGGTCGCGGTAGAATCGACCGTCGTTGCGGGTGGCGTCGGTGCGAAACGGGGCACCCGCGGGAAACCGCGCGTTGATGCGCTCCCCGGTCGATCGCGCGGAGCCGACAATCCCCTGATCATTCGCCCGCGCGTGCTCGGCCGCCATCGCGTCGACGAGCGCCCGCCACCCCTGCACGCCGAACAATGCCCGGTCGGATCCCCACGGCAGGCCGACCGCCATGTCGATCGCGACGAGCGTCCGCGGCTCGTCCACGGCGAGGCGCTGCTCGAGCAGCGCCTTCGCCTGCGCGCGGCTCCACTTGCGGATGCGGACGGCTCGCGGCTGCGGCGGCACGACGAGCACGGGGGCGCCGCCACGCTGGGCCTCGGCGACAGCCAGCATGACGGGCTCGTCCTCGGACTTCGCGCCGGACCAGTCGACGCCGAGGAATCGCTCGAAGGGTGGGGCCATGGTGGTGTCCGCGCGATGGTATCGTGAGGCGATGGCGCGGGCGGTCCGTCGGAAGCGGGATGCCGGGGGTGCGCCGCGCTGCGGGCCACGTCGTCGCTTCGCCCGTTGGTTGGCGGCCATCGGTTTCGCGGCCTGTGCGACGCGCTCTTCGCCGCGCGAGTCGCTGTCCGCGGGCGGGCCTACGCCCACGCCGGAGCCGCCGCGGTGCGCCATGCCGCCCGCGGAGGTCCTCGAGCGCCCGTCGAGTGCGACCAACTCGGTCGACCGTTCGATTGGCTATGCGGCGATCTCGAGGTGATGTCGGCGTTGTCGGGCGCGCTGCGCCGCTGCGAGCGGCTCGACCGGCTCGACCCGCGCTGGCTCGACGCCGTCGCGGCGGGCGATGCCGTGCGCGCGAGCCATGCCGACGCGTTGGTCGCGATGATCGTCGGCATCGACCTCAATCTCCTCGTGGCGCTCGAGGTCCTCGTCGCTGCCGCGAGTCCTCGAGGAGTTTTCGCGCCACGCGCCGCGGGTCACGACGGTGCTGCGCGAGCCCTTCTTGGGGGTCGTCGACGCACTCGAGCGCGGTGACGTCGACCTGGTGGTCGGCCCCCCACTGCCCGCGACGGTAGGCTTGGTGCAGCGTCGCGTCGGTGTCGATAGCTTCGCATCCGCCGCGCGCGCGGACCACCCGATCGTGAAGCGACGGCTCGATCTCGAGACCTTCTTGGCCGTTCGTCACCTCGTC
>CANLQR010000073.1 GCA_947492135.1 Deltaproteobacteria bacterium | reverse complement strand
GATGGGTGGCCCGCCAATGGGTGGAGCGCCGCAGGGAATGGGAATGCCGATGGGAGGTCCGCCGATGGGCGGCCCGCCGATGGGCGGCCCGCCCCAGGGGATGGGAATGCCGATGGGTGGCCCACCGATGGGCCCGCCACCAGGCATGGGAATGCCGATGGGAGGGCCTCCGATGGGAGGTCCGCCGCAGGGCATGGGAATGCCGATGGGAGGTCCGCCGCAGGGCATGGGAATGGGTGGACGCCCAGGTGGTCCGCCAGCGATGGCGCCCCAGTTCGGTGCCCCTGCTCAGGGCGGCTTCGGTCCGCCCGCACAGATGAGCGGCGGAGGTGTCGGCGGGGTTCGACCCAACTTCCAGGGCACCGGTGGCGAGCTGTTCGTGACGTTCCTCGTGGGCTACCTGCTCACGGTCATCACGCTCGGCATCTATGGCCCTTGGTTCTTCTGCAAGCTCCAGAACTTCGTTCTGTCGAACATGACGCTGGGTCCGACGCGTCGCGGTGACCTGCGGCTCGAGTTTACCGGTAAGGGTGGCGAGTTGTTCGTGACGTTCCTGGTGGGGTACCTGCTCACGCTCATCACGCTCGGCATCTACATGCCGTGGTTCATGGTGAAGATGATCAAGTTCTTCGTCGGCAATACCGCAGCGACCGCGCAAGACGGTACGCGGTACCGCCTCAACTTCGAAGGCACAGGTGGCGAGTTGTTCGTCACGTTCCTCGTCGGTGCGTTGCTCAGCGCGATCACGCTGTACATCTACCTGCCGTGGTTCATGTGCAAGCTTCGCAAGGTGCTCTACACGCGTACTGCGATCCTCGAGAACGAGCAGCCGGTGGGTAACCTCGACTTTGAAGGGACCGGAGGTCAGCTCTTCGTCACGGGGCTCGTGGCCGGCCTACTGACCGTGATCACGCTGTACATCTATCTGCCTTGGGCCCAGGTCAAGATGACCAAGTTCTGGGTCGAGAACACCCGCATTCACTACCAGGGGCGGGTCTTCGCGGGCGCGTTCCACGGCACTGGTGGCGAGTACTTCGTGACGTTCTTGGTGGGGTACCTGCTCACGCTCGTGACGCTGGGCATCTACATGCCGTGGTTCCTCATCAAGCTGTGGAAGTTCGACTTCAACAACCACGAGTTCAATGAGATAAGCGGCGGTGGTGGTGGCGGTGCCGGCTTCCAACCGATGATGCCGGCGCGTCGCTGACGGTTCCGGGTCGAGTCACAAAGCAGGGTGTTGAAGGCGCGGAAGCGTTCTTCAACACCCTGTTCCACGTTGTGGGCCCGCGCTGGCGGTGCCATCACAGCAGGCGGTCGCACCCGCCCGCGTGCCGCCGCGTGGAGGCGCAGCACGGGGCGAGGTGCGCAACCCCGAGGTCTGCTGAGCGTTAGCGTCGGTCCCCCCGGCAAGGCTGATGCCCCGGGCGCAAGTCCCTCGCGAACTCCACACCAGACGCCGACTCCCGCGCGGTGAAAGCCACTCGGCGCTCGGGCTCGCAGCCCCGAGGCAAATTCATGATTCCCACGGCCGTCCCCGGGAGTCGATGGCCGAGCGAACGGTGGGGGTACACGCACTCGTGGCCCGAAGCTCGTGTCCCTCAAAGGACGCCGAGTCGAGCCACCTCTTCTACGACAGTACGACAGTATCGAACGTGCCGGGCGGCGCAGCCGCGAGCCGGCCGCGCCAATCACAGCGCCGACTTCAGCTCGGGGAAGCGCTGCAGAACCTTGCCGACGTACTTCCCGTTCGGGTACCGCGCGAGGTACTTGCGGCCGCGGCCGAGCGCCTCGCTGATACGCCCGTTCTCCGTGCTGGCGAGCCACATGCGGTAGAGCGCAACCTCGGCAGAGGCGTGGCTTGGAGCCCGGCGCAGGAAGGTCTGAAACGCCACCTCGGCGGCGTCGTAGTCGAGCGCATAGTCCATGCGAAGGATTCCGACCAGCAGGTAGCCTTCAACGGCCAACGGGTCGTCTCCGTACTTGTCGATGAACGTCGTCAGGCACTTTGCTGCGAGGTACCGGGTCTCGACTGACTCGTAGAGATCACGACACGTACCAAGCGCCGAACGCAGCTCCTTGCGCCGCGTCAGCTCGGCGTCGCGCACGAGCCGACCGATGAGATCTTCGCCCTCGTCATCGACATGACGAGTGTCGCGGGTTCCGATCACCACCGTCGCGGGCTCAGATCGCGCGGGGCGGCTGGCAGCCGTGTTGCCGGTGTCGACCGCGGAGGCGCGCGCCGGAACATAGTCCAGGGTGCGAAAGCGAGGGTCCTGGGGCAGGCCCGGGACATTCCAGTTGGAGGGGATCCGACCGTCGGCAAGTGCGAGCACTTCGGCCCCGGCGGCATCATCGGAGCCGTGCTCGTTCGACAGCGGCAGCGCAGCCTCGACCTCCGCCTTGCCCGGATCATCGAACGTCGACTTCGCGACGTCATAGCGGAACCCGGATTCGACCTCGGCGAGCAGCCGATTGGTCTTGGGATGAAGAACCTCGACCTGGCCGCGCAGGACGGAGACGACTGTGTTGGAGTCGTCGCTGACGTGCACGGTGAAGACCGTACCGATCACGCGGACCACCGCAGTCGGTGTGCGAATCTGCAGGACCGGATCGGAGGGGCGGCGGTCATAGCGAACCGCGGCTGTGCCACGCTCGATCTGTAGCTCGAGCAAGCTCGGCGAGGCCGCCGTCCACTCGATCTCGGACGAGGGCGTGAAGTTCGCGACGATCTTCCCGACGAGTCCGAGCTGCAGCGATTGGTCGGGATCGACCGAGAAGCGGGTGCCGACCGGGAAAGTGTCCGAACTCGCGGCTGTCTCGCCCGGCGGGACGATGATCGCGAGGCCACCCACGACACGGCCGTAGCTCTGCGCCGGGTGTTCGATCCCTCCGTCGCTGGTCTGCGCCTGGTCCTCGGCCCCTGATCCGCCAAACACACCGGCGAGTTGCCGGGTCGTTTCGTCCTCGGAGGGCGGCAGCGACAACACCTCGGGGGCGATGTCGAACAGAGTTAGCGTCAGCACGGCCGCGGCCGTGGCAAGCCCACCCACCGTCGCCCCGATGGCCCACTTGCGGTACCAGGGGTCCACGCGCTCGGTCTTCATCTGCCGCAAGATCGCGTGGAACTCTTTCTCTTCTCGCATCCCCGAAGCCGCCGGAGGTACGGACGGCCCCTCATAGACGGCGTACAGGGCGCGATGTACCCGTCGGCAGTCGCGGCACGCTCGGAGGTGCTCGTCGTAGCGTTCCCGTAGAAGCGCGGTCGCCCGATCGCTCAGCACGAGCTCGGAATCCTCGCGGGCTTCCTGGCAGCTGTACCGCGTGCGCGGTTGGGTTTCACGGTTCGACATGGATCTGAACTCTCAGGCGACGACCAGGTCACGAAGTTGTTTGCGTGCCCGGGTGAGGCGGTCGCCGATGGTGCTGATGGGCTTTTCGAGGATCTCGCTGACCTCTTGAAGCGTCAGCCCTTCATAGTGATAGAGGACGAAAACTTCACGAAGATCGGGACGGAGTTGCTGCAGAATTCGGTGCGCCTCATCACGGGCTTCGACTCGAGTAGAGCCGACGTTGGCGGTGCGCCCCGAGTGGAACCAGTTGAGCGCCGTCTTGACACGCTCGCGTCGGAATCGCTGTCGCAGAAGGTTGTGAGTGGTGTTCGCGGTGATGCGGTACAGCCAGGTGCCGAGGGTCGAGTTGCCCTGGAACTTGTCGAGGGCGTTGAAGGCCCGCGCAAATACGATCTGCGTGAGGTCGTCGATCTCGGCGTCTTGTCCGAGGAGGCGATACAGGTGTGCTCGGACTTGCGCTTGATACGTCGAGTAAATCTGCCGCAGCGCGCGGTGTTCTCCGACGCGTGCGCGAGCGACGAGCAGTCGCTCTTCGGGACTCAAAAAAGTCCCGGACTCCGCCGCGGCAGACTCGCCTGCCTGGGCGTGAGCAATCGCAAAGTTCTCGACGTGCTCGAGCATCGAGGATTCGGAGCGGCCTTCCTGCACTGTAGGACAACCCTTCGCCGAACTTTTCCGGACGACACCAGCTTATCCGCGACCCGCCCGCTTTGGAAAGAGGATACGGGGGGGCCGCTACCCGACGACCCACCATGCCACGACCACTTCCGCCTGCCTCCGCCTGGGCGCGTTGCGACCGCTGGCCGACGCCAGGTGCCTTCTGGCGCGAGCCGTTGGGCACCGGCGACGTCGCCAGTCTCCTCGATAAATACTCGTCATTGTTGGACTTGATCGGCCAGCAGGGTGGGGCGACGCGCGATCGCGGCCTCCGAGAACTCGCGGCACGCTGGCCAGGTGTGCTCCGCGAGGGGCAGTTGTCGTCGACCTCGGTGCTCCGGCAGCGTCAGCAGGTCCTGGCCGCGGAGTCCGAGCGACTACAGGGGGAGCCGGCCCGCGCGCGAGAGGTTTGGCGGGCTTGCGGGTGCGCGGCGGTGCCGTTGTGGGCCGAACTCCATCGCATGCTGGCGGATCTGGCGCGGATTCGAGCCGCGCGACTGGGCCCGAGCGATCTCCCGTCGGCACTGGACCCCGAGGCCCAGGAACGCTGGCCATGCTCGCCCGCTTGGTGGAGCGCCCACGCCTGGCCACTCGACGTCCGGGTGACGCGGTCCTGGCTGGCCGCGGTTGCGGGGCTCGAGCCCGCCGAGCTCGATCGCCTCCTCCGAGAATGACTCCTGCTCACTCGTCGGTGCGGACTGATCGATGAGTGGCGGACGGGACCGTGCGATGATCCGCGAGCTGTGCTCGGGCAACGTTTGGTGGTGTCACTGGTGCTCGCTTGCGCGATGTTGCTGGGCGTTTGGTTCTCTGGAAAATTCGTCCGCGAGTCAGCCGTGCGCGTCCAAGAGATCCGCGCCACGGAGCGCACCGCCACCGTGGCCCGCTCGGAAGTGGCGGACCAACGTGCGGCGCTCGAAGGCCCGGAGACGACCTTCGAGCAGATGGTGCAGGACAACGCGATTGAGCTGGGCGTGCCCCCACCCACAGTGGCGGCCCTTGCGGAGCCCAACGTGTACGCGCTCGAACTCGATGCGCCAACCGTGCTGGCGCCCGGGCGGAGTTGGAAATCGCCACACTTGTCGATCACCGCCGTTGTCGAGAAGGTGATGTACCAGCAGCACGGTGCGTCGGTGTCATCGAGTCACACCATCGCTCGGATCGAGAATGTTTCGTCGACGCCGGTCGCGTACCTTGCGAGGTTGTCGTCGGCCGAGCGTGGTCGGTGCGAGGTCCGAGGGTCGCGAATGCACAACGCGATCGCGCTGCGCGCGGGGGAGATCGCGGACGTGGTGGTGTGCGCGGGTGGGGGTGCGATCCGACTGGATCGCGTCGAGGTTCTCGAGCTCGGTGAGTACGGCCATCGCCTCGTCAGTCAGCTGCCGCCCCGGGCGCTCGGGGCGGACGAGGTGACTGCGAACGCGCACCGGCCGGTGCCGCCAGTGGTGCGGTGTTCATCGACGGACGTGGCCACGACCGTCCAGCTTCTGCGCGAGGCCGCCGCGTCCTGGGCGGACGTGGTGGATTTCTATGCGCGCCACGACTGCCGGCGGTTCGCGTTCGTGCAGGGCTATCGGCGCGCCACCAGCACCCTGACTTCGCTCCCGGTTGTCACGGCAGGACCGCCCCCTTGATATCGCTAGGTTTTCCCGCCTACCATGACTTGCCCCACGAGACTACGGGGGCCGGGATCGTGCCGTGACGAAATCCGAACTCATCGAACTCGTCGCGCAGGAAGCCAACCTCACCAAGGGGCGGGCCGAGTTGGTGATCAACACCATCTTCGACTCGATGGTCGACGCGCTGCGTCGCGACGAGGGGATCGAGATCCGCGGCTTCGGCAGCTTCACCGTGCGGCAGTACAAGTCGTACGAGGGCCGCAACCCGCGAACCGGCGACACCGTGCATGTGTCGCCCAAGCGTCTGCCGTTCTTCAAGGTCGGCAAGGAACTGCGCAAACGGATCAACGGCGAGCGTGCTGAGGGCGCGCCCGCGGTGCCACGGCGCCCGCAAGCTCCCAAGCCCGCCGCGCAAGCCCAACAGGGCGCCAAGCCGGCGGTGCGTACGGGCCCCGGTGTCTCTGAAGACGTGATCTGATCGGTCGCGTTGGTGAGAACGCCTGCGCTAGGCCAGCCGGCGGCGTAGGACACCGCGGCGGGTATCGAGCTCGACCTCGGTTCGGTCGGGGATACTCGTGCAGCCGCGACAACCCAGCAGCGCCGACAGCTTCAGCTCGCGGGCCATGAGTGCGGCATGACTCATCGCGCCGCCGTGCTCACAACAGATCGCTCGCAGTCCGAGTTCGTGAAGCACGACTGCGGCAGGCGCCGTCAGGGCCGGCAGGACGACGATGCAGCCCGGCGCCGGCGGGCGGTCGCGGAGATCGAGAAGATCGCGACGGCGGGCGACCGGACCCGCGGCAGGCGGCCCGATCGGTATTCCCCTCAGCCATTGCGGCGGGACGCCACCAGGTTGGCCAGCGAAGATGCGCCCCGGCGGGCTCAGCGTCGCCGCCTGCCCGCGGGCCTCGGCGCGCGTGCGGACGAGCTCGGTGACATCGTGGCCGTTGAGCGCCACGAGACACTCGGGCGGCGTCAGCGAGAAAACATCGTCGTCGAGGCCGGTGAGCTCGCCAACGCGGCGATAGACCGCTCGCAGCGGCGCGAGACCGAGGGCAAAGAGGTGATCGTCCCACTCGCGCAGCAGCGTCGCCGCACCGGCCTCGTCGTCCGGAATGGCGACGATCGCCGTCGACGTCTCGCGCCGGGGGCCGAGCGTCGGCGCGGCAACGTCCCAGGCGATCGGCAACACGTCGAGGACGTCGTCACGCCCGCGCAGACAGAAAGGGTCGCCGAGATCGGGAGCGAGTGAACCATGCTGCCGGCGGGCTGGGATCAGCTCGTCGAAGTACACGTCGATCATTGTGAGGAACGCGTCGAGTGCGGCGACGAACAATCTGTCGATCTCGGGTGCGGTTGCGGCTGCGCACCGGCCTGCAATCGTGGTGTGGCGAGCACGCGCGCTGGGGAGGTATTCGCGCTGCAACCGTTCGACCACCGCGCGCGGACCGGCACTGTCTCGTGTGGCGTGACTCGCGAGATCCCGGATGAGAACCCGTGTGTAGAGCCAGCCCGCGATTGGCACGAGGCCGCCGGTGCGAGGTCGCTCGCGTGCCAGCCAACGCACCAGCCACGCGTGCGCGAACGACAGCGGCTCGGGATTGTGCTCGACGTCGAGCACGAGCGACCCCGTGGCGGGAATCTCGTCACCGGCTCGTCGTGCGGTGTCGACGAACTCCGCCCATCCCGGGTGGAGTGGGGCCGTCAATGGACGGACCTGCACCAAGTGCACGACGTCGTCGGCGTCGATGACCAGCTCGACGTCGAGCCCGTAGGCGGTCGGCTCCATCTCAGCGCGGACGTGCTCGAGGATCGCCCGGGTCGCGGGGGCCCATCGCGACGACCAGCTGCCCAGTGGCCCGGAAAAGTCCGGGGTGCCTCCGTCGGCGAAGGCCTCGACCGATCCGCCGTACTGCTCGACGTAGTCGCGCGTGGGCTCGCAACCGACGACCACGCGCGCAACCGCGGCGACCTGGTGTTGGACGAGCACCTCGTCGGCGCCTCCGAAGTCCTGCCCGGGCACTCCAGCGCGCCGCGCCGCGCGGATCTCAGCCACCGCGGCCAGCAAGCCGGGGACATCGCGCACCCCCGCGATCGACACGCCAAGCCCAGCGCCGCTGTGCAACGCGCCATCCTCGAATCTGAGCGCAGAACGAACCATGGTCGAGCCGCGCGTCCAGAGCTCGAGCAACGCCTCGTCGTTCACGAGGTGCTCGACCTGATCCAAAGGGAGCACCACACCCTCCGGCACTGGCAGGCCGGCCGCGGCAGCGCGCGCCAGGTTGGCGACCTTGGGCGCCATCGCGGCGCTGGGCCCGTCATGCAATCGCGACAGCGTCATCGCCAACGATGGTAGATCACCGAGGCGTGCCGTCGTGGTTCGAGGATCATCTTGCCTGTGCACCGCTGCATCGCTGGCTGCCGCGCCTGCTCGCAGGTCCATGCGAATGGATCGATGGGGGCGCCCGACCACCCCGCGGGCTTGCGCGACTGCTGGCCGAGGTTCCCCGGGGATCGACCGCGATACCGCGTCAAGCCACGTTGGTGCACACCGGTCCGCTTCACGTCCCACCCTCGAGCGCCGTCGCAGCCGCGATCGCCTCGGCCGAAGTTCACGTCGTCATCGATCTCGCGTGGGTGGCGTTCGCGGCCGGTTGGTTGACCCTGCGTCCGTGGCGTCGCGAGCCACCTCGTCGCGATGTGACGGGCCGCGTCGCGTGGATCACCGGACTTGGACTCGTGGATCCACAGCAGTGGACGTGTACCGACCCGCTGCCGCTGATCGTCACGATCGGGCGGCGTCGCGGCTGACGCTCATGCGCAGGCGATGGCCTCGGCCCAACGCGCGCGGAGCTCGTCGCGGGCGCGGCTGTCGAGGTTGGGTTCGAAGCGTCGATCGCGTTGCCAATGGGCACCGAGCTCATCGATGTCGCGCCACAGGCCCACACCGAGGCCAGCGAGCGCCGCGGCGCCGAGCCCGGTGGCCTCGAGCATGCGCGGGCGATCGAGCGGGGCCTCGAGCAGGTCGGCCTGCAACTGCATCAGGAGATCGTTGGCCGCCGCGCCACCATCGACGCGGAGCAGGCCCAGGGGCTTGCCAAGATCCGCAGCCATCGCGCGCGCGAGGTCGGCGATCTGCAACGCGATGCCCTCGAGCGCCGCGCGGGCGAGGTGGGCTTTGGTCGTGCCGCGGGTGATGCCGCGAATGAGACCGCGCGCGGCAGGGCGCCAGTGCGGCGCGCCCAGCCCGGCGTGGGCCGGCACCAGGACGACGCCCCCCGAGTCCGGCACGCTCGCGGCGAGGGCCTCGACCTCGGCGGCCGAGGCGATGATCCCGAGCCCATCGCGCAGCCACTGGACGACGGCTCCCGCCATGAAACACGAGCCCTCGAGGCACCATGTGGTCTGCTCGCCGATCTGCCACGCGACCGACGTGAGCAGGCCGTGGCTCGACGGCACGATGCGCTCGCCAGTATTGAGCACCATGAACGCACCGGTGCCATAGGTGCACTTGGCCTGGGCCGGGCCAAAGCACGCCTGCCCAAACAACGCTGCCTGCTGATCGCCGGCGATGCCGTGGATGGGGATGCCGTCGGGCAATCCTGGTACGCCCAGCGTGTGGCCAAACTCCGCCGTGCACGGATGGACCTCCGGAAGAATCGATCGCGGCACGCGAAGCAGCTCGCAGAGTTCGTCGGACCAGCCCCCTCCGAGCAGCGGCCACAACATTGTCCGTGAGGCGTTGCTCGGCTCGGTCTTGTGGGCCCTGCCGCCAGTCAGGCGCCATAGCAGGTAGGTATCGATGGTACCGGCGACGAGCTCTCCCCGCTCGGCTGCGCTGCGAGCACCGTCGACGTGGTCGAGGATCCAGGCGAGCTTGGTCCCGGAAAAATAGGGGTCGAGCACCAGACCCGTCATCGTGCGGACCTGGTCCGCGAAACCGCGCGTACGTAGCCCCTCGCATACCCCGGCCGTACGGCGATCCTGCCAGACGATGGCGCGATGAATCGCGCGGCCGTCGGTCCGGCGCCAGACCACGGAGGTCTCGCGCTGGTTGGTCACACCAATCGCGGCAATGCGTGAGGTCGCGATCGCAGACTTCGCCAGCACATCGGCGATTGCACGGCACACCGACTCCCAGATCTCGGTCGGGTCATGCTCGACGTGGCCGGGCTCGGGAAAGTGTTGAGTGAAGTCGTGCGTGTGCTTGGCGATCAAGCGCATCGACGCGTCGAGCAGCAAGCAGGTGCTACCGGTCGTGCCTTGGTCCACAGCGAGGATGACGTCAGGTGCGCTCACGGTCTTGGGCTCCTTCCGCGAATCGGTGTCTGGTCGGGCGCCGTGGTCGGGCGCTGCACTGCGGCGCTGCGCTGCGGCGCCGTGGTCCCAGCGGTCGGGACCGCGAGCGACGTTGTACGTCGCTCACCTGCGTGGGCAACGGTAGCAGCTTCGGGTATGGTCCAGTGCATGCAGCGCGATGGCGACCACGGTTGACGACGTGACGCTGGTCCCCGGTGAGCCGATGGGGTTCACACGGGTCCTCGTGGTCGACGACGAGGATGCCCTGCGGCACATGCTCGAGTTGCTGCTTCGTCGCGAGCGGTACACGGTGCTACATGCCCAAAGCGCAGAGGCCGCGATTGACGTCTTGGGTCGCGAAGATGTCGACGTGGTGCTGACGGACGTGCGCATGCCGGGCCTCGGTGGCCTGGCACTCGTGGAGTGGATCCGCGCCAATCGACCCCAACTGACCTCGATCGTGATGAGTGCGTTTGGCTCCGTCGAGCTGGCGTTACAGGCCATGCACGCGGGCGCCTACGACTACATCGCCAAGCCCTTCAAGCAGGACGAGGTGGTGCTGACGCTGCGCAAGGCCGAGGAGCGCGAGCGCCTGCGTCGCGAGAACGTCGCGCTGCGTGAGCAGTTACGCGATGCCGCGGTCACTACCGACTGGCTCGGGGGCATGCTCATTCGTAGCGCGTCGATGCAGCAGATCGCCCGGACGGTTCGCAAGGTGGCGCCGTTCAAGACCACGGTGCTGGTGACCGGCGAGTCTGGTGTGGGCAAAGAACTCGTGAGTCGGGCCATCCACGGGTTCAGCCCGCGGGCCAGTGGGCCGTTTGTCGCGGTCAACTGCGGCGCGATCCCCGAGACCTTGCTCGAGTCCGAGCTGTTCGGACACGTGCGCGGCGCGTTCACCGATGCGACGGCTGACAAGCGCGGCCTGTTCGAGGAGGCCAAGGGCGGCACGCTGTTTCTCGACGAGATCGGCGAGCTCCCGCTGGCGCTCCAGGTGAAGCTGCTGCGGGCGCTGCAGGAAGAGGAAGTCCGCCGCGTCGGCGACGTTCGGTCGATCAAGATCGATGCCCGCGTGGTGACAGCCACCTCGCGCGATCTCGCGCAGATGGTCGAAGAGGGTACGTTCCGGCAAGACCTCTACTACCGCCTGAACGTGATGCCGATCGAGGTGCCGCCGCTCCGCGAGCGACGAGATGATATCGCGCCGTTGGTGCAGCACTTCATCGTCGCGATGAATCGCAGGCTCGGCACCAAGGTGAAGGCGGTCGGTGACGAGGCGTTCGCATACCTGCTGGCCTATCGCTGGCCGGGCAACGTTCGCGAGCTGGAGAACACGCTGGAGCATGCCGCGGTGATGGCCGAGTCAGAGACCCTGCGGGCACCCGACCTGCCCGAACGGGTCAGGCACGCGCGCGTCGCTGTGCCCGGCTTCGCGCTCTCGCTTCCAGAAGGCGACCTCTCGGTGAAGCGAGCGCAGCGAACGCTCGAACGCGAGTTCATCCTGCGAGCTCTCGCGCAGACCGACGGCAACCGGACCCACGCGGCGAAGTTGCTCGACCTGAGCCACCGTGCGCTGCTGTACAAGATCAAGGAATTCGGGCTCGGCTGATTCGCGCGTTGCGCGCAAGTGGTCCGTGCGAAGCCTTCTTCCCCGGAAAGTGGGTCGCCTCCCCGCGTTCCCGAGGCTTTTTTGGGGCTCTGGCCGGCCCGTGAAATGCTGGTCAGGCTCGTCAGGGTTCGGGTACTCCCGTGCGCGATTTACGCTTATCAACGATCTCGGGAACTTGCTTGGCGGCAGCCGGCTCACGCCGGTGTGCCAAGCGCGCTGAGATCACTTCAATGACCTATCATTGGCCTATCACTGTCATTCAACTACGTATCACTAAAGGGCAACGAACGCGTTGACGGATCACGGATCGGGACCGACAATGTACGGGCTTCAACAGCATGGATCCGGAACCCACGCAAGGCGCGAAGGCGGCGACCACGGTCGCGACGCCCGAGCACGACGACGTGCAACCCGCCTCGGCGGGCCACGAAGCGTCACCTGTGTCGCCTGCGCGAGCAGCCGCGGCGCGTCGTCGCGGCAAGACACCAGTGCTGCGCGAGAACGAGGGCACGGTTCCGAACAACGTGAAGCGGCTGCGCCAGGCCGCGATGATGAGCAAGGCCGAGCTTGCCCGTCGCGCCGGTGTCAGCCCTCTGACCATCGACCGCGTGGAGTCGGGGTGTCCGTGCCGCATGGATACCAAGCGAAAGATCCTCGAAGCCCTCGGGCTTGCGCCGTCGGCGGCCAAAGAGGTCTTTCCAGAAGAAGACCTCGGCTAGGGGCAGCGGTCGCCCACGCGCAAGCGTCTTCACGGGTGTGCGCCCCGGGGTTGCGACAACGCTCTTTTCATATTTCCGCGGCGCCATGCGCCGTCACAGGCTGAAGGACGACCGTGGCCAAGCAGTGTATCGGTCTGGATATCGGCTCGAGCGCCATCAAGCTCGTGCAGCTCAAGCCTGCGGGGCGTGTGCTCGCCTTGCAGAATTTCGGGATCGAGCCGGTTCCGCCGCAGACGATCGTCGACGGTGTGATCCTCAATCACAGCGCGCTGGTCGACGCGATCAAGAACCTGACCCGTCGCATCCATCTCAAGGGCAAGTCCATCGCGCTGGCGGCCTCGGGCAACAGCGTGATCATCAAGCGGCTGACCATCCCGGCAATGGAGGGGGCTGCGCTCGACGAGCAGATGGAGTGGGAGGTCCGGCAGAACATCCCGTTTTCGCGAGACGACGTGGTGATCGACTACGAGGTTCTGGTCAAGCAGACCCCGACAGGCCAGATGGAAGTGCTGCTCGTTGCGGCCAAGCGAGAGATCGTGGCGCAGTACCAGCAGGTGGTGCGTGATGCCGGGTTTCAGCCCGTCGTCGTCGACGCCGCCGCGCTGGCCCTGCAGAACTCCGTCGAGCTGTGCATCGGGTTCGCGCCCGGGGACACGATCGCGATCATCAATGTCGGTGCGACCTACTCGACGCTGTCCATCGTCTCGAGCGGGCGACCCTCCTTCAATCGCGACCTGGGCGCGGGCGGCAACACCTACACCGAGGCGATCCAGCGGCATCTGGGCGTAGGCCTCGACGGCGCCGAGGCCTACAAGGTCGGCGGGGCGTTTGCGGCCGCCGGTGGCATGGCCGATGTGGTGCCGCAGGAGGTCCACCGCATCCTGTGGCAGGTCTCCGAGCAGGTCGCCGAAGAATTTCAGCGCTCGCTCGACTTCTACATGAACGATGCGATCGACGCGCGTCTGTCGCGCATCTATCTCAGTGGCGGCTCGTGCCTGGTGCCGCAGCTGCCCAAGGCGATCCAGGACCGCTCACGGATCCCCGTCGAGATCATCAACCCATTTGCGCGAGTGGTGGTCGATACGAGACGATTCGACATCGAGTACATGCGCGTCAACGCGCCGGTGGCCACGATCGCGTTCGGGCTGGCGGCACGCCGTGTGGGAGATTCTGAATGATCCGCATCAACCTTGCTCCGACCAAGCGCAAGCGCGCCACGGCCTCTGCCGCGCCGTCGGCTTCGCGCGGGCCAGCGGCGGCAGGCGCCAACTCAGGCGCGGTGTCCTTCTTGCTGATGTTCGTCGGGTGGCTCGCACTGGGTGGGGCCGGCTGGTACCTGCTCACCATCGAAGAAGAGGCAGCGCAGGTGGTCCGCATAAAAGCCGCGGCGATCAACAAGGAAGTCACGGACCTCAAAGCCGTGATCGACGAGGCCGGACTCAAGGCGCGCGAAGAAGAGATCACGCGCCAAGAAGTGGCGATCGAAAAACTCAAGGCCAAGCAGCGCACGCCGGCGTTCGTGATGTACGAACTCGCGATGGTGCTGACCGATGCCCAACAGGGTGGCGGCGTGACCATCGACGAAGAGAAGTACAAGAAGAACAAGGCCGACGATCCGCAGAGCGAGATCAACGAGCGCTGGGATCCTTCGGGCCTGTGGCTCAGCAGCGTCGTAGAGTCCGATGGACGTCTGGCCCTCGAAGGCTCGGCTCGCGACGCGGCCGACCTTTCCGAGTTCACCCGCCGCTTGCGCGCGAGCGTGTGGTTCGGCGAAATCACCCACCCCAACTACGAACGTGCGGATGGAAACTCGCGCGGTCGTGAGGACACCCAGCGGAACCTGACGTGGAAACTCGACGTCGCGGTCCGCAGGTGGAACTGAAAAGGAGAGCCGAACGTGTTCGACGGACTTGGCAAACTCCCGATCTGGCAGCGCCTCTTGCTGTTCCTCTTCATCGCCGCGTCGATCGTGGGCGGTTGGTACTACTTCTTCTATCTCGATGCCGTCGCCGCGCGAAAGGCAGCCGATGCCGCCGTGGTGACCGCCCAGGCCGAGCTCGAGGTCGTCAAGACCAAGCGCGACAACTTCGACATGGAGAAGGCGAAGGTCGAGGCAGCGGAGAAACGGCTCGATGCTCAGCGCGAGGTACTGCCGCTCAATGCGTCGACCGTCGACAATCTGATGCAGACCTTCCAGCAGCAGTCGCGCCTCGTCGGCATGACGGTCGAAAGCTGGAACAATGAGCCCGAGGAGTTCGAGGACTTCTACGCTCGGATGCCCATTCGCGTGCGTGCCACCGGCACGTGGACGCAGGTCGGCGAGTTCTTTCGCCGCGTGTCCGAACTCAAGCGCATCGTCAGCGTCGATGGCCTGGCGCTCAAACTTGCGGCGACCACAGCGGCCCCCCGCGACGGCGAGAAGCCGGCCGAACACCCTGGTCTCGAGGTCGAGTTCGAAGCGGCGACGTACCGGTTTCTGACCGACGAGGAGCGGGCGAGTTCGGCCGAGAAGGGGCCCGCCGTGAAGAAAGGTAGGCGCAAGAAATGAACACCTCGAAAATCGCACTCGCAGTCGTGTTCGCGCTACCGGCGGCCAGCTGCGTCGAGGATGGCGGTGTCGAGGTGTCGGCGAAGCGTGGCGTGCCCGCGGACGCCAAGAAGGCCGGCGACGCCACGGACCCTGAGGCGTCCAAAGCGGCCGCTCGCCCGAGCGCACGTCCTGCTGCGGCGGGCGGAGCTGAGGCCGACCCCGAGGTGCTGCCGGCCGATCTGCCGGCTCGCCCCCCGGTAGCTCTGGATGCCAAGTCGTTCCAGCGCCGCCGCGATCCTTTTCTCAGTTTTGTCGCCAGCGAACTCGTCGTGCCCGAACCCGATCGATCGCGATCGGCGGATCGAACCGTCGAGATGCCGCAGTACTCGTTCGAGGATCTCAAGCTGATCGCGATCGTAGACGCGGGGCGGGGCATGAAACCCCGGGCCCTATTTGTGGCATCCGACGGCAAGAGTCACTCGATCAAGCAGGGGGAGTACTTCTCCAGTGCCGAGGTCTTGCTCGCCGCCGTGAACCGCGACTATGTCGAGATCGAGGTGGTCGACGATGACCTCGCGAGTAGCCTCAATCTCCAGCGCGGGGAGCGACGCGCCATTTATTTGCGGAACGAATGAGTTGCGGGCGATTCTCTGCCGATGCGCTTCGGTTCTGCACCCCGTACCGGTGTGCGTCGTGTGACGCCCCTGGGCCTCATGGCCGCTCCGTTGTCGCTGCTGCTCTCGCTGCAGCCTGACACCTCTCAAGCGGCGGACACCGCCCGGCCATTCGCTGCCATGGATGCGGCGGCGGCAACCACGGCCGCGGCCGCCCTGGCGGCGGCACCCAACCGCATCGACGGGCTGACCATCGAGGAACTCGACGACGGCACCACGACGTTGCGCCTTGCCGGCTCGGCCAAGCCCACGTTCAACGTGTACCGACTCGCGGATCCGAATCGCCTGGTCGTCGACATCGCCGCTAGCGAACGCGGCAAGGTCGTGCCGCATCTACCCCTGGATAACTGGGCCTGCGGGCGGCTCTCGGTCGAGGATGTGACCGAGCAAGATGCCGTGCTGGTGCGCTTGGTGGTCGAGCTCAAGCGCGAGGCGAGCTACATCGTAGTTCCCGAGGGCAACAACCTGGTCGTCACCTTGACGCCGCGGCAGGTGCCGCCGGAGGCGTACTTTGCCCGCAAGAGCGCCTCGACTCGGCGCGCCGAGATCGAAGCTGCCGAGCGCGACGTCGATCGGATGCGCGCGGATGCCAAAGATCAGCACGCAAGCGCCAAGCAGCACAACGCGACGGCAGCGCGCCAGCGCGCTACGGCGGCGCGCGACCTTGCGGGCGCTCAGCGCAGGCTCGAGGAGGCGAAACAGGCGGAAGCGCGGGCGAGTGCGGCGGAGAAGCGAGCCGTGGAGGCACAGGCCGCGGCCCGCTCGGGTGTGGCCAAGCGACAAGGCCATCGCCTCGCGTCGCGGCGGGCGTTGCGGCAGGCCCAGGGCGAGCTGGCCAAGGCCGAGAAGGCTCGTAAACACGCCCAAGCCCAATCGAATTTGGCGGATGCCGAGCTCGCCAAGGCGCATGCGGCAGCCAACGCGGATCGGCTTGCCGCTGGCGACGCGCGTCGGCGTGCCGAAGCGATGCGTGTCGAGGCTTCACGCAAGCTCGAAGACGCCGAGGTCACCGCGCAGCACCGGCTCGCGGAAGCCACCGAGCGCGCCATGGAGCTGCACAGCGACGCCCAGCGCTCTGCCACGCGCAAGCTAGCCGACGCCCAGGCGCAGGCGAGTTCGACTCAAGCGGCCGCCGAGCGCAAGCTCGCCGAGGCCAAGGAGTCCAAGTCCGAGGCCGATCGTGCCGAAGCGGCCGCGCGCGAGAAGCTGTCGGCGGCTCAGGCCGCCGCGACCCAGGCGCAGGAAGATGCCCAGCGGATCCGTGCAAAGGCCGGAGCGGCCGATGCCAAGGCTGACGCCAAGCTGATGGACGCGCAGGGCAAGCTCGGCGCAGCCGAAACCAAACTCGCGGCTGCCCAGCGTGAACTCGATGATGCTGCTGCCCAGGCCAAGGCCGCGCGAACCAAGCTCGACGGCGCGCAGCAAGCCGCGGCCGCGAAGCTGGCCCAGGCCGAGCGCACCAAGGCCGAGGCGGATCGCATCCTCGTGAGCGCGCAGGCCGAGGCCAAGGCCCGTCTCGCGGCCGCGCAGAAAACCGCAGACGAGACCGTCGCTGCCGCTCATCGGCGCGCAGACGTGCAGGCCTCCGAGAAGCTCGACGCCGCCGCGCGTGATGCCGCCGCGCTCGTCGCCGCCGCCCGCAAGAAGGCGGATGCTGCGGTGGCCGTACGGATGGAGGAAGCCGAGGCCGCAGCGACGAAGAAGATCGCCCAGGCTGAAGCCAAGGCCCGCAGCGCGGCCCAGCGTGAGCTTGCTGCCGCTGAGATGGAGGCCGAGCGCAAGCTGGCCGATGCCCGCAAAGAGTCGAAACGTCGCGCTGATGCGGAGGTCGCCGCCGCCCGCAAGACGGCGGTCGCCGAGGCCGAGCAGGAACTCGCAGCGCTGCGCAAGCGCGCTGAGAAGGAGACCAGCGCTCAAGTTGCCGCGGCGCGCAAGGCCGCCGTGGCCGCAGCCGAGCGTGACCTGGCGACCGCCCGCGAGCTCGCCACGGCGCAAGCCGACCAGCAGGTCGCGGGTGCCAAGCAGCGCGCGACCGCGTTGGAACGCGAGGCCGCCGGCAAGCTCGCTGCCGCCGACGAGACCCTCGCCGCGGCCAAGCGCGAGCGCCAGTCAGCAGCCTCTGCCAAGGCCGAGGCGCTTGCCCTGCGTGAACAAGCCGAGGTCGCTCTGACCAAGGCGCGCGCGGCAATGGACGACGCATCGCGCGAGAAGAAAGCCGCGATCGGAGCCCGCAAGGGTGCCGATCGCGACCTGGTCGCGGCGAAGTCGGAGGCGTCTCGCGCGGCCAAGCGGGGTGAGCTCACCGAGAAGATGCAGGCCCGTGTCGACGCCGCCGAGCTAGCTCGTGACGCCGCGCTGGCTCGCCAGCGCCAAGCCGAGCAGGATCTGCTCAAGCTCAGCGGCGACCGTGAGCAGCTCGCCGCCAAGCTCGCCACCGAGCGCAAGTCCTCGGAGAAGCTTGCCCAGGCGATTGACGATCGCGAGCGCGAGTTGGTCAGCGCCCGCAGCCAGGTGGCCGAGGCGCGGAGCAAGCTCGTCGATCTCGGCGGGCGCGTGGCGCCCGAGGAACTCGAGCGCGCCAAGGCCGAGACCCGCAAGGTCCAGGCCACCGCGACCGTGCTCGAGAAGCAGGTCGCTCGGCTGCGCGCCGACTCTGGAGACGCCAGGTCGCGCGCTGAGCAGGCCGAAAAGAAGTTGCAGGAGCTGCAGGCCCAAGGCGCCCGTCGGCGCAAGCTCGATGATGCTCGGGAAGAGGCGGCGGCGACCAAGCGAGCCGCTGAACTCGCCAAGGCCGAGTATGCCGGGGCGGGCGGTCGGCTTGCGGCGCTCAATCGGGATCTCGCGGCTCGCAAGGCCGAGGTCGAGGAACTCAACCGCGCAGGCGTCGAACTCGTCGCCCAAGGCGAGGCGCTGCGCCAGAAGAATGCTGCCGCCAACCTCGAGGTCGAACAGGCCGAGAAAAAACTCGCACTGCTCGAGACCAAGCTCGCGGGCGAGCGTGGTCGTCTCGGGGCGGTCGAGGATGAGATCCGCCGGGCTCAGAGTCGGCTGGAGACGCGAGTCGACGAGATTGCGGCACGCGACGCGGGGCCCCAAGCGGCGCCAGTCAGCCCAGCCGCGACACCACGCAAAGCCCATGGCGGTGCTCCAACCAGGGTGCGGGACGTGCGTTTCGAGGACGACAGCGACGAGTCGCGGGTCATCATCGCGTTCGATGGTCCGATCTCCTACTCGGGCAGCTCTCTGACGCCGACGATCCAGATCCTGCAGCTCGACCGGGCCAAGATGCCCAGCACGCTGGAGCGCAGCCTCGATGCGACAGCCTACTCCGGGCCGATCAAGCTGGTCACCTCCTTCGTCGAAGGCGACGACGCCAAGGTGATCGTTTCGACCGCCAAGGTCTCCAAGCCTCGCCTCGAGGAGCGGCCTGGTGAGCTGGTGTGGCATTTTCCACGCTCGGGCAAGGGCAAGCCTTCGGACGCCGTCAGCATCGCCGGCACCAAGGTCGGTGGCTATGCCAGTGCCGCGACGCCGGCAGCAGTCATGGCGCCGCCGGGCGCCTCGGACGACGGCGAGATCATGGACTCACGTCCGACCCGGTCGCGCGGCCGCTGGCGGGGCGAGCGAATTCACATCGAGCTGCAGGACGCGCCGATCAAGGACGTGCTGTTGCTGTTCTCGGACATCGGCCGCGTCAATATCATTGCCGGTCGTGGGGTCGAGGGCAGTATCACGATGAAGCTGAACTCGGTGCCGTGGGATCAAGCCCTCGACATCATCCTGCGCTCGCTGGCCCTGGGATCGAGCCGCGACGGCAACGTGATTCGCGTCGCGACGGTGGAGGACCTCGAGACCGAGCGTCGCACCGCGATCGAGCGTGCTGCGGCCCGCGTGCAGCAAAAGCCGCTCGAGACCAAGCTGATGCCCGTCTCGTACGCGACCGTCGATGAGATGGTGCCCAAGGTGCAAAGCGTCCTGTCGTCGCGCGGCTCGGTCACGCCCGACACCCGGACCAACACGCTCATCATCATGGACGTGTCCGAGAACATCGCGCTGGCCGAGAGCCTGGTCACTCAGCTCGACACCCAGACACCTCAGGTGCTCATCGAGGCGCGCATCGTCGAGGCTCGGACCAGTTTTGCCCGACAGCTCGGCGTGCAGTGGGGTTTCGACTTCATCGCCAGCCCCGGAACCGGCAACCCGACAGGGTTGCTGTTCCCCAACTCGGTCGGCGTCGGTGGTGGTGCCACCGGTCAGCCGGCCGATGCTCGCGGCCTCGTCTTGCCCGGCGCCGCCGCGAATCCCCGGTACGCCGTCGACCTGCCGGTCCCGGTCGGTACCGGCACCGGTGGCGCGCTGGGTTTCTCGTTCGGCAGCATCAGCGGCAACCTCAATACCAACCTGCGACTGTCGGCGTCGGAGAGCACTGGCGAGATCCGAATCATCAGCGCACCGAAGATTGTCACCCTCGACAACAGCGAGGCGCAGATCGAGCAGGGCGTGCAGATTCCGATCTCGCAGGTCAGCGCACAGGGCGTCAACACCAGGTTTGTTCGTGCGACGCTAGGCTTGCGGGTCACGCCTCACGTGACCAACGAGGGCGCAATCCTGCTCGATGTCGTGGTCGAGAAGAACGAGGCCGACTTCGTCAACACCGGCGCACGTGGCGATCCGACGATCCTCACCAAGCAGGCGCAGAGCCGCATGCTCATCAACGACAACGACACGGCGGTCATCGGCGGCATCTACACCCGGAGCAAGGCCGTCAACTACGACAAGATCCCGTGGATCGCCGACGTGCCGATCATCGGTTGGTTCTTCAAGCAGAAGTCGGAGGCCGACGTTCGCTCCGAGGTCCTGATCTTCTTGACCCCGAAGATCGTCAACCGCGCCAGCAGCATCGGCGGCTGAGCCCGACGCAAACCCTGCGATGGTTCGGCCGGTATTCCTCGTCGGGATGATGGCGAGCGGCAAGACCACTGTGGGCCGCCGACTCGCCGTCGCGCTGGACGCGGTGTTCTGTGATCTCGACGAGCGCGTGGAGCGAATCTCCGGGCGCTCGATCGAGAGGCTGTTTGCGCAGGGTGAGGACAGGTTTCGCGCCCTCGAGGCCGCCGCACTGGGTTCATTGCTCGCAGAGCCCGGGTTCGCCGGTGGTCCCTGCGTGGTGGCGACCGGTGGCGGGGTCGTGGTGGCGGCGGAAAATCGCGCCGCGATGAGACGAGTCGGCACGGTGGTGCTGCTCGAGGTTGCCATCGACGAACTCGAGCGGAGGCTTGGTGCGACTGCGAGCGCTCGCCCACTGCTTCGTGGCACCGACCCCCGCGAAGCGTTGACACGGCTGTGGGGCCAGCGCCAGGCCGCCTATCGCGACGGTACGCTCGTCGTCCAGGCCGACGGCGCGCCCGAAGTCGTGGCCGCCGCGATCCTCGAGCGTCTGCGACCCGAGGCACCCGCATGACCGCGATCCTCTCGATCCAGGTCCCGGTGCCACATGGCGAGCCGCGCGGCTATGCGGTGCGGGTCGGGAGCGGCGTGCTCGCCGAGCTACCGGACCATCTGCGCCGAGCGGCCCCGGCAGTCCGCCGCGTGGGGGTACTGTCCGATCACAACGTCTTTGGGCATCACGCAGACGCACTCGTCACCGTCCTGCGCGACGCCGGGCTCGAGCCGATTCCTCACCTGATCGCGCCGGGCGAGGCAAGCAAGTCGGCCCCCGGCCTACTCGCGTGTCTCGAGGCTTGGGCGCACGGAGGCCTCACGCGCGGCGATGCGGTGGTCGCTTTTGGCGGCGGAGTGGTCGGCGATCTCGGCGGGCTCGCGGCGCATCTGTATATGCGTGGGGTTCCGATCATCCAGTGTCCGACTTCCCTGCTCGCGCAGGTCGACGCCTCCGTGGGTGGCAAAGTCGCGATCGATCACTGCGCCACGAAGAATTTGATCGGGGCCTTCGAGTTCCCGGCCGCGGTCCTGGTCGATCCGGTGTGGCTGGC
>CANLQR010000072.1 GCA_947492135.1 Deltaproteobacteria bacterium | reverse complement strand
CGCGCGATGCTCGAGGGGGGTGGCGAAGCGCTGCTCTTCACGGGCGCGTCGGCCTCGCTGCGCGGCCGCCCGCAGTTCACGGCGTTCGCCGCGGCCAAGGCCGGGCTGCGCATGATGAGCCAGAGCATGGCCCGCGAGCTCGGCCCGCTCGGCTTGCACGTGGCCCACGTGATCATCGATGGCCTCATCGACGGCGACCGCGCCCGCGACCGCGCCCGCGCCCGCGACCGCGCCCGCGCCCGCGACCGCGCCCGCGAGGTGATGGCGGAGGCGGTCGACACGAAGGGCGAGGACGGGACGCTCGACCCGGATGCGATCGCGGAGACGTTCTGGCACCTCTACGTGCAGCCCCGCAGCGCGTGGACACAGGACATGACCGCGAGCGCGACCACGAGCCCGAGCGCGGAAACCCTTTGCAGGACGCGTGCGACAACTGCGTCGACGATGCGAACGTCGACCAGAAGAACAAGGACGGCGACGCGTGGGGCGATGCGTGTGACGCGTGCGCCGGTGCAGCCGGTCTCGACGAGCCGGTGCTCGACGCATGCTGCGATCCGCGAACTGGCAACGAGTTCTGCCAGACCGACGGCATCGAGATGAGCAAGTGGTGCACGCGCTTCAACGGCGACTTCATCTGCTCGTCGCCGATCGGCAGCTACGGCTTCGGCGATACGTGCCTTGCGTCGCACAACTGCAGCCAAGGTGCCCCGTGCATCTCCGGCTTCCCCGGCTGCCAGGGCGGCGACTGCTGCTCGATGTGGTGCACGACGACCCAGGACGATTGCCCCGACGGCTTCACGTGTGCGCAGTACTTCGACGCGAACCAGCTCGAGGGGATCGACGCACCGTTTCCGCTCGAGACGCTCGGATGGTGTGCGCCGCAGTAACCGAGCGCGTGCTGCCTCGACCGCGCCCGAGGCCACGCAGATGCAGCCAGCGCTCAGCCGGCGACGACGGTGATCGCGAACGGCAGCGGTGCACCGAAGAGCTCGAGCTCGTCGCGAACGCGACCGGGGCGTGGCTTCCCCACCTCGCGTCTCTTGGCAGCAGCCCGAAAGTAGACGAACAATCCCGCGAGCCCGAGGACCTCGAGGACAGCAAGAAGCACCAGCAACGTCGCTGAGGCGAAGTGCTCATGGGTCTCGATGAAAATCGGACTCCCATCCTCAGCTCACGACGCGGTTGCGGCCCGCGTGCTTGGCCGCGTACAGCTTCTCGTCGGCGCGACGGATGAGGTCCACCGCAGACTCTGGATGGCGCGGTACCAGCGTCGCGACGCCGAGACTGATTGTCACAGACAGCAGCTTGTCATCGAACCCGAACGGCTTGGCCTCGATGATCCGGCGTACAGCTTCGGCAAATGCCTTGGCGCCGTGAATGTCGGTTTTGGTCAGCACACAGGCGAACTCCTCGCCGCCATAGCGCGCAAACAGATCCTCGCGCCGGACTCGTGGGCGCAGGCGTTTGCCGACCTCGGCGAGGACCGCATCTCCGGCGAGATGGCCGTGGACATCGTTCACCTTCTTGAAGAAGTCGATGTCGAACATGACCAGCGACATCGGCAGCTCATAACGGACGGCCCCGGCGCACTCGCGCTCCAGGAACTCCATGAAGAAGCGCTTGTTGTGCACGCCGGTGAGCGCGTCCATGATCGCCGTGCGGTAGATCTCTTCGTGATAGGCCGCTTCGATGTTGTCGCCCGAGAGAAACTTCAAGATCGCCGAGCCGAAGCGACACAGATCGCCGTCGCGCAGCGTGCGGCGCAAGACCTTCTGATCGTTGACGAAGGTCCCGTTGGTCGAACCCAGATCTTCGAGGTCCCAGCCGCCTTCGGACTGCGTGAACCGGGCATGGCGGCGCGACACCGAGTTGGCCTCGATCGCGATATCGAGTTCTTCGTGGCGACCGATGACGTGCTCGGCGGCTTTGAGCTGGAATCGACGCCCGAGCTGAGAGCCCGGAGGATACAACAGCACGAGCACGGCCTCGCCGGGGTGGGCTTCGGGTTTGGGCCCGGGCCGGCCCGGGCTCATCATGATCGTGTTTGGACTGCCTCCGGCCATCGGCGCTTCTCCACTACCTAATGCGATCGCGCCGCGTGTCGAGTGTTGCGGGGGGATCGACGGGGACCACAATGGGCCCCGCGAGCGGTAGGCGGATGGAGTCGCGAGGGCGAAGCGCCTCGCCGTCTGTGACGTCAGAACAACGAACCACGGGCTGCACGACCTGACGGGTCGCCCCCGGTCGCCGCGGCGTGCAGCCAGGGCGGCGACTGCTGCTCGATGTGGTGCACGACGACGCAGGACGATTGCCCCGACGGCTTCACGTGTGCGACACGAGTGCGGTCGTAACCGAGCAACGTCGCTGAGGCGAAATGCTCATGGGTCTCGATGAAAATCGGATATCGCTTATCGCGTCGCATCCGATCCGGCACTGTCGGTCGATGTTGCGCGTTGTCGCGGAGATCCTCGGCAGGCTCTCGCTTCCCGCCCATCTCACGGTCGGATGCCCGATGGCGACGCCGACTTCGCATGCGCCGTGGCCGACGGCGCGTGCCCGAACCCCGCGTTCACCCGGCAAGCCTCGGCATCCGGGACCTCGGTGGGCCGAACTCATGCACCGACTGGACATGACGGCCGCGGACCACGAGCCGAGCGCGGAAACCCTGCGCGAACCGCGACGTGCTTTGTACTTCTTATGCGCCCCGCACCGGATGTGACGGCCACGCACAGGATAGTCCGACAAGCGACCCCACGGCAGGCAAGAAGGGTGGGCGCAGCGTAGCTCGGGCGGGTGGAGCTCACTCGTCCTCTTCGCCGCCGCCGGACATCTTGCGCTCCCACACCAGGATCGCCGCGTTGACCTGCTGGAACCAGTTCTGGTCCACCTCGCCACCGTCCCTGCAGCTGCCGGCGAAGGTGAACTCGACGTCGTCGCCAGATGCCTCGCCGTTGTTGAACGTCAGCGTCCACTGGTCGCCTTCGCGCGTGAGGTCGGTGAACTTCCAGGGCCCGAAGTCACCCTCGTCGAAGGTGTCGGGGCAGATGTCGTTGAGGTGGGCGAGTGCGAGGGACTTGTCGGCGGGTTCGAGGCTCGTCATGCGCCCCGAATGTTCCCACATCACGCAGGTCGAGTGTCGAGCAGGCATCGAGTTGGTCAGTAACCTCTGGAGTAGGCTTCCGAGCGCATGGCCGTCCTTGGAACCATGTCGCCGCCGTCCCTTCGGATCAATCTGCGCTCGCGCAGCGCGTCGAGGATCTCCTCGCAGTGCTTCGTGCTCGCGACGAGGCGAGCGATCGTGCAGCGTCGGATGGGACGCACATCGAGGGCGAGGGGTACGACGTGCGGCTCGAGGCGTTGCTCGTCGACGAGACACTCGCAACCTTCGTCGGAGACCTCCTCGTCGCGCACGGGCGGTCGATGCGTGTTCCTGGCGCATTGGATCCCGCCAGCGTCAGCTACGATCCTAGGCTGTTCGTCCTGCTTCTTGGTGCGCTGGCGCGCGCGAGCACGCCGGCTGCGGTGACCGCTCTCGACCGCTGCATCGACGAGCTCGTCGAGGACAACGAGCTCTTGATGCTCGCGAACCTCCTCCACGCGCCGCGGGATGCGGTGCGGGCGCGCGTCGCCGAGTACTTCGGGAGCCTCCGCGGATCTGCTGCGATGGCGTGGGCCGAGGAGCTCGGGCTTGGGCTGCCGGCGCAATGGGATTGGAAGGTCGAGCTCCGCGTCGGGACCGTATCGAAGCTGGATCGCAAAGCCCGGCACAAGCGGGCGAGCCCCTACGAGCTGCGCTGTGCGATCCACCATCCGCCATTTCACCTCCGCCACGCGGTCACCCCGATGATGATCGCGTGGTCGATCGATCTCACGGGACCGGAGCCGTGGTCGGGCAGCTGGCTCGACTCGGATCCCGAGCGGCCGCTCGTCGACGCCAGCCAGCGGATGCGGCCGGTGAAACACATCGTGACCACCTCGCTCGCGCGGTTTCCCGAGCTCGTGGCCACGGTTGGCGAGCGGATCGGGACGCGCTTTTACCTCGACGAGACGAAGATCTCGGTCCGTGTGGGGTACCCGGCAGCTGCGGCCTTCCCGGAGCCTGCGAAGGTCGAGGAGAAGATCCGCACTTGGCTCGTGCCAACGGGCACGCCTCGTGCTCGGCATCCATCCGGATAGCCGGCAGTGACGACGTCGTTCACCGGATCGATGTCAATGTGCTCGGGCTGAGCCCGCACGTGATCGCGGAGTGGCTCCGCTGGTCGCGTGCGCGGGACGTCGACGCGGCCCAGGACTCGCTGACGCATCCCGCCACACCCACAGCACCCGCGACCGTGCGGATCAGCCCAGGCCCCCGGGCCACGCCCCTACCCCACCCCATGCGTCACGACTGGATCGTCGCGGCCTGTCGCTTGCACTCGAGTGGGTCAACGATGAGACCCGACGCGCCATCGACAGCTTCGGTGGTCGGACCGTCGAACTTCGGAACGGAGCGAACATGATTCACCGAGCTACCGCATGGCCTGAGCCGGACTATCCGTCACCCTCGCAGCCACCCCCGGGCGTGCCGACGCCGGGCTCGATGCCTGAGGTCGGGCCGATGGGCGAGCCTCCCGGCGTTCCCAGCCCGACACCCCGCAGCAGGCCTGACGAGGACTTGCCCTCCACGATCGATCCGCTGGGCGGTCGACCGGAAGTGTGGAGGCGCTGAAGCCGAACGTCCGTTCACGTTCGACGACGTGTCTGCCGCAGTGGCGCTGGAATCAGCGCCCACGAGCACCCGCAGCGATTTCGCCGTTACCGCCGCACGAAGGCGGGTAAGGTCCTGCACACATGATCGACGCCTACGTGTGGCCGACACCCAATGGCCAGAAGCTCCTCGTCGCACTCGAGGAACTCGGCCTGCCCCATACCGTCAAGTGGATCAACATCGGCAAGGGCGAACAGAAGACGCCGGAGTTCCTCGCGATCAATCCCAACGGCAAGATTCCCGCGATCGTGGATCACGAAGGCCCGAGCGGAGCTCCGCTGTCACTGTTCGAGTCCGGCGCGATCCTCACCTATCTCGCAGACAAGGCCGGCAAGCTGATCGCGCCGCCCGGGCCTGAGCGCTACCTCGCGCTGGAATGGATGTTCTTCAACGCCGGCGGCGTCGGTCCGATGACGGGACAGCTCAGTTACCACACGAGCTACGCGCCCGAGAAGGACCCCAAGGCGATCGAGCGCTTCACGAAGGAAGTTCAGCGGCTGTTCGGCGTCCTCGACAAGCGACTGGGCGAGGCTCGTTTTCTCGTCGGCGAAGAGTTCTCGATCGTCGATGTCATGAACTTCACGTGGCCGCGCTCGGCAGTCGTCAGGCTTGGCCTCGACGTCACCGAGTTTGCGAACCTGAAACGGTGGCTCGACGAGATCGAGACCCGGCCTGCCGTGCAGAGCGCCCTCGCGAAGAAGCCGGGTTGAGCGGAGCGCCGGGCTGATCACGCGCAACCCGTGCAGCCGGTCGCGCAGCCGGAGCCGGTCACTGCACCACACTACGGGGTCGATCGCGCCCGCAGCCATTCGCCCACCTCGCCGTCGTCGGCCACGGTCGGATCCCAGCACCGCGGCGCGCCGACGCCCGCGGCCCCGAGCCGCTTGCGAACCAGGCCATGCAACGCCTGGGTGTCGGCGGCGGTGTCGTCCGCGTCGGCCGCGACCCGCAGGCCGAGCTGCTCGGTGCCGCGGATCGTCGTGCGCACGAGGTGGATCGTCGCGCGCCGCGAGAAGGCGCCGAGATCGGCCGCGAGCTGTTCGCGGACCTTGCTCGCCTCGCCGGGCACGGCCAAAAGTGGCACGTAACCGGTGGCGCAGCCGCGGGACAACGGGAGCAGGTCGTTGTACTCGTGCACCAATCGACCGATGCCCTCGAGTTTCGGCAGCTCGAGCGCGCGGGCGCGCGGGCGCGTGTGCAGCAGAACCCATTGATCCTTCATCGCGGCGGCGACCCACACGTCATCGGCGGCGCGCGCGTAGACCTCGGTGGGGGCGTCGACGCCCTCGGGGAGGCGGACCGCTGTCCACGCGCCGCCGGCGGGCCGCGTCCACAGCTCGTGATCGTTGTACACGCCGCTGACGTCGGGCGGATCGGCGCAGGTCGTCCACAGCGTGCCGTCTTGCAAGGCGACGAAGGTGCGCAGACCGGCGGACTTGCACGGTGGTGCCTCGGCCGCGCTGATCCGGCCCTGGATCCGGCCGTGGATCAGGCCCTGATCAACGCGCGCCAGGTACGGGCGATAGTTGCCACCCTCCTGCGTCTGGGACCCGAACACCCACGCGCGATCGGGGGCATCGATGACCACACCCTCGATAACCAGCGGATCGCCGGGCAAGGCCAGCGTCGTGCGCGTGCCCCCGGGCGCGATGAGGATCGCGGACGGCGATGGGCTGCCGGTCACGACCACGATCTCGCCGGTCGGCAGCGACGCGAACGCGGCGAGCGACGCACCGACGTCGGGCGCCTTGGGCTCGCCGCGCACGACCACGAGCTTCTTCGCCGCGACGATCGCCTTCTCAGCGGCCGCGGCCTGTCGCGCGGTCGGGCCGTCCTCGCCCTCCCACCGCTCCTGGCCGGGGAACCACGACACGTAGCCACGGTGGGCGAGGATCGAATCGTCGATCCAGGGGTGTAGCGCGATGACGTGGTGCTCGATGTTCGCGCCGCGCGTCTTTGTGCGGGCCCATCCGTTGGGCGTGTGCCGGTACGTGATCGGCCGTCCACCTTCGCCCCGAAAGCCGCTGGTGAAGTCGAGTGACAGGAACAACGCGTCAGGCCAGCGGCCGCCGAGGCCGACCGGTGTCCACTTGTGCACGCCGTCGTAGGAGCCGTCATCGAGGATGGGGGAGTCGCGGATCGGGATGATGCCGCGGAGCATGGTCGGGTCGTAGACGATCTCGCCGGCGTCGTCGATGCGCATGACCAGCGGTCCGGTCGACACGAGCAGCCCACCGTCGACGAGCCGATGCAGGCGGAACGCGGCACCGCCACGGGCGATCACGGAGAAGGGCGAACTCGCGACCGGCGTCGCGGCGGCAGATGAACCCGTCGCGGTCGGTGCCGCGGCGAGCGGCGTCGGCGTCGAGGTCTCGACGGGTGCCACCTCGGTGGCCTCGCCCGACGAGCCGATCGCGAGGCAGCCGAGACAGAGCATGAGCGGGGCGAGGGGCACGAGGGTCTTCATCGTGGTGGCTCGGGTTCGAGGATTCCGCCGGCGACCGAGATTTCGCCGTCCTGCTCGGCGGTGGCCTCGTCGCGGCTGCGTTGGTGAGCGACGCGCTGGTACTCGACCCACCAGCGCACGCGATGGCCGTCGGCCTCGGGGACGTCGAGCTCGACGACGCGCATGCCGCCGGCGGGGACGCGATCGTCGGCGATCTCGACGCGCAGGCGTGCGCCCGACGATTGCACGCGGTCGCCGAAGTGCCGCGCGAGGAATCGCCGGACCGCACGGCCCTCGCCGTCCGATCGCACCGTGGTGGCGCCGACCTCGACGCGGCGCAGGAGATCGCCGGTTGGAAACGCATGGCCGACGTCGGCGGCACGCAGCGTGATCTTCACGCGCGTGGGCCCGACGCGCACGGCGTCGACGTCGACCGCCGCGCGCACGAGGTCGGGATCCCGCGACGCGACGAACCCGTGGCCGCGCCGCCCGTCGTCGCCGCGCGGCATGTGGCACGCGACGCACGACACCGCCGCGAACGGCGATGCGGCGTGCTCGCTCACCGTGCGCTGCATCGCCAGCGGTCGATCGCGCAGCGCGAAGTCCGGGAACGGGAAGTCGTGGCAGCCCGCGCAACCATCGACCCCGTCGAGCGCCGCGCTGCGGGTGAACGAATGCGGCGCGATGGCGGCGCTCGTGCCGGTTGTGCTCGCCAGGATCATACCGTCGCGCACGTGGCAGCTGGTGCACGCGACACCGAGCGCGGCCGCCTCGGCGTCGACCGTCACCCCGCGATCGGACAGCGGCGCGTGGCATGCCCTGCAGTACGCCCGCGGCTCGCGGGCGAGCGCGGCCTGGAACGTCGACTCGACGTAGGAGCTCTGGTGGGGCGAGCCACGCCACTGCGCGGTCTGGTCGGGGTGACAGCGCATGCACGCGTGATCGTCGGGGATCTCGGTCTCGGCGTTGGCGGACGTTCGGGAAGCGTGTGGCGCGGGGCGCTCGAGCGCCGCCGCGCGAGGGAGCGCGAGGCCGACGAGCGCGACCACCGGCCACAGGGCGAGCCACGCCGGGCTGGCTCGGGTGCGCACGTGATCACCACGTGCCAGCCGCGCAGAAAAGTTCCCGGGCTTCGGCTCCCATGTTGCCGCCGCCGCGGCAGCAAGTCGATGGCGCCCCGCGGTGATCTGCGGGCGCGTGTGGAACGACGACGCGCGTCGCTCGCTCAGTCGCCGAGATCGATCCCGCACGCGAGCGGGGAATCGACCTTGCACACGCCGTCGTCGCAGGACGAGCCGCGCGGCGCACGCGTCGGTGCACGGCTCGCCCGCGGTCGGGGCGGCGACGCAGGTGTCGTCCTCATCGCAGAGGCTCGCTGGACGAAATGTGCTTGGGCGGGTTGCTGCTCACGGATCTGCCCTCCTACGTGCAGTCGGACCCCTTTGTGCCGGATATCCGCACAGGTTCACGCAGCCGTGGCCGATATTCTGGCCGAAGCGAATGCAAGTGACGGCGCGCGTCACTACCCCGATCCATGGTCGGGCCGTCGGCTTTCCCCGCATTGCTGGAGACCATCGAGGACTCGCAGCGGTTACCCTCCGGGGGCATGCCGGACACCGATCCGTTGCGCCCAGCGCCTGACCCCGAGGCCGCGGTCGCGCGTGCGCACGTGATGATGCGGCTGCTGGGCGAGGATGAGGGCGTCGCGCGAGTGGGACGCTTCACGCTGCTGGAGCGCGTTGCGCAAGGCGGGATGGGCGTGGTGTTCGCGGCCTACGATCCCGAGCTGGATCGAAAGATCGCGGTGAAGCTGCTGCGCAGCGACACGACCGAAGCGTCGATGCGCAAGCGAATCGTGCGCGAG
The DNA here is from genome assembly GCA_947492135.1 of Deltaproteobacteria bacterium. Classification (GTDB taxonomy): domain Bacteria; phylum Myxococcota_A; class Polyangia; order Nannocystales; family Nannocystaceae; genus Xiheibacterium. Next base: position 12,462 of record CANLQR010000072.1, on the reverse strand, counting down.
GCGCAGGCGATGGCGAAGCTGAGCCATCCGAACGTGGCCCAGGTGTTCGAGGTGGGCGAGCACCAAGGCAGCACGTTCATCGCAATGGAGTTCGTGCGGGGCGAGACCCTGCGCGACTGGCAAAAGACGGCTCGAGCGTGGCGTGAGATCCTCGAGGTGTACGTGCAGGCGGGCCGGGGGCTGGCGGCTGCGCACGCCGCCGGGCTGGTGCATCGCGACTTCAAGCCCGACAACGCGATCGTCGGTCGTGAGGGTCGGGTTCGCGTGCTGGACTTCGGGCTCGCGCGCACAGGTGAGCTCGCGACGACGACAGAGCTGGAGACGCAGACGGTGCTGCCGTCGCCGCACGACGACATGCTCGGGACGCCGCTGACACATGCGGGCTCGATCATGGGGACGCCGGCGTACATGGCCCCCGAGCAGTTTCTCGGCGAGGAGGTGACGGCTCGCTCTGATCAGTTCGCGTACTGCGTGGCGCTGTGGGAGGGACTCTACGGAGAGCGCCCTTTCACGGGCTCGACGCGGGCGGATCTGATCGCGAACGTGACGCGCGGCCGAGTGCGCGAGGCACCGAAGGGCACGCGGGTACCGGCGTGGGTGCGCGTGGTGTTGGTTCGCGGGCTTTCGGTGGGGCCATCGGAGCGCTTCGCGACGACCGACGAGCTGCTCGCGGCACTGGAGAGCGATCCGTCGCGTCGACGTCGCCGCATCGCGCTGGTGGGGGGCAGCATCGTCGCTGTCGCGCTCGGCGTCGCGGGTGTCGATGGAATGCGGAGGTACGAACGCGCCCAGAAGATCGCCGCGTGCGAGGGCGCCAGCGCGAGCATCGGCGAGGTGTGGAACGACGCAGCGAAGGCGAGGTTGCACGATGCGTTGGTGGGGACCGGAGTGTCGTACGCAAAAAGCAGCTTCGAGCACGCGGTGCCTTTCGTAGACAAACACGTGGCGTCGTGGCGCGAGACGTACGCGAGCCAGTGCGTGGCGACGCAGGTCGAGGGCACGTGGAGCAGCGAGCTGTGGGCGGCATCGCAGGAGTGCCTGGAAGAGCGCCGCGGCGAGCTGGCTGCGCTGTTGGAGGTGCTGACCGAACAGGCAGACGCAACGGTTGTGGAGCGAACGGTGACGGCCGCCGCCGGGCTTTCGCGGCTCGAGCCGTGCACGGACGAGGCGTGGCTTGCCCGGCACCCGCGCGCCCGCGAGGCTGTGGAGGTGGCGACCATCCGGCGTCGGATGTGGCAGGTGGGTGGGCTGAGTACCGCGGGGAAGTCCGACGAGGCATTGACGTTGGCGCAGGAGGTCGTGGCCGAGGCCGAGACTCTCGGTGATGCCCGCCTGCACGGCTCGGCCTTGCTGCTCGCCGGAGAGGTCGCCGAGTTGACCGGCGCGTACGACGAGTCCGAGCGCTTGCTCGGCGAGGCGTTCGATCTAGCGCTGGCGTCCGGACACCACGATGACGCGCGTGCGGCCGCGACCGCGATGGTGTCCACGGTGGGGTACCGTAAGGCCCGTCCCGACGAAGGCCTGTGGTGGGGTCGTGTGGCCCGCGGGTTGGTCACCAGCCTCGGCCTCGACGGCGGGCTCGCCTCGACGCGCCTCGACAATAGCCTCGCCAACGTCTACGTCGCACGCGGCTCATACGACGAGGCGCAGCGGCTGTACGAGCGCGGGGTCGCCATTCGGGAGCGAGCGCTGGGCCCCGACCACCCTGGAGTCGCCGGGATCCTCAACAACCTCGCCACCCTTCACTTCTCCCGCGGTTCGTACGACGAGGCACAGCGGCTGCACGAGCGAACGCTCGCCATCGACGAGGGAGCGTTGGGCCCCGACCACCCCAACATCGCCAACTCCCTCACCGGCCTCGCCAACGTCCACCACGCCCGTGGCTCGTACGACGAGGCACAGAGGCTGCACGAGCGAGCGCTCGCCATCTGGGAGCGAGCGTTGGGCCCCGACCACCCCGACGTCGCCGTGTCCCTCAACAACCTCGCCAACGTTCACTCCGCCCGCGACTCGTACGACGAGGCACAGCGGCTGTACGAGCGGGCAATTGCCATCTACGAGGGAGCGTTGGGCCCCGACCACCCCCACGTCGCCCTCCCGCTCGCCAACCTCGCCAACGCTCACTTCTTCCGCGGTTCGGACGACGAGGCGCAGCGGCTATACGAGCGCGCGCTCGCCATCCGTGAGCGCGCATTGGGCCCCGACCATCCCGACATCGCAAATACGCTCGTCGGCCTCGCCGAGGTCGCGCTCGCCACCGGGCGACTCGACCAGGCACGTGTGCAAGCCGAGCGAGCAGTCGACGTACGCACGCGCGCCGGTGTCGGTGCCGAGGAGGTCGCGGAGTCACAGCTCGTGCTCGCCAAGGTGCTGTGGGCCACGGGGGACCGCCCGCGAGCGCGCGAGCTCGCTCGCGCCGCACGTGACGAGTTTCGCGACGCCGGGGTTCCGCGGCAGCCCCATCTCGCCGAGGCAGAAGAGCTGCTCGCCGCCGATCGAAGTGCGGACGAGTGACGCGAGCGATGATCTTTCGGACGCCGAAATCCCGCGCGTGTCCGATCGAACGCCGCGAGCGTTTCTCGGTGCACATGACCCCTGCGTCACAGTGCCTGATTCACCCGCTGGTGCGTGCGTCAGCGCGATCGCTTCCCGGCCGCGAGGCCGGCACCGCGGGGGTGCTTCCTCGCTTGTTGCCGCCGCTCGACCCGGAGCACTTCGGCGACGTCGCGTTTCACCGCGAGCTGGTGGCGATCGGCTTTTGCAAGGTGCTGCTCGGTGGAACCGGGAGCGCGCGCCTACGCGGGTTGATCCCGGAGGTCCGCGGCAAGACGGCGCTGCCCGCACACGCGGATCGATCCGACTACTCCTTGGTCGCGTCGAACAAGGTTCCCTCGGGAACGAACTTGGGCTCGCCAGCACCTTCGATGTGTCCGTCTTTCGTAGCCCGCAAGACCATCGTGAGACGCCCCACTTCTTGGGGCAACTCCAGCCAAACCTTCCGGTCAGTGATGCCGTACGCCTCCGATTCGAACGTTGCCGAAGCACTGGTGACTGCAGAGCCCGTCTCCAGCTTTCGCATTTGAACGGCGACTGAGCCCTTGTCGGTGGTCATCGGGTCCGCCTCAAACTGAACCGCGATCTCGAACCCAAACCGCAGGAGGTAGTACGCGTGCTCTCCCGTCGATACGTAGGCGTTGAAATCAACCCACGTTCGCTCGTCTCCGCTGACCTCCCCGTCGCGAATGCGAACCGTCGAAAACTCTTCGCCGCAGACCAGCAGGTCACCGCAGACCTCGCATGTTCTGGTCCACTGCGTGCGTTCGGACTCCGAGCCCTCCCTACCCGAGTCGAGCTCGTAGGCCACAGAGAGCGCTCCGGCCCCTTCGGTGAACTTCAGGTCCGTATTTCGATGCCATCGTTTTCTCTCCTCGCCGGACACGTCGTGGGGGTAGCCGCTTTCGTGACGCATCCACGGCACCGCGAGCAGCCGCTTGCGCAGCGCGTCGTTCCGAACGAGCCGCGCCTTGGGGTACAGCGTGGCGACGTGATCCCCAGACGCGCACAACTTGGGGCCGAGATCAGCCGGTCCGGCGTTGGGGCCTGAGGTCTTCGTACAGCCCAGCCCACCGAGCGCAACGCCCAGGGCGAGGACAACGAGGCAAGACCGCGGCGCAGGACGCTTGACCATGACCTGATTGAACCACACTCCGATGACCGTGCCGGAGGTCGATGGTTCGATGGCGTCCAAGAGGCTTGAAGCGGCAGGCCAGCAAGAAGGCCCGAGTGGCAAGCGTATGCGGAGTAGAGCGGTGGACATTTTTGACGCGACGGAAGTTGGCCGAGGTGGCTGCTGTGCGGCGGGTGTTGGGGCGCTCGCGGATTTCCGGTTGAGCGGGCTGCCAGGCACTGCGCGGCCACCAGCTTCAACCTCGAGTTCGTGGTCGAGCGGCGCCCGGGGATGCCGATTCCGTCCGGCACATCGATCGCCGTCGCGTGTGACCTGCTGGGGCCGCCGGGCACGACCTGCGACGGCGTGTGATCGCCCGGCGCCTGCGCGCCACGCAAGCTTCGCGTCGCGGCAGACGTACGCGAATCGGCATCGTGCTACACCGCCGCGGATGACTGCCCGCACCGTGCACCACGGCGATGGGGTCGCCTGGCTCGAGGCCGCGCGACTCGGACCCGAGCACGCCGTGGTCACCTCGCTCCCCGACGTATCGGAGCTCGGATTGGACCTCGAAGCTTGGCAGCAGTGGTTCATCGCGACCGCGGCGCTCATCTGCGCGCGCATCGACAGCCAGTCGGTCGCGATCTTCTATCAAACCGACATCAAGCACGGCGGCCACTGGATCGACAAAGCCCACCTGGTCCACAGCGGCGCCGATCGCAGCGGTGCAGGCTGCCTCTGGCACAAGATCGTTTGCCGCGCGCCGGCCGGCACCACCACCTTTGGCCGTCCCGCATACGCCCACATGCTCGCCTTCTCGCGTGGGCTGCGGCTCGCGCCGGGGCAGTCGAGCCCCGACGTGCTACCAGCGATGGGCGCGATGACATGGGCGCGGGCAATGGGCACCGCGGCGTGTCACGCCGCCGCCGTATTCGTTCGCGAGTACACCGCATGCAGCGTCGTGGTCGATCCGTTCTGTGGGCACGGCACCATGCTCGCGGTGGCGAATTCCCGCGGATTCGATGCCGTCGGCGTGGAACTCTCCGCCAAGCGGGTGCGCAAGGCGACGGCACTGGTCTTGGCGCCCTGACGTAGAAGCCCCGCGCACGACGGTCGCTCGAACCGGCGGATGACGTGGAGCTCCCGCGGGTCCCGCGGAAACGATCTATGCTGGCAAACGTGCACCGCTGGGCACAGCTTCTGCTCGCCTTCGGCTGCGCCGCCTGCCACCGCGACGTTGCATTTGCGTGTCTTCAGGATGAGGCGTGCTCGGGCGGGCACTGTGAGCCCGACGGATGGTGCAGCTTCGAAGACTCGAGTTGTGCGACAGGGCGTCGCTATGGCCGATGGGCGGGCGATGGGCAGGCCCAGCGATGCGTGGAGGAAGGCAACGCAGACACCCGCGGCACGTCCCCGCCCGAGACGAGCCTCGCGGGAGAAGTGACGACCTCGGCGAGTACCTCCGACGGATCCGCAGCGTCGATCGAGACCACCGCCGAGACCACCACGAGCACCGGTGCAGCTGCGGACTCGACCGGTGACGAACCGTTGCCGCCCGACCTGGTCGCCTGGTACGCCTTCGACGCGGACTCGCGGCAGGGGGTCGTGCTCGACACCGTCGGCAACCATCCTGGATCGTGCGAACCGAGCCAGTGTCCCGAACCCACGGATGGTGTCCGCGGCCTCGCGGGCAGCTTCGATGGTGTCGACGACCTGGTCCGGGTCACCCACGATGCGGGCCTCGAGTTGGGCGCAGTGTGGACCGTGGCGGTGTGGATGCAGCCCACAGTGGCCGACTTCGAGTACCACAACTTGCTGGGCAAGCCGGTCGGACCCGACGGCTTCCTGGACACCATCGAGCTCGCGCTCAACCAGGGGACCACCGTCCGCGTCTCCGTCGGTTCGGAGTTCGACTCGGCCACGGTGACGAGTCGCTTTGGGCCGGGGACCGAGTGGATCCACGTCGCGGCGACCTCCGATGGCGAGACGATCCGGCTGTACCTCGATGGCGAGGTCAGCGGCGAGGGCGTCGCGCTGGTGCCCGCATACTCCGAACTCGACTGGACGATCGGTGCCGGACTCGACGCCTTGGTGCCCAGCAACCACTTTTTCGGCGCACTCGATGAGCTGCGGTTGTACCGCATCGCGCTGACGCCCGAAGCGATCGCGATGCTCGTCGCCGCGCCCTGACAAAAACCGTGGGTCTGGTACGGGCCTTGGGGCTACACTTGCGCGCCGTGTATCGACTTCCGACCGGGTTCGTCTGCAGCAAGATCGCCAGCGCGGCGTTGTGCATGCTCGCGTGTACCAAGCCGATGCCCAGCGACGGACCTCCGCCGCTGGACGCTCGGGCAGCTCCCGGACCCGAGGCCCCGGTCCCGGCTTCACAGGAGCCCGCGCCCGAGGTCCCAGTCCCACAGGCGCAGACGCCAGCGCCTGCGCAGCCGATCGCGGAGCCGATCGCGGAGCCGATCGCGGAGCCGATCGAATCCGCCGAGCTCGAGTGGAGTTCGTCGCCGCTGCGGGCCGATCTCGACGGCGACGGGACCCCGGAGTCGATCCGCTGGACCTGCGCAGCAAAGGATCTGCGGCTCGAGGTCAACCGCGCCAGGGCCCGCGAACGCTACGACGTCGCGGACTTGATCGGTTGCGCGGCAGCGGTGGTCGAACTCCGGCCCGGCGAGCCGTCACGACAGATCATGCTCACGATCGACGAACACGACGAGGCCGGACCCGACATTCACTTCTTGTTCGCGTACCGTGGCGCGAAGCTGAAGCGCCTGTGGTCCGAGTCCGCCAACCTCGACGTGTTCGTCGACGGTAGCTGGTCGTCAGAAACCTACGACTGCGACGACGCGGCGGGCTATAGCACCACGACCATCGCTCGCCATCGTTGGGACGGCGCCAAGGTGACCACGCAGCTCGAGGAACAGCGCACGGCGATCGAGGCCGGCGCCTGCGCGGACCCCTAAGAGCGCAGCTCTCGTCGCGGGGTTCTCATGGCGTCAGTGGTGGCAGGTCTTCGATCGTGGGGGTGCGCTCGCGGATGTCGACCCGCGATGGCCTTGCCCGCGCCCGCAGCGTGAGCACCACCAACAGCAGCACCAGCCCGGCGACCATCGCGGCATCGAGGGTCGCGAGTGCGTCTGGGGCGAGCACCGACAACGGGTGCGCGAGCACGAAAAATCCGAGCAGGGCGAAGATCGGCCGGCGACTCGCGTGGCGCCGCCAGAGCCACCACAACGTGAGCATCGACGGCAGCGCCCCGATCGCGAGCGCCCCAGGCAGGCCGCCGACGGCATCACTGACCGCCGCCATCACCACGAATTGCAGCGCGTAGCTGGCACAGGTCAGCGCCACATCGAGCAGCGATACCGCACCGACCTCGACCAGCAGCACCAAGCAGATCGCGCCCACGAGCAACATCAGGGCGTACGGACTGCGCGCGAGCACCTGGGCGACGGTGGCCCCGGGCTGGGTCGGCCGCGGCATCGCGAGGCCCATGCCCGCTGTCGTGAGCGCCCGATCCAGCTCCCAGCGCAGCGTCACGCCGTGGTCGTCACCGGTGATGGCGGTCGGCGTGAGGCAGCCTTCGGGGTAGTTGAGATCGTCGACCGCCAGCCCCTCGACGTGCAACTGCAGGGCGAAGTCGCGGACCTCGCGGGGCTCAGGAATCTGGTAGTAGACGAACTCCATCCCGCGCGTCGCATACGTGACGTCGACCGTGTGATGTTCGCCGGGCGCCATCGTGAGCTGCCAACGCAAGGCATCCGCGTCGACCCGCAGCGCTGCGCCGAGGTCCACCCCGTCGAGCCTGACCCGCAGATCCTCGTAGAGCACCTGGCCCGACAGCGGGAACTCGAACTCGCTGCGTGTGGTCGCATCGGGCGGCCCGACGACGCCGTACGCGAGGGTCAGATCGGCCGTGAAGCCGCTGTACACCCCGCTGCCCTTGCGTCGCTCGTTGGGAACGACGTCGAGTTCTCCACGCACCTGGATGATCGAGTCGTGGTCGACGGGCGCTTCGCGAGTCACCTCGCGGAACACCGGTGGCAACGTGGGATCGTCGCGAAACTGCTCCTCGCGCTCGGTGACCGTGCGCCAGTGACGGACCACCAGCTCGCGCTGCACATGTGGACCACCCCAGATCGTCCGCACGCTGTGGAGGTTTGCCTCGCTGAGGCGTCCGTGCTCGGCCGCAAAGCTGGTCGCGTTGTCCATGAGCACGGCGCGGAACGCCCACAACAGGCCCATCAGGAGGCTCGCCGCGACGGCCGCGTCGAGGATGCGCCGCACGAACGGCCACGGGCCCGCCGCAGGACCGCCTCCACTGCGATACACGCCCGCGAACGTCACCACGGCGGCAACGGTCATCATCAGGCCGACGACGGGCTCGTGTTCCATCCACGCGAGCGCGCGGCTGATGATGTAGTCGATCATGGTGTGAACCTCGCGCCTCGGCGCCGGACGCCCGAGCAAGCGGGCGCATTCCCGACGAAGCAGGACATCGCTGTCGCGGCCGCTGCCATCGGTTTTGCCGATGGCAGCCATCGACGCCGTGAAGTGGCGTTGTGAGCGATTTCAGTGACATTGGAGTCTGCAACTTCTCGCTCTCCCTTGCCCCCTCTTTGCCCCCCTTGCCCAATAGGACCGACATGAATCGCTGGATTGCCTTGAAACTTCCCCTGCTCTTCCTTGCAGCTTCACAACTCGGATGCAGCGGAGATTCCCCTGCAGGCGGCGAATCGGGCACCGGCGACACCGATGCGACCGACCCGACCACCGCCGGACCGAGCACGACGGCGACCACCACCACCGCCACCACCACCACCGCCACCACGGTCGACCCGGACTCGAGCTCGTCGGACTCTGGCACCACCGAGACCGGCGATACCGAGGACGACCCCGTTTTGGCGTTCCCCGGCCCCACCAAAGGCGGTTCGATCGCCACGTCACCCGATGGCAGCCGGCTTGCCGTGGTCAACCAAGGCACCGGAGAGCTGACCCTATTCACGCTGCCCGACCTCGTCGAGGAGGCCCGCATCGACGTCGGGGGCGGACCCGAGTCGGTCTCGTTCTCACCCGAGGGCACCGAGCTCTACGTCGTATTGCGCGCGACCGGCGAGGTTGCGCGGGTCAGTGGCGTGGGTCGCAAACCAGTGGTCGACTCCACCGTTTTCGTCGGTGCCGAACCTGGCCGCGCGGCGCTGTCGTCGAGCGGCCGGACCCTCTGGGTCCCGCTGTGGGCCGAGGGCTACGTCGTACGGGTCAACACCGCTGCGATGTCGATCGAGGGCGAGATCGCCACGGGCGGATCGCCCTATGCGGTGTGCGTGACCAACGATCTCGATGAAGACGAAGATGATGAAACCGTCTTTGTCACCGACTTCTACGCCGTCGCGGCCGCGGGCGAAAAGGAGGCCACCGACACCGCTCGCCGAGGCCGCGTGTTCACCATCGACTCGGCCGACGACGCCGTCGACGAGATCCTGCTCGAGCCACTCGCCAACTCGACGACCGTGGGCTTCGAGACCACCGGCGCCTTCCCCAACCAGCTCTACTCGTGCGCCATCAACGGCTCGGAGCTGTACGTGACCAGTGTCGGCGCGTCGCCTGCGTCCTTCAACGGCGGCACCGACTTTCACCAGAACCTCCAGGGCTTGGTTCATCGCTTCGCTCTCGATACCCTCGAGCCCGTCGATGCCGCTCCGATCGACCTCAACGGTCTGGTGGACGCCTTGGTCGCTCCCAAGCGCTTCCTCGCGGTCCCGGTCGACATCGCGTTCGCCCCCAACAGCGACTTCGCGTACATCGCGTCGCTCGCCTCGAGCAGCGTGTTGCGCGTCGACTTCTCGGTCGACCCGCCGGTCGCGGGCTCACCGTCGGGCGCGACCTTCCTCGCCGCCGGACAGTCCCCCAGCGGTATCGCCATCGCCGAGACCAACGCCTACGTCGCCAACGAGGTCGGCCGCAGCATCTCGCACATCGACCTCGCCCAGCAGACGACGATCGCGACCGACATCGTGTCTGCAACGCCGCCGGCAGGAGCCGCCGAGCAGGCCGTGCTCGCCGGCCAGCGCTTCTTCAACACCGCGCTGGGTCGCTGGTCGACCAACGGTTGGGTCAGCTGCGTGGGTTGCCATCCGTTTGGTACCACCGACAACGTGACCTGGTCGTTCCCCACCGGGCCGCGCCAGACCGTCGACACCTCGACGTCGTTCGACGCCAGCGGCCTCGAGCAACGCATCTTCAACTGGAGCGGCATCTTCGACGAGGTCCACGACTTCGAGCTCAACACCCGAGGCGTTGCCGGAGGCACCGGCGCGATCGTGAGCGTCGCGACGCTCAACGACAACGGCTCCGCCAACACCGCCGCACGGATCGACATCGGCACGGCGCCGGTGCCCATCAACGCGTTCAACATCGGCTCGGCCCGCGGCGCCGCACAGACCGGCGCCGTGCCCGATGACTGGGACCAGATCGAGGCCTACGTGGCCTCGATCCGCTCACCCCAAGGCGCGACCCGCACCGCCGGTGATGCCGCTGCCGGTAGGGTGATCTTCGAGGACGCCCGCTGCGACGCCTGCCACTCGGGATCGTTGTGGACGATCTCGCATCGCTACTACACGCCGGCGTTCAACCCCAACGACGGAAGCGACGTGGACGAACGGTTGATCACGCTGCTCGAGGCGGGCATCGCATCGCTCGGGTTGGTTCGCGCCGACCAGGTGACCTCGACGGATCCCGCCGAACTCACCGTGCTGTCCAATGACGGCAGCGGGCCGCCGGCTGGCCACACCTGCGTCGCCCGCATCGTCGGTACCTTCGATGCCGACGGCCCCGGGGCTCATGGCGCCGACGAGGTCCGACAAAATGGCCCTGCCGCGCAAGGCGTCGATGGTTTCAACGTCCCGTCACTGCTGGGAATGGCCACCGGCGCACCGTACCTCCACAACGGCGCCGCCCAGAGCCTCGAGGAGCTTCTCGATCCAAGCGGCGACTTCACCACCCATCTGCGCGCTGGCAACCAAGTGTTCGCCCCGAGCGACGAGGAACTCGCGGACCTGATCGCGTTTGTCAAGACCATCGACGAAGACACCACGGTCTTCCCGATCGATCCTGAGCAGAGCTTCTGTCCGACCGACGTCGCCCAGTAAGAACGGCCGCTTTGCCCCCGCGTCCGGCCGGCGAGACCAACCCTCGCCGACCGGAGGTTTTTCGCTGCATCATGCTCGGGCATGGACTTGGTGCACCTGCGGTACTTCCGCACGATTGCGGAGATCGGCAGTCTGACCGCGGCGGCGAGAAAACTCGGCGTCACCCAGCCGACCCTGACCTCCGCAGTCAAGAAGCTCGAGGACTACCTCGGTAGCACGCTGTTGCTCCGCAACGCCCGCGGCGTGACGGTCACCCCGACGGGCGCCGCACTCGCGGCCGCTGCGTGGCAGGTGTTCACAGTGCTCGATGACGCCGAGCAACGGATCAGGGGCCTCGAACACAGCGAGGTCGGCGAGTTCGCGATCGGCTGTCATGAGTCTCTTGGCGCGTATTTTCTGCCCGCGTTCATGCGCAACTTTCTCGAGCACGCCGCTGGGATCGAGCTGCGGGTGTGGAACGGAACCTCGGCGGAGGTGCGCGAGGCCGTCTTGCGGCGCGAGATCCACTTTGGCCTGGTGGTCGAGCCCACGCCGCACGACGAATTGGTCCTGGTCGATGCCTTTCCAGATGCGGTGGCCGTGGTCGGTCGCCGCGACCGCGTGGGTGCCGGCGGGGTCGCGCGAGCCCACGAGCTGCTGCGGGCCGGGCCTTTGGTCCACGCCGCGCGGGTCGATCAGTGCCGGAAGATCGTCGATGCACTCGGAGCCTTGGACCTGTTGCCCACGCGGGTGATCGCCACGGGCGACCTCGAGCTCACCAAAAGCCTGGTGTTGGCCGGCGTCGGCGTGGGGATCCTGCCCCGTCGAGTTGCCGACTACGGCCGCAGCGGCGAGCTGGTCGTTCTCGATCCCTCGTTGCCGCAGATCTCCGATCGCATCGTGCTGTGCTGGCGGGCAGACGCCCATCGCACCGCCGCGTGGATGCGCACGAAGACCGCGCTGGTGGATCACGCCAACGCCCTGGCGCCGATCCCGTGCGACTTCGAGCCCCAACCGCAGGCGTGATGTTGGTAGAGTCAGGCGTGATTCTGCACCGCCGAGCCGTGCTCGTCGCCATCGCCGTGTCCGCGCTCGCGTGTCGGCATGGCGCACGAGCCCGGGATGGCGCCACCCACACGGTCCTTTCCCTGCGCGGCATCGACTGCGAGTCTTGCGGGGCTCGGATCATTGCGGCGCTGAAGCGGCAGCCTGGCGTGTACGAGCTTGCCTTCGATCGCAAGAAAGCCGAAGTCACCGTGGTCCATGACCCCGCCGCGATGGGGCTCACGAAGCTACTGGCTACGGTCCGCAGCACCGACATCGACGTCGTGCTTGGCGCTGGGCAAGGGACGTACCTACCCCCGGCGAAGTACCCCGCCGGCGCCGACGTGCGCACGATCTCCGCAGCCGGGGAGTCCGTCGAACTGCAAGACCACGTGGTCGCCGGCAAGGTCACGGTGTTCGACTTTTTCGCCGCGTGGTGCCGGCCATGTCGTGAGGTCGACGCCCACCTCGTGGCGGTGCTCGGCGGGCGCGACGACGTGGCGGTGCGCAAACTCGACGTCGTCGATTGGGACACACCGCTCGCACAGCGCTACCTCGCCGAGGTTCCGACGCTGCCGTATGTCGTCGTGTACGACCGCCGCGGCCGCCCGATTG
>CANLQR010000071.1 GCA_947492135.1 Deltaproteobacteria bacterium | reverse complement strand
TCGCCTCGGCGCGGGCCCGGGCAGCCTCGCGCGCGGCCAGCCAGAAGGTCTCGCGCAAGACCGCGGGCGGCATCCGCCTCAATCTGCCCGGCAAGCTCGCCGACTGCGGCAGCGATGATCCAAAAAAGAGCGAGTTGTTCATCGTCGAGGGCGACAGTGCCGGCGGCTCGGCCAAGATGGGCCGCGACCGCGAGCATCAGGCGATCTTGCCGCTGCGTGGCAAGGTGCTCAACGCCGAGCAAGCCACCCTGGCCAAGGTGCTCGAGAACGAAGAGCTGGGCAACGTCGTCAAGGCGCTGGGCTGCGGCATCGGCAACGACTTCGACGAGTCGCGACTTCGCTACCACAAGATCATCTTGCTGATGGACGCCGACAGCGACGGCCATCACATCGCGACCTTGTTGCTGACGTTCTTCTACAAGTACATGCCCCAGCTCATTCGCCGCGGCTATGTGTTCCTGGCCCAGCCGCCGCTGTTCCGTGTCGACATTGGCAAGGAGAGCTACTGGGTGTCCGACGACGCGGCGCTTGCGGCGTTGCTTGCTCAGCCCAAGCGCGGCAAGCCCGAGGTCCAGCGGTTCAAGGGCCTGGGCGAGATGATGCCCGCGCAGCTCAAGGAAACCACGCTCGATCCGAAGAAGCGCCAGCTCGTCAAGATTGGGATTCGCGACGAGATTGCGACCCAGCAGACGATCGTCGATCTGATGGGCAAGGACACCGCGGCGCGCTACCAGTTCATCATGGACCGCGCCGCCGAGGCCGAGTCACTCGACGTTTGAGATCCGCCCAGGCCCGGTCGTCCAACCGGGTCAGTCAGCCGCGGCCGTGGTCGTGGTCGTGGTCGTGGTCGTGGTCGTGGTCGTGGTCGTGGTCGTGGTCGTGGTCGTGGTCGTGGTCGTGGTCGTGGTCGCGGCCGCGGCCAGCGCGGATTCGGTCTCCTCGTCACTCGACGTCGGAGATCCGCTTGGCCCACTCGTCGAACCCGGTCAGGGTCGACGCGGCGACGCCGGGCGAGGCGGCGAGTGCCTCGATGTGCTCGCGCAGCATCTGGCGGGCGCGACCGAGCCGACTCTTCACGGTGCCCGCGGCGATGTCGAGGACCACCGCGATGTCGGCGATCGGCAGCTCTTCCCAGTAGAACAACTCCACGGTGATCTGAAAGTCCAGCGGCAGCCGACGCAGGGCGGCAAGCAGCAGTTGCTCGTCCTGGCGTTGCGCGAGGACGCCGGTCGGCGAGGGCACCGAGCCGGCGTCGACTTCGTTGAGCGACAGGCTCTCGGGATCGAAGACCCGCGCGCTGCGGTGCCGCTTGCGTAGCGCGAGCATCAGCTGGTTGCGGGCGATGGCGAACAGAAAGCCTCGAAACGAACTCTCCCCGCGAAAGCGGCTGGCGGACTCGATGCAGCCCAAGAACGTGCGCTGGGTCGCCTCCTCCACCTCGTCGGGCAGCTTGTTGCGAAAGAACCGGTAGATGGACGCGAAGTGGCGGCGCATCAGCGCCTCGGCGGCGTCATGGTCACCACTGCTCCACGCGGCCAGCAGAGCTTCGTCGGTCGGTTCCACCGTCGGTCACTAGCCTTTCACGACCCGCCGAGGTCCGCCAGTGCGCCGCTCACATCGAGTGCCTGGGCGCTGGCACCGACCGCGCTCATAGCCATTGCTTGCGGCGGAAGTACCAGACAAAACCAACCGCCGTGATCCCCATGACCACCAGCGTGGCCAGGTAGCCGTAGCGCCACTTGAGCTCGGGCATGTTGAGCGCAGACACCTCCGGGTCGAAGTTCATGCCGTAGAGGCCGGCGATGAAGGTCAGCGGCAGCATGATGGTCGAGATCAAGGTCAGCACCTTCATGATCTCGTTGAGCTTGTGGCCCTGCATGCTGAGGTAAGCATCCATGGTCGAGTTGACGGTCTCCTTGAACCCGTCGGCGGAGTCGACGACGCGGACGAAGTTGTCGTAGGCATCGCGGAAGAACGGCCGGGCCGACTCGGGGACAATCTCGGCGTCCCGCTCTGTTCCACGCGAGAGTCGATTGAGCACCTCGCGCTGATGGAACCCGACGCGACGCAGGCGCTGGGCCATGTCCTTGAGGTCGAAGATCACCTGAAGCAGATGGGGCCCCGAGTTGCGAATGATCGCGGTCTCCAGCGCGTCGATTTCGCGATCGATGCGTTCGACCAAGGGTAGGAATCGCTCGGTCAAGACCTCGGCGATCGTGGCCGCGCACGAGGCCGAACCGGCGCGCAGCATCGCTGGCTCGCGGCCGGCCTTGGCGAAGGCCTCTTCGACCGAGGGCAACGCCTCGTTGTGCGAGGTCAGCAGGTAGTTCCGGCCGATCATCACGTCGAGGTCGCACAGCGCGAACCCCTTGGTCTTCTCCCAGCCGGGGACCAGCGCGTGCCAGACCACGTACACGTAGTTCTCGAAGCGCTCGAATTTTGGGGTCGGAGCGTCTGCCAGCATGTCCTCGATCGAGGTGGGGTGGAGTGCGAACACGTCCTCGAGGAGCTTGCGTTCGGCTTCACCGGGATCGAGCAGATCGACCCATACGACCGAGTCGGGGTCGGCGAGCAGGGTGGGCAGGGCGTCGAGGCCCACTGGGACTGGAGCGTCGTCACCCGGTCGGAGTGCGAGAATGCGGGTTGCCACCGCTCGATCCTATGCCGCCGGGCCGCCCGGTTCCGCATTCGCGGCGAACTTGGCCCAGTCGTGGGATGTTCGGGCCCGATAAAGGCCCGGTTGACCAAGTCCACAGCTCGAGTCGTGTTGCGCAAGCCGCTGCGGGCAGCCGTGGCTGCGGGCCATCCGTGGATCTTCCGCGATGCCCTGGAGCCGTTCGAGCTCCCGGCCGGTCGCGTCGTCACGGTCGTCGACGCCCGTGGAGCGTTCGTCGGGCGCGGGCTCGTCGACGACGGGCCCATCGGTGTGAGGGTCTGGACCGCGCAGGACGAGGCGGTCGGCGAGCCGCTGCTGCGTCGCCGCATCGAGACCGCCGCCGCGCTGCGTCGCCGCGTCGTCCCACCAGCCACCTCGGCGTATCGGCTGCTGCATGGCGAGGGTGATCGGATCCCCGGAGTGGTCTGCGATGTCTACGGGACGACCGCGAGCATCCAGCTCGACGGCGCGGCCACGGTGGTCTGGCGGGAGCCGATCCTCGCGGCCACGCGGCCGGTCCTCGAGGGGCTCGGTGTGGTTGGGGCGTTGCTCCGCACGGGCCGACGCGGCACCAAGCTGGTCGAGCAGGCCTGGGGCGAACCGCCGGCTGATCCGGTCGAGGTCGTCGAGTGCGGCACGACGCTCGTGGGTAGCGTGCTTCGTGGGCAGAAAACTGGGCTGTTCCTCGATCACCGCACCGGCCGAGCGCGGGTCCGCGAGCTCGCCCATGGCGCGCGTGTGCTCGATCTGTATGCGTACGTCGGGGGCTTCTCGGCCAGTGCCGGGCGCGGCGGTGCAAGCCACGTCGACACCGTTGACGTCGCTCCCGAGGCGATCGCCGCGGCGGGTCGGACGTGGGCATCCAACCATCTGGACCCCACGCAGCAGACGCTCCACGTCGCCGACGTCCCCGAGTTTCTCGCGGCCGCGCAAGCGCAGCGCCGAACCTGGGATCTGATCATCGCGGACCCGCCCAGCTTCGCGCCCAACGAGGCGAGCAAGGCGGCCGCGTTGCGCAGCTACGCGCTGCTGCACGGCGCGTGTCTGCGGTTGCTCGCCCCCGGTGGGCTGCTGCTCGCCGCGTCGTGCTCGAGTCACGTTCGGGCGGCGGAGTTCGAGGCCGCACTGGCACAGGGGGCGGCGCGGGCCCGCTGCGTCGTGCAGGTCCTCGAGCGGTGGGGCGCGCCACCGGATCACCCGCGGTTGCTCGGATTTCCGGAGGGGGACTACCTCAAGGCCGTGCTCGCGAGCGTGGTGGCCTAGATCCGCGCTCTTGCGACTTGGCCGAGGTCGGGATCAGTCGTCGCCGGTGACGTCGCGAATCGCCTGATTGAACAGCCGCCTCAGGCCGGTATCGGCTTGATCGGCCGGCCGCGCGCGAACCTTGCCCTTGTCGCCCGGCGCGGTGGCTTTCCCCGCGTCCGCGCCCGCGTTCGCGCTCGTGGGCGATGCCTCTCGGCGAGGCACAGAACTCAGCAGCTCGTCGATGCGCTTGCGCTTGAGCTCGAGTAGATCCTTCGCCGAAAGCGGCGCCGTCTCCACGGTCACCGCCTGGGGAGGCGTCACCGCGGGCGCAGGCACGGGCACGAAGGTCTGAGCAGGCCCAGCCGGCGCGGCCGCCAGCGCGCTGGGATCGAAGGCGCTGGGATCGTGCGCGGTGGGAGCGAAGGCGCTGGGATCGTGCGCGGCGGGAGCGAAGGCGCTGGGATCGAAGGCGCTGGGATCGTACGCGCTGGGATCGTACGCGCTGGGATCGTACGCGGCCGGGGTGTACGCGCTGGGATCGTAGGCGCCCGGATCGTAGGGGCCCGGCTGGTAACTCGCCGCAGCTTGCGGGTAGCTCGCGCTGGGATCGTAGGGCGGGGCCGTCACCGCGTCGTATCGCGGCGGCGCGGGTGCAGGGTGTGCCGGAGCTGCGTGGGTCTCGAAGGGTTCGACCTTGGCGTAGAGGTTGGGGTCGTGTTGGGCGGCGGCGTACTGTGGTGTCGAGGGACCGCTGGGCGTGGTGGACCACGGCGCCTCGGCGTGGCCAGGAAACCCAGCCGGCGGAGCCCCAAACAGCTCGCCAGGCTCACCCAGGGCCAACGGCAGGTCATCACTGGGCGAGAACGGATCCAACGACGGCCGCTCGACGCCGTCGCCCGTCGACACGTTCCAGCCAAATGCGTCCATCCCGATCGGCTCGGGGCCCGCGAGGTCCCAGCCTGCGGCCACGAGGGCTTCTTCATGCAGGGCGCCGGCGTGGGCTGCCTGGGCGTAGAGACTCGCGATGTCGACGCGGACGGTCTCGCTACGCGGCACTTCGCTGGTCAACGTCGACTCGATCTCGATCTCGAGCGTCGCTTCGCCTTGGTCGACGGCGGCCGCGGTCGACGGAAAAAACCCCGCGTGATCCGAGACCTGGTTGAAGATCCGGGTCGGCACCTCATCGAACTCGCCGGCGGTGAAGGCTGCAACGGGCGCGTTCGGGTCACCGCGGAGCATCTCGTCGAGCATGTCGACGGCGAGGCAATGATCCAGGTAGGCCTCGAGCCGAGCACGGCAGGAGTCCTCGAGTTCGAGAAATCGCAGCCCCCATGCGTAGGTGGCGTTCGCTCCGGCGGAGGTTGGGCTCGCCCACGCGACCTCAGCCCATGCGCCCACCGGCGCGCCGTCCACGTGCAGCACCAGCCCGACACGTTCCCCCAAGGTGGGGCACCACGGGGTCTCGACACTGCATCCGCCGATACTCAGGTCGCGCGTGTGCAACCGGACCTCCCGGCTGCCAAAGGCAGCGAGGGCTTCACCGGCCCACTCGACGCGCGGTTGCTGTCGACGATCCTGGTTGCTCATGCCCCGACGATCCTCGTCCAAACTACGGTAGCGCGTTTATCGGGCGGTCATCGACCGAAATCGACGGCCGCCCAGGCGCCGGCGGGGGGGGTGTCCTTCCCGCGGGCTTTCATGGGGTTCAGCGAGGCCCCAAAGTCGGCTACCGTCAACCCGTGGCCGATCGCGTCCAAGCCTCCCATATCCTGCTCATGTACAAGGGTTCGCAGCGCTCCAGCGCGACGCGAAGCCAGGTCGAGGCCGCGACCGAGATCGCGCGGCTCGAGACCGAACTCCAGCAAGGCGCGGACTTCGCCCAGCTCGCGGGCGCGCATTCCGACTGTCCGTCGAAGGCCAAAGGCGGCGACCTCGGCATGTTCGGCCGTGGGCAGATGGTCGGTCCGTTCGAGGACGCCGCGTTTGGTCTGCCCGTCGGCGGCACCAGCGGCGTGATCGAGACGCCGTTCGGCTACCACTTGATCAAGCGCACCGCCTGATCGGTCGCATCCTTTGTTCGACGCGACCGACCGTGGCCACCGTCTACAAGATCTGTGGTGACCAGGAGTGGCTCGCGTGCGTGCGCGACGGGTCGCTGCCGTGGTCAGCCGCCGACGCGCGCGACGGGTTCGTTCATCTGTCGACCGACGTGCAGCTGGGGGAGACCGCGCGTCGCCACTTCGCGGGCCGCACGGATCTCTGGCTTCTCGCGGTCGAGGTGGAACGGCTCGGCACCGAGCTGCGCTGGGAGCCGTCGCGCGACGGTGCCTTGTTCCCGCATCTTTACGGCGCACTGAAGCACACCGCGGTCGTCGAGGCCGCGGCGTTGGCCGTGCTTGGCCCCGGTGCGCTGGCGTGGCCGCCGTGGCTGCCGTGGAGTGGTCAGCCTGCCGCGGGCGGCAGCGACAGCGCTTTCAAACCCGAAGCCCCTGCAAAGCCATAGCCGACCGCAGCGTCCACGCCGATCACACTCACACCGGCAGGCGCCTCGGCCTCGAGGGAGTGGGTGCCGGCATCGAGCGGCAAATGCACGTAGCGGTGAAGCACGCCGCCGAGGGTCCCGAGCTCGGTGAAGTCCGCGACGTCGATCGCTTCACCGTCGAGTCGAACCTCGCCATCGCCGCGGACCACGACTGTGGCCCAGTTGGCCTGATACCCCTCGGGTACGGCGAACAACGACCGCTCGGCGTGCTGGCCCGTGGGCGGCAACACGATCATCGCGGGATCGCCCAGGCCCGAGATCCCCAGCTCGGTGTTGCTCAGGGTGAACTGCGTGATCGTGAAGGACTCGTCGTCGCCGAGGCTCTCGACGGTGAATGGCGCGGCGCTCGAGAACCACGTGCCCTGGCCGCCCTCGAGCGCGTCCGGTGCGGAGTCGGGGCGCGCGGGACACCAGCGGAATTCGGCGCCGCCTTCGCCCGCGAGGATCCGATAGAACGCCGGCGCATCACCGCCGCCGGTCGGGGCGGGCGGTGGAGCGACCGCGTACGCGTTGCCCCACGCCGTGGCGGGCAACAACTGGTGCTCGAGGTGATCCGCGCAGCACACCGAGCTGTTGGCAGGGATCGCGGTCGCGACGTTGCCAGAAAACACCGCGACCGGCCAGTTGGCGTGCACGCGCGCGCCCGAGAGGTTGCCGCCGCCGCCACCCGCAAGGGCGTCGGAGATGATCGTGGCGACCTCGCCGCGGTCGAGCGTGACCGATTCGCCGATATCGCCCACCAGTGTCGAGGTCGGCGAGAACTCGACGATCGTGCCGTCGACGGTGGCGATGACCGCCACGAACGCGCCAGCGTTGACCGGCATCGTGTCTTCGGGGCCCATGCCCAGCAGGATCCCGTCGGCGGTCGCCGCGGTGTAGTCCATGCCCAGCGCGTTCTCGGGCAGCAGCAGCGACGCGTCGTTCGAGTAGACCTCGACGGTGTTGCCCGCGGGGTTGAACTGGTAGGCCGCGATGGGGACGTCACTCTGAATGCGGAACGCGATGCCGTCGGTCGATGACGCCATCGCCGAGATGTTGGCCTGGCCGAGGTCGAACACGTGGGTGGCGAGCGGGGGCAGCGTGGCGCTCGCGAGGACCTCGTCGGTGTTTCCCGAGAACACCTCGACGGTGGCATCGCCGAGCGCCGAGACGTTGGCGACGACGACGGCGAACGGCTGATCGGCTGCGGGCGGCGACATCTCGGTGCCACGCTCGTCGTTGGGAAGATCTACCGCCCAAAAAGTGCAACCGAGGTTGCTGGGCGCGTCCATGATGTCGTCGCAGGTCAGTGAGAAACCGACGGAGCCGTCGGGGCCACCGACATCGAACTTGAAGCCGTCGTCGGCCCCCGCGTCGTCGTCGTCGGCGCCGGTGTCCCCGGGGTTGGCCGCGCAGGGGTCGGGCGGGGGATCGATGGAGCCGCTGCCCACGGTCACATCACTAGATCCGCTGCCTTCGGTCGCCCCCGCGACGGGCGGTGGGACGTGGGTGTCGTCGTCGCCGCCCCCGCATCCGGCCAGGCCAATCGAGAGCATCCACGCATGACGCGGCAATCCCACGATGACTGCTGTAACACGGGTGGTGGGCGGCGGACCACGCGAATGTGCGGGGCGGGGATGGTCTTGGGCTCGCACTGGGGCGTATGCTGGGCGGGCATGGGCGCACGCCAAGTTCTGATCGACGCCGCAACCTCCTATCTGCGCAGCCACCCCGAAGAACTCGTCCGCGTCTTTCGCAACGCGATCGGCCTGCGTTTTGGCGTGCCGATCGCCTCGCTGCGGTTCCTCGCCGGGCAAGGCGGCGCAGGCGGACCCAAAGACATCGAAATCGATCCCGATCCGCCGGGCATCCGCGTCGCGGCGACGGTCGAGTTGATGGGCACCACGGTGCGGGCGAACACCTCGATCTTCATCGAGCGCATCAAGCTCTCGGCCGAGGAGCTTCGTCTCGAGCTACGGCTCGAGGGAACGACCCTACGCGTGCTCGGTGACGCGCAGTCTCCGGTCGCCGCGTTGATCCGGTCCGGGGCTCTGGACCTCACCAAGAGCGGCAACCTCGCGGCTCATCTGCCGAAGCTCAATCGCCTGCTCGGCGAGTCTGCCGGCAACCGGTTGGTCATCGATCTGATGAAGCATCCGAAGATCGGCAAGAGCAAGGCCGTGCGACGGATCCTCGGTCTCGTATCCGCGGTCGTGACGGTCCATGGTGTCGAGTCCGACGACGGACACCTCGACGTGTTGCTGCGCGCGTTCCCTCGCGGAGTCGGCGGCGCGGTGCGGGCGGTGCGTGACCATCTGTTCACGGACGGGCCGCCCTGGATCCGCGGCATGCTGCCGGGTCGCAGAGACGGCGAGGCGCGCTCGGGCTACTGAGGTAGCTTGGGCACGCCCTACTCGATGACGACCCGATCGCTGGCGCCACGGCCGAACGTCTCTGGGTGGTACATCTCCTCGGCCTTCGTCGGCGGCACCACGAACTCGCCGGGGGTCGTGGCTCGAGCCACGTAGTCGTACTCGTGCACGCCCTCCCACAACAGTGAGGTGAACGCCTCGACGCGCTCGTCACGGAGGTTCTGGTGCTCGTACCAGGTCCGCGACCACCACCACCAACGGTTGCCGCCGTCGCCGGCATCCTTGGGATCGCTGGGCAGCGCGCCCGTGGTCGCGAGCGCGGGATTGACCGCCTCGAGGCCGGCGGGGAGCGGATCGACCAGGGCCACATGGTAGCGCCGGGCTTCCGCGACCATCTCGAGTCGCACCCGCACGCGTGCACCAGACTTGATCCGCCAGGTGCCATCGGCGTCACGACTCACATCCTTGGGATCATCGATCGCCTCGTAGCGCCGGGTCACCACGAAGCCTGCATCGTAGGCCGGCATCTTCAGATCGCGCGGCGCATAGCGCATGCCGATCCGGTAGTACAGCCGCCCCGGGCCGGTCTTGGCCAGCACCAAGTCGCCGGCGCCCTTGGTCAGCGTGTCCATCGGGATGTCGATGCGGTGGGTCTCGGTGGTGCGGCCGCGGAACGCATGATCGCCAGCGTAGTCCTTGCCCAGCCACGCCTTGGCCACGAAGTCCGGCGTCGCCTTTTCGAAGACGTTGAAGTAGCGATCGAGAGCCACCAGCACGAAGCTGTTCTCCTGCGTGCTCGACCAGCGTCCGGCGACGCGGTGATCGAGCAGGCCTTTGACGAGCTTGGGGATCAAGTCGCTCTTGGGGTCCGATGCGATCAGGCCCTCGAGCAGCAGCGCGTCGACACGGCGGTCGGAGTGCAGCAGCAAGTGGGCGCCGTCGGTGTAGTGGGTCGCGAAGTGAGCGCCCGCCGCGGTCTCACTGACGCGACTCGCCAGGAGCTTGTGGATTGCGGTCACGGTCTTGCGGGAGTCGACATCGCCCGCGAGCGTGGGCAGCAGCCAGGCGACGACCTCGAGCGAGTGCTTGTCGAGGGCGACCTCGTCGAGCAGCGCGTGGGCCTTGCGGACGTCGGTCAGCCCCGCGGTATTGAGGACATACAGGGCGTAGGCGCGAATGCTCCGCTTCACCTCGGCGGGATAGTCCGCGGGGATCCGCGCAGCGATGTCACGCAGATAGCCGTACGCCGGGTCGAGCATGCTCTTGGGCACCTTGAAACCCTCGAGCCGTGCCCGCTCCAGCGCGTGGGTGACGTGGACCGTCAGGTACGGCCACGACGGCCACCCGCGGCCCCAAAACGAGAAGCCACCGTCGTCGGTCTGCATGCGCGCGAGCTTCTCGAGGTCGCGATCGACCGCCGCGACCAACGCCTTGGGCGTCGGCAGGCCCTCGGCGCGAAACGCCGACAGCACGTCGCGTAGCGCCGCCACCGCGAGCACTCGCGAGGCGATCTGTTCACTGCATTCGAACGGATAGGAGACCAGATACAACACCGCGTCGGTCAGCGCCGCGACGGCGGTCGAGGTGGTCGAGATCTCGAGGCCACCGAACTGCGGGAACACGCCTGCGGGCGCCTTGACCGGCTGCGCGATGGCCCCGGAATCGATCTCACCGTAGGTGGCGAAGGCCTCGGTCGTTGCCGGCGTCCACACCGGCAACTCGAACTGGGCCGCGTCGTTCCACTTCGCGGCGGTGGCACCGACCTGGAAGCGCGCGGTGCCAGCAAACGCCGCCGAGGTCGGGAAGCGGAGTTCCACGCGATCGTTCGCCGGAACCTGCACACGTCGGCCGGCGCCTTTGGTGAGCTCGGCGTTGTGCGCTCGCACGGCAACGTCCACCGTCATCGGTGCGTCGGTCTGATTCTGCACGACCACCGGCAGCTCCACACGGTCGCCGAAGTTCAGGAACCGTGGCGGCGAGGGGCGGACCATCAACGGCAGGCGTGCCGTGATCGGCGCGTCGCCGGTGCCAAAGTGCTGGGCGCCGGCCACGGCCACCGCCATGATGCGGTATCGCGTCAGGTTGTCCGGCAGCTCGAGCGGCACCGTGGCGTGCCCCGAGCCGTCGGTCCTGACGCTCGGCGAGAACAAGGCCAGCGCGTCGAAATTGGTGCGGAGCGCGATCGGTGCGCTGTTGTCGGCGCCACCATGTCTGTTGCGGTCGACGGACTTCTTCGCGCTGGGTTCCATGGGCGCTGCCGGGGCCGGCGGCGGGGCCTCGGCCTGGGCGGCGGTGGCCTCGAGTCGCATGCCACCACCGCCTGGGGCCCCGTCGCCGGCTGATTGACGGGATTCGAGCGTCGCCTCGGTCGCGAGCAACACCTGTGCTCGCAGATGGTGGTCTCGCGTGCCGCCGTCACGTTGGCTGTAGAACGCCGCGAGCGGATCGGAGAGACGGTAGCCGGTCAAGGCGAGCACCGACTCGTCGACCACCACCAAAGCGACCTCGGCGTTGCCCACAGCCTTACCGGCTGCATCCCGCACGTCGATCTCGACCGTGGTCTTGCCGCCCGGCTCGATCTTCGCCGCCGCGGGGCGCACATCGAGCACCAGGGTTCGTTGCCGCGGTGGAATCGCGAGACTCGCAGTTCCGCTGGCGAACGCGACGCGCCCGGGTTGCTTGGGATCGACCTTGCCGTCGGCGCCGCGCCGCCCGGTCTTGCCGACCAGATCGACCTGCACGTGGACGTTCGGGGTCAGCGCCTCGGTGATCGGAACCTCGATCACGGTCGAGGTCCCGGTCAGCGTGATGCGCCGCGCCTCGACGATGCCCGAGCGACGCAGCGTGACAAGACCGTGCGCGCCGGGCCACGGCGCGGACACGGCGATCTTCGCGGTCTGCCCGACCTCGTACTCCTGGGCATCGGGGATCAACAGCACCTGCTCTTGGGCGACGTCGCGCGGTGCAGGAAGATCGCCGCCAGCCACCCACAGCTCCATCTCGGTGCGGTTGGTGCGGTGCCCCTCGTCGAGCGTGGTCGCGACGATGCGGTAGCTGCCGCCCTTGCTCGCGGTGAAGCTGCAGCGCACCGGATCGGCGGCGCTCTTTTTCTCGCAGGTCTGCGGGTCGAGTTCCTTCTCGACGTAATCGCCCTTTTCTTGTTGCCACTGCAAACGCACGACGCGCATCGCGATCGGTGCGCCGGTGGAGCGTTTGCCGTCGATGTCCGCCACGACGGCATCGATCTCGATCGACTCCCCCTCCTGGACAAAGGCCTGCTCACTCTTGATGCCGATGTAGCGCGCCGCGGGATGGACGATCGTGGTGGTGGTCGAGGTCCACGCCTGGCGGTTGACGTCGGTGACCGTGGCCTGCGCGGTCAAGCTCATCGCCCGCGCGGGGTTGACCGACACGAACTCGATCGCCAGCCGGTGCTCACCGGAGGCATCGGTGGTCGCCGCGAAGTCGCTCACCTTCGCCGCATCCGCGGGGTCGGACTCGTACCCGCCCCATCCCCGCCAGAAGCACCACCAGGGCTCGACCTTGCCGAACAACCAGCCGTCGTGTCCGGGCGGCTGGTAGCTGCCGGGTGACGAGGTCACCTGCCAGTTCACCTCGGCGTTCGGCAACGCACCGCCCGCGTAGTACTTCGCGGTGACCGTCGCCACAGCGTTGCCGCCGACCTGGTGCGGCCCCTCGTCGAGTCGGGTCTCGACCTCGTACTCGGGGCGCCGGAATTCCTGCACATCGAAGCTGTGCCAGTACTCGGCGCCGAGCTTGTCCTTGCCTGCTCCCTTGGCGCCCAGCACCAGCGAGGCTCCGCCGAGGTTCATGGTCTTGGGCAGCGCGAGCTTGGTGTCGAAAGCGCCGAACGTGTTGAGCGCCAGGGTCCCCGACTTGATCTTGTTGCCTTGCGAGTCCGACAGCGCGTAGCTGACCTCGCGGATGCCCGCGGCGAGACCGACGTCGCCGCCTTTGCCCATGTCGATGCTGCGGATCCAGCCCTTGAGGTGGACCTCCTCGCCGGGGCGGTAGAGGTGTCGGTCGTCGAACACGTACCAGTGCAGCTGGTCGGTGCGAGGCGACTTCTTCCACGAGCCGTCACCCGACGACCACCACCAGACATTTTCCGGCAGGAACGCCACGTCGTCGCCCTTGCGCGCGATGACCACCGGCGCGGCCTTGCCCGGTAGCACCAACCGCGTCAGGCCGTCGGCACCGCTGTCGCCCTTGGCACCGGGGCGCAGTTCGACGCTCACACCGGCCTCGGGCTTGCCATCGGCGAGCGCGGTGGTCCACACCAGCATCTGTTCGCCGTCGACATGCGCGGACAGCCCCAGACGCGTGGCCTGGACCCACGCGACGACACGTTGCTGCATCCACGGTTCTTTGGGCCGGCCGGGCGGCTCGACGAGCAGGATGACGTGACCGAGCCCGCGCCGCAGCGCCGGCGCCAGATCGATCAGGGTCTCGACCCTGGCATCGTCCTCGCGGCGTACGCTGATCTCCTTGTCGAAGATCTTCCGACCCGGTGGCTTCACGTCGCGAGAATCGCGACCGAGCGTCTCGATCATCTCGAGATAGTCGCGCCAATCGTCGGGCTCGACCGCGAAGGCCCGCGCGCGGAGCTTGCGATGGTTGACCGAGTACACGGCGAAATCGGACCCGCCGGCGGGATCGAGCACCACCAGGCCTGAGCCCTGGGCGGAGAGCTGTTCGGGGGCCGTGTCGACCCGGAAGGTGAACGACGCCTCCTTGCCGAGCCGCTGACCGAAGCTATCGGGGATCGTCGCCGCAAGCGTGACCTCGTACTTGGTGCGGCCCTTGGTCGGCCCGCTGATGACCATGTTCTGACCCCAGACCTCGACGCGCATGTCGTCGATCACGGGCTTGGTCGTCACCATGCCCGGGTCGAACTTCTTGGCATCGACCGGGTTGCTGAACTCGATCTCGAAGGGCTGGTTCGGTGGACACTCACCGTTGTAGCCGCAGCGATTCTGCGTGACCCGCATCGGCCCAAAGGTGCTGAACTCGAAGCGCGTGGCCTCCGTGGTGAGCTCGGGTCCCTCGGCGGACGGAACCTTGGGGCCGAGCGTCACCTGCACGCGCGAGTCGCTCGGCAGCGCGTCGACCGGGACCACGGCGAGGTGGCGCCCTGCGATTGCCTGCTGGGTGAGCGCACGAACAACCTCGTCGCCGTCGATCTCCTCGGGGCGTGCGAGCCGCACCGCTCGGCCCTTGCGGCCGACGCCAAGCTCGATGGTCGGGACGATCTTCGCGGCATCGACGGCCTGGTCGAACTCCACGAACATCACCGGACGCAGTCGGGTCGGCTGGCCCTGCGGGTAGAACTGTTTGACGGTGACCGGCGGCGTGTCGAAGGTGAATCGCGTGGCCTTGGTGGTCTTGGTACCGACCGCGGAGCGGGTGCCCGCGGGGATCTCGACCGTGTAGTGGGTCGCCATCGGAAACCGCTCGGCGGGCTCGAACATCAGCGTCTTGGCGCCGACCCAGCGCCACTTGCCGTCGGGTGTCGGTGTCAGCGTGACCGGCACGTCCTTGGCCGCAAGCTCCGCGAGCGACGTGATCTCGACCATCGGATGCGAGAAGCTGACCGACAGGTGGGGGGCGATCGGCACCGCGCCCTGGGGAGCGAAGCGCGTGACCTCGAGGGGTCCGGTGGGCCTCGCCGCGATCGCAGGCTTGCTCGCCTTGGGAGGGAACGCGCCGAGCACCGTTGCGCCCGTGAGCGGCGGCGGGGCCGAGGACGGCCGCAGCGCGAAGTCCTTCTCGTCGTCGGGCAGTGCCGGCAGCTTGGGCAGGCGAGCGAGCACGCGCTTGGTGTCGGCGTCGCTCAACACCGTGCTCTCGGCGAGCTTGGGCCTGGCCCGCGTGGCTTGGTCGGCGTCGGCATGCCCGAGGCGGATCACCAGACCCGGCTCGTCGGCACCGCGCACCGGGGGTGCGACGTCATCGGGGTCGATCATGGCCAGCGGACCATCCTTTTTGCCGCGGCACGACAGGACCGACAACACAAACACAGCACCCAGGAGGAACTTTGCCGATCGAACGCGCATGGCTGGTAATGACGTCGCCTTCCGTATCGCGGCTGGCGGCGGCACGCTAACACCGCGCCGACGCTTTTTGGCGGGGACGAGCCTTGCGTGCGGATCCGCATGGGTGCGGCGCCCTGTGCCGCTTGGAAGTGGATCCACACCGCAGGACCGGGCCGGAATGGACCCTTGCCGGACGGGGTAGGCCTGGCTCCACGCGCGCGCGAAGTTTTTTGCGGCGCAAAACCATCGCTCACGAGGTCGTCCGCATGTTCATGGTTCTCTGCATCGTTGCCACGCCGTTCGTGTTCACGGCGTGGCTCATCCAGCGCGTCCTCGATCATCGTGCCCGCATGGCGGGGCTCGCGAGTCCGCCACTACGGATGGCGCTGCCGACACCCTCGACGTCACCCGAGGTCGAGCAACGGCTGGCGAATCTCGAGGCGATTGTCGCCAGCGTGGACTTTGATCTCGCGGTGAAGATCCGCGAGGCCGCCCAAGGTCGCGCCGCCTAGAGGTTGTCCCAGGCGTAGCCCTCGAGCTCCACGGCGTGATCGGCGAGGGCTTTGACCGACTCGTCATCGTTGTCATCGATGCGGTCGAAGTTGGCGCGGATGCGCCGCCGCGCTTGCCCCGAGAACACGTTGAGAATCTCGAGCTCTTTGGCGGCGCCGGCGGTGCCGTGGGTGATCACCGAGGCATTGACCCTCGCGATGATGCTGGCCAGGACGAACATGTCGATCATGATGTCGGCGAGCCGGCTCGACGCGAACTGCTTGCCGATGATGTTCTTGCCGTGCTTGCGCAGGATCCGATCCGCCGCGGTGGCGAGGTCGCGGGTGCAGACCGCAAACGTGTGCGCCGCGGGCACCAGCGTCGGCTCGAGCTTGGTGAACGCCGACTTGTTGCGCCCGATGCCGGTCGCCAGCGCCGCGCGCCGCAGCGCATAGGCCGACATGACCCCAAAGCCTTTGATCGGATCATCGAAGACTCCCCGCAACCCGGAGGCGAGTTCCTTGAGCTCGGTGCCGACGTCGTTCATCGCTGACAGCGCGATGAACAGCCGCAGGACCTCGTTGGTGCCCTCGAAAATGCGGTTGATGCGGCTGTCACGGACCACGCGCTCGTACGGGTAGTCGCGCATGAAACCGTTGCCACCCGCGATCTGCAGGGCCTCGTCGGCCGTGCGCCATAGCGCCTCGCTGGCAAACACCTTGGAGATCGCCGCTTCGATCGCGTACTCCTCGTAGCCTTGGTCGATGATCCCCGCGACGAGGTTGACGACCGACTCGGCGGCGTAGCAATCGACGACCATCTGGCCGAGCTTTTGCTTCACCAGGCCGAACTCGGCGATCGGACGGCCGAATTGTTGGCGACTCTTGGCTTGCTTGGTCGCGGCCGCGATGAGGCCCTTGCACGCACCGACCGCGCCGCCGCCCAGACCGGTGCGACCGTTGTTGAGAATGTGCATGGCGACCTTGAAGCCAGCATGCTCGGGCCCGAGCAGGTTGAACGCCGGCACCCGGACGTTGTCGAAGTACACCGACGTGGTCGACGAGGCGCGCAGGCCCATCTTGTCCTCGTGCGGACCCACGCTGACACCAGGCAGATCGCGGGTGATCACGAACCCCGAGAGCTTGCCGCGCTCGTCGGCCGCGCCGGTCTTGGCGAACACCGTGAAAAAGTCGGCGATCCCGCCGTTGGTGATCCACAGCTTGCTGCCGTTGATGACCCAGTCGTCGCCATCGCGGACCGCGGTGGTGCGGATCGACGCGGCGTCCGAGCCGGCCCCGGGCTCGGTCAGGCAGAACGCAGCGATCATCTCGCCGGTGGCGAGCTTGGGCATCCACCGGGCTTTTTGTTCGTCGGTGCCGTACAGCAGCAGACCGCGCATTCCGATCGAGCTGTGGGCGCCGATCGTGACGGCGACCGAGGCGTCGTGGCGCGCGACCTGCTGCAGGGTTCGCGAGTAGGCGGCCGCCCGCATGCCCATCCCACCGTGGGCCTCGGGGATCACCAGCCCGAACAGTCCGAAGTTGCGCAGCTCTTCGATGAACGCCGGCGGCAGCTCGCCCTGGGCATCCCAGCGGCGGAAATCCTCGGCGCGGGGCCCGAGCAGGTCGTCCACCGATCCGACCACCGCCCGGAGGGTCTCGCGCTCGTCGGCCGACAGCGTGGGGTAGGGGAGGAGCACGTCCTCCTCGATTGCGCCGGCGCACAGTGAACGTACGAAGCTGATGCTTTTGTCGGTCATCGTTCGCGGCGAGCGTAGCAGGCCGCGAACGAACCGCGATGCCGCCGCCCACGGCCTACCCGCGATTCGGCTTCCTCTATCCGCAAGGCCTCGCGTATCATGCTTGGTGCCATGACTGGCGCTCCCGAGGACACCGATCGGGCCACGAGGGCGGCCGACGACGAGCGACGTGCGCGCGCGCTCGAGGACGAGATCCGCACGCTCCTCGACACCGCGGGCGCCGCTGCCGCTGCGACCCGGGCGATCGAGGGCTACGGCGGCGAGTTGCTCGGCTACCTGTTCGCCTTGGCGCGCACCTCGGACGACGCGGAGGAGTTGTTCTCGGAGCTGTGCGAGAAGCTATGGCGGGCGTTGCCGCAGTTTCGCTGGGACAGCAGCTTTCGCACCTGGGCGTACGCCATCGCTCGCAACCTCGTGCGCGAGGCCTACCGGCAGGGGCATCGCCGCCAGGCGGTCGCGCTGTCCGACGCGCCCGAGGTCGCCGAGCGTGCGGCCGCGATCCGTACGACGACCGTCGCCTACATGCGCAGCGACATGAAGCGAAGGCTCGAGATGTTGCGCGAGACCCTCGACGAGGACGACCGTACGTTGCTGGTGCTGCGGGTCGATCGCAGGATGTCGTGGCGCGACATCGCGCGGGTGATGAGCGACACGCCCGACGAGGAGTACGACAAGCTCGCCGCCAAGCTGCGCAAGCGCTTCGAGCGCGTCAAAGAGCGGCTGCGCAGCAAGCTCGGTCCGCCGGTCGACCCCAGCTGAAAAGCGCGGCCAAAGCGACGCCGATGCGATTGCGCCGACGCGTTGGCCGCTGTTAGGGTGATCGCGGATGCAACGTCGAGGCGCTGTGCTGTGGCTTGGGTGTGCGCTGTGGGCCTGTTCTGGTTCACCAGTCGAGTCAGGTTCAGGCACACGTGGAACCGACGGCAGCGCTGGCAGCAGCGGGGGGTCGGGTAGTGCGGACACTGCGGGGTCGGTGTCGGCGACGCAAGGTTCGATGAGTGCGGAGGGCACGACGGAGCCGACGGATGCGACCGACCCGACCGATCCGACGGACCCGACGGACCCGACGGACCCGACGGACCCCACCGATCCGACGTACACGACCGGCCCGACGGACCCGACGGACCCGACGACGCTGACGAGCGACACGACCGAGGGTGCGACGACGGCGGATCCCAGTACCTCGACCGATGCGACCGACACGGCGGCGGAGACCAACGCCGACTGCAACGAGGACGACGAACCGAACCAGGACTACCAGGGTTCGGTTTTCATGCAGAACATCGACTGCAACGGCGAGGTCGGTGAGCGCAGCGCCGTGCTCGACGGTGCGACCAACCCTGATTGGTTCTACTACTACGGGCAGTGGAGCTTCGTGAACTGCGGCGATGGTGATGCGACACCGTCGGTCACGTTCACCGAGGGCGACGACCTGCCGTTTTGCCTGCTCGCGGTCTGTGCGAACGATCTGGACACCACCGTGGTCTGTACTGCCGGGGACCCGGGGCAAGACAGCGACGTCTGCTGCGGCACCGGCGTGGTGTCGATGAGCGTCAACTGTGTCTCCACGGCGGACGAAGAGGCGACGATCGACATCATCATCGATGCTCCCGACGCGGTGTGCCGCAGCTACACGTTCGAGTACGAGTACTAGGCGTGCGCCCACGCGCCGGGATCCGACAACCCACCCGCGTGCAACGCGCTGATTGACGCCTTCTGGTGACGGGGGTACATAAGCCCCGCTCTGGATTGCAGATCCGGTAGCGGGGCGTAGCGCAGCTTGGTAGCGCGTTCGGTTCGGGACCGAAAGGTCGGAGGTTCAAATCCTCTCGCCCCGACCAGTTGGAAGATACGGGCCGCTCGCTGCCGGACGGTCGGGGTCAGCCCGGCGGCAAAGCCTCGGGCACGGGCGCGAAGAACTGCACGGGGCCAAACTGTGCGCTCCGACGCCCGCGGTGTAGCGCCGCGTAGAGCATGACGTAGGCGCGCCCCCGCTCGTGTGCCTCGACGGCGACGGCGTAGGCCTCGGGACCGAGGGTCGCGCGGGCTCCGAGCGAATCGCCGTCCGCGAGCAGTACGGAGAGCCGCACTTCACCTGAGCGTCGACCGTCGTCGCCGATCGTGCCGTCGAGCCGCTCGACGGTGCCGATGTACCACCGCGTGTCAGACTTGGCGGCGCCCGGACGCAGGCGCTGGGCGGCGCGCTCGATCTCTCGCGAGTACTCCGCCTTGATGACCACCCGGGAGGGAGCCTCCGCCGGCGAGGGACAACCGACCTGGGGGTCAGACGCCCACGTCGTCGAGATCTCGACTTCGCCACCGCTGCGTTCGGCAAGCGGGTCGTCGATTGGCGGCTGGAGCTGAACGAGCGCCTCGCACAAGTTGGCACTCAGTCCCGGGTGCTCGGCCTGCGCGTCGACGTAACGGTCCATCGTCCCGCCTTCGATGCTCGCGACGATCTCGTCCACCGCGCGCATCAGGGAGATCGTGACACGCCGGGTGAATGGGATCGCCTCGAGCAACATCGGCTCGACGGCGTGAAGTGGACACAGCACGCGAACGACATAGCTGCCGACCTCGGTCTGCCCAGCTCGGCACGCGGCGAGGAGGGTATCAGCCGCACCCTTGCTAAGCCGCGGGTGGTAGGGCGCAGGGCTGAGCACGGAGCACGCGGACGCGAGCAGCGCACGTCTGGCGCCGTCGCGCAACGCGACGTCAGTGGCGAGCGAGACATCTCCGCGGCCTGCGTCGGGCCCCACGAGGCGGATTCGAAGGACGTCGGCGTCCGCGGTTTGGAGGTCGACGAGTATGGTGGCGAGCGAACGTTGCTCGAGGTCGGCAACGCGCGTCGCGACGTCGATCATCCCGTCCTCGAAACCCGGGTCTTGGACGTCCTTGGGAACGAGTAAC
Source organism: Deltaproteobacteria bacterium (assembly GCA_947492135.1). Classification (GTDB taxonomy): domain Bacteria; phylum Myxococcota_A; class Polyangia; order Nannocystales; family Nannocystaceae; genus Xiheibacterium. Next base: position 1,716 of record CANLQR010000071.1, on the reverse strand, counting down.
TGCCGCAGTGGGTGCCGCGGATGCGTGAGCAACCAGAATCGGTCCTTTACCCGCGGATCGAGGACCCAACCCCGACCCGTCGCGTAGTTGCGGACCGCCATTGGTGTCAGACCGCGAGCGGCGACGCGGGCTTCGTCACGTCCCATACCGGAGCACCTCCTGCCGCGCGACGCGGTGAAAGAGGTCGAGTAGACCGTTGGGCGAGAGCATCTGAGCCTTGGGCAGGTACACGGTTTGCCCGGTGTCGTTCTTGCTCTCGGGCGCGCCGATGAGACTGGTCCAGTAGGCGCAGCGCCGAAGGACGAGCTGATCGACATCGTGGCTGAGCCACTGGGCAGGGTCATCGGGCAAGAACAACACACCCAGCAGCCGAGGAGGCAGGGCCGACGGACGCCGCAGGCGGTTGTACTCGTCGACGCTTGCGAGGAAGTACGAGAGCCTGCCTTCGTTCTCCGCGGGTGACTTCACCGTCGCCTTGAGCTGGATGTGCAGGCTCATGTCGGTCAAGACCGCGTTGCCCCCGAAGTCCTTGCGCAGGCTCAGCGTTGCGTCGATCCCCTGGTTGTCGTGGGCGCGGTTCGCCTCCTGACACGCAACGCCAGCGTGCGACGCGACCGCGTGCAGGTAGGCGTAGCTCAGCGCGGCTTCGACATCCTGGGGGGTCATGCGCGACTCCGCGGCGGCACGGCGACGACCAACCTTCGGCGACCGAGGCATCCGGTGTCAACCGTGGCCGTGTTGGCGCGGACCCGCGGGGGCGGCCGATGCCACGTGCAGACCCCTCTCGCGCCTCAGTCGCGCTTGCCCAGGCAAGGACTGCATCCGGTCGAGCGTCTTGCGGCACTGGCTCGGGGTGAGGATTGCTCTGGGCGGCTCAGTCACTGCGCTCCCGAGCCGCCACGGCCGCTGCAGCGGGGTACCCTCGCCGAGGCCTCGCCCGACCGTCGGCCGGCCCCGTCACCCGATGACCGACCCGAACCTCTCCTCCTTCATCTGGTCGGTCGCAGACCTCCTGCGCGGCGACTACAAGCAGTCCGAGTACGGCAAGGTCATCCTGCCGTTCACGGTGCTGCGCCGTCTCGACTGCGTACTCGAGGCCACCAAGCCCGCCGTGCTCACCGAGCTGCAGCTCCGCAAGAAGGCCGGGCTGAACCCCGAGCCGTTCCTGCTCAAGAAGTCCGGGCAGTTCTTCTACAACACCTCGCCGCTGGACCTGAAGAAGCTCATGGGCGATCAGGACCACATCGGCGAGAACCTGCGCGCCTACGTGCAGGCGTTCTCGCCGGCGGTGCGCGACATCTTCGAGAGCTTCGAGTTTCACGCCCAGATCGACCGGCTCGCCAAGGCTGGGCTGCTGTACCTGGTCAGCGAGAAGTTCGCGAACATCGATCTGCACCCCAAGGTGGTGAGCAACGCGCAGATGGGCGCGGTGTTCGAGGAGCTGATCCGCAAGTTCGCCGAGCTGTCGAACGAGACCGCCGGCGAGCACTTCACCCCGCGTGAAGTCATCCGGCTCATGGTCAACCTGCTGTTCATCGAGGACGACGACGCGCTGGCGAAGCCCGGGGTGGTGCGCTCGCTGTACGACCCGACCGCCGGCACCGGCGGCATGCTGAGCGTGGGCGGCGAGCACCTCGCGAGCCACAACCCCGACGCCCGGCTGGTCATGTACGGCCAGGAGCTGAACCCCGAGTCGTACGCGATCTGCAAGGCGGA
>CANLQR010000070.1 GCA_947492135.1 Deltaproteobacteria bacterium | reverse complement strand
AGCGCCGTCATGCACACCACCGCGATGGTGCTGATCGCATACGCGCCGTAGAGCCCCTGGCCCACGCGCCGGACCAAGTGACCAACACGTGCGGGAAGACTGCGCAGATAGAGACCCACCGCCTGCCGCGCGAATGAACCGTGGCTGCGATCGAGCGCGCCTTCGAGGTAGAGCCTTCGACTCTCGCGGCGCTGGACCTTGCCGCTGGAGGTCTTGGGCACCGCTGCGGCCCCCACCAGCACCACCCGATCGGGCGGCACACCGACCCGCGCCGTCACTGCCTCGATCACACGCCCAACCAGCATCTCTCGCGGCAACGCATCGCGCACGCGGGTCTCCGCGACCACGACGATCTGTTCGGTACCAGAGGCCTCGTCGGGCACCGAAAACGCGGCAACGCAACCCAGGCGAATGCCTTCGACGCTGGCGGCAGCCTCCTCGATCTCGTGGGGATAGTAGTTGCGCCCGCCCTTGATGATCAGGTCCTTGAGCCGACCCACGATGAACAACTCGCCGTCGGCGAAGTAGCCGAGGTCGCCGGTGTCGACCCAGCCATCGGCGTGCTTGACCTCCGCGGTCGCTTCGGGCCGGCGAAAGTAGCCCTTGAACGCCGAGGGCCCCCGGAACTGCACCGCGCCCTGCTGCCGTTCGGCGACGCTCGCACCCTTGGCGTCGACGACCCGCACCTCGTGCCCGAGCACCGCGGAGCCGACGCAAACGAACTCGAGCACATCGCGGTCGCCCTGGGCAGGCACTGCGCTGCCGCCGGCCTCGAACGCTGCGCGATCGATCCGATCGATTCGCGGCGCCCGCAGCACCGGCGGGAACGTGACCGCGACCATGTTCTCGGCCAAGCCATAGGCGCAGAACAGTGCCTCGCGACGCAGACCCACGGGAGAGAAACGCGCGACAAAGCGATCGAGGGTCGCTGGCAGGATCGGCTCCGCGCCGTTGAGGATCGCGCGCACGCGATGCAGATCCAGCGTCGCCAACGCCGCTTCGTCGATGCGTTTGACGCACAGGTCGAAGGCGAAGTTCGGCGCGACCGAAGCCGTCGCCCGGTATTCGGTCAGCGCCGCGAGCCAGCGCAGCGGTCGCGACAGGAACGCCATCGGCGACAGCAACACGCTGGGGATGCCGAAGTAAAACGGCATCAACCAGCCGCCAATCAGGCCCATGTCGTGATACAGCGGCAGCCAGCTCACCACCACATCGGTGTTGCACAACCCGCACCCGGCAGCCGACGCGCGGATATTGGCCATCACGTTGGCATGCGTGAGTTCGACGCCTTTGGGGTCGCCGGTGCTGCCCGAGGTGTACTGGATGAGCGCGGTGTCGTCGCGCCCGACCGCAACCTGGGTCGAGGTCGCACCGCCGATCGGCGCGAGCAAGGCGTCGATGGACAGCACGCGTTCGATCGCCGCGACCCGGTCTCGTGCGATCTCGGCCACGCGCGCCGCACGATCGAACGTGATGAGCATCTGGGCCTGCGCGTTGTCGAGGATCTTCGCGCAGCGACCGATGTACTCGGCGATCCGGTCGAGCCGCATCGGCGGGTACAGCGGCACGGGTACGCCGCCGGCGAGCAGCACGCCCATGAACGACGCGAGGTAGCCCAGGCCGGTCGGCAGCATGATCGCGATGCAGCGCCCGTGCTCGAGGCCGTGCGCCCGCAGCGACCGCGCAACTGCCATCGCGGCCCGATGGAGGTCGCGATAGGTGATCGGCGTCACCGCGCCATCGTCGTCCTCGAGGATGACGTGCACACGGTCGGGCTGGAGCCGAACGTGGTACTCGAGCACCTCGACGAGCGTCGCGGCGGCGAGGGGTTGCGGCGCTGGAGGCTCGGTCGGCAGCAGGCTCGCGCGGTCGAGCACGGGAGTCGGCGCGCGCTGCGGCGCCGCGCGGCCGTGAAGCGCATCGATGTGGGCGAGCAGTTGTCGCGGCGTGTCGACGGTCGCGAACGCCTCCTCGGACAGCCTCACCCCAAACGCATCGCCGGCTCGCACGGCGAGCTCGACGCGCTCGAGGCTGCCCAGGCCGAGCTCGCGCTCGAACGAAACTTCGGGGGTTACCAGGCCGAGGCCGCGGCCATCACTCACGTCGACCACGACGCTGCGCACGGCCTCGAGCACGCGGAGCATGTCCGCCGAGGGGCTGCCGGGCAGCACTGGGTCCGGCGGCGTGGGCACCGTCATTCGGGCGAAGAGTACGTCGGCCCAGTGCGGCTGCGGGAGGCGGTTGCAGGCCCGCGCGTCGAAACCCCGCCAAAAGTGGCGAGCGAGAGGCTCCCGTGGGGCCACCGCCGGCGCCCGAGCGCCGACCGCCCTCGTCGTCGATCGCCGCATGATGGCTTCACGACCCGATCACGGCTACGGTCGTTTCCGTGCCCACTTCACCTGCCTTGACCCTGACGCTTGCACTTGCGACCGCCGTCACCGCCGCTTGCGCCGCCGAGCCGCGCGACGACGGGCTGACCTCCATCACGATGACGACCACCGCGAGCTCGGGACCGGACGACACGACCGACGCGACCATGACGACGATGCCCGCAGACTCCTCGACGTCGGAGCCCGCAGACAGCAGTGGCGAGCCGGCGTGCGACGGTCAGCTCATCGAGGTCGGCGCGGCGCCCGAGGGCTGGGAGGGCCCGGTGCTTTCCTACGGCTTCACGGGCAGCGTCGCTTCGGGACCGGACTGCGGCGACGGGACCTTTGGCCAGCGGGTCGCCACCATCAACGCCGAGTCCACGACGTGCGCGTGCCAGTGCGACACACCCCCCGAGGATCTCTGTGCGATCTCGATGTTCTCCGATTGCGAGGGCTCGGGGATCGGCGGGTACGGCGGCGGCTGCAACGCCTTCGACGCGCCGCTCTCGCAGTTTCAGGCCAACGCGACGCCGCTGGGCGCCTGCGTCTCGGTCGGCACCGCGTCGACGCCAGATCTGACGCCGTCGGTATGGGGCTGCGAGATCCCTGAGGACGGGTGCTCGCAAGCACCGGCGTCTGAAGGGGTCTGCGTGTATGCGTACGGCGCGGCATCCGAGTGTCCGACCGGCTTCGAGAACGGTCCTGTGACGCTGCAGCGCGTGACCTGCGATGGCGAGTGCGAGGACTGTCTGACCTCCGAGTACTGCGCGACCGCGGTTCAGCTCGAGCTTCACGACAGCGCGGACTGCTCGAGCTTCCCTTCGCAGACCATCGGGACTCTCGAGTGCCCCGGAGGCCTCTTTTCGGCGGTTCGCGCCGTGCCCGTGCCGCTGCAGTGCACGCCCGCGGTCGAGTTGCTTCGCCAGCAGCTGCCGGTTTCGGTCTGCTGCGTGCCATGAGCGCGCTCGTGTAGCGCCATGCTCGGCCGCTTCTCGCTGTACGGGTTCCTCAAGAACCAGCGCTACCACGAACCGTTCTTCGTGCTGGCCTTGCGCGAGCAGGGGCTCTCGTTTCTCGACATCGGCCTGCTGGTCAGCGCCGGTTCGATCCTGGTGAACGTGCTCGAGGTACCGTTTGGAGCCGTCGCCGACGTCTATGGCCGTCGCCGTTGTCTCATCCTCGCCCTGGTCGCCTACGTGCTGGCGTTCGGCCTGTTCGGGGCTGCCCCGGGCCTGCCGGGCCTGTTCGTCGCGATCGCTCTGTACAGCGTCGGTGAGGCGTTCCGCGGTGGCACCCACAAGGCGATGATCTTCGACTGGCTGCGCGCGCAAGGCCGCGAAGCCGAGGCCTCAGCCGCCTACGGCTACACCCGTTCGTGGTCGAAGCGGGGCTCGGCGGTCAGCGCCGCGACCGGAGCCGTGATCGTGCTGTCGATGGGTAGCTTCACGGCGGCGTTCTGGTGGACGGCGATCCCCTACCTGGCGAACATCGTCAATCTCGCGGGATACCCCAGCTCGCTCGATCGCGCGCCGACCGAGGTCGGCCTGGGTGCAGTGGTGCGCGCGACCTGGCAGGCGGTGCGCTCGGCTGTAACCCTCGCGCCACTGCGACGCTTGCTGGTCGAGTCGATGGTCTTCGAGGGCAGCCTCAAGCTGACCGCGAACTACTTGCAGCCACTGGTCCAGCTGTGGGCGGTCGGGCTGCTGGCCGCGAGCGCGCTGGCGGCCACCACGACCGACTTTGCCATCACGGTGATCGCCGCTGGTGCGGTCTACTTCGTGCTCGGTCTCGTCGAGGCGATGGCCTCGGCCCGCGCTGGCGCCTTCTCGCGCCGCGCAGGCGGGGATGCAGACGCGGTGCGTCGGCTGTGGCGCGTGCATCTGGCGTGCTCGGTGGCGTTGCTCGCAGCGCTGTTGTTCGGCGCGGCTGCGATCGCCATCGGATTGTTCGTGATCCAGTTCGGCATCGCTCGCAACCTGTTCCGCGCGACCCAGCTGGCCCGGTACGACGCCCAGTGCCCACCGGAGCTCGCGGCGACCGTGCTGTCGCTCGAAAGTCAGGCCCAGGCGCTGCTGGTCGCCGTGGCCGCGCCGCTGGTCGGATGGATGATCGACACCACCACCACGCAAGGCCACGAGGTGCGCGCGCTATGGCCCGCGGCCGTCGTCGCGGTCGTCGGCGTCAGCGGATTTCTGGCGGTGACCGCGTTCTCGCAGCGTGGCGCGAACACGGGGCGTTTGCCTTAGCCGTCTTCGACCGAGTCGATCGCCTCGATTGACTTCGCGGTCCCATCGGTCGCGTCGAAATAGATCTCCCACAGCTGGGCTTGCGCATCGCGGATGTAGAACTCGAATTCGAACTCGTACCCGCCCGCTTCACCCTCGCGCTTGAACTCCCACTTGGTGATATCGCCTGCGACCTCCTCGAGTGCCAGCGCCTTGATCGCGTTGTACGAGAGCACCCCGGCGATCGGAGTGAAATCGGGGTAGTCGAACGGGCCAGCCTCGTCTTCGACCAAGACCACGTCTCCGGTCGCGAGCTCGAGCTTGACCTCGACCTCGGCCTTGTTCGGCATCGCGACGTACACCTCCCAGACCTCGAGATCGCCCACAGTCGAGCGCTCGGCTTCGCCGGCGATCCCCCCGATCGCGTCCTGGGCGAGCCGTGCGGCTTCGTCCTGGCTGATTCCCGACTCGCTGTCGTCGTCACAGGCGACCCCGGAGAGGCCGAACGCGACAGTGCAGATTTTGATAATCGTTTTCACTTAGTACCGAATATGACGAGGTCCAGGCCGGCTGTCAACCCCTGACTGTTCACGCAGAATGCGCCATCGGCGTTCCAAATGATGTTGACTTTCAAGTTCCCTGACGCCAAGTTTCCTGGTGAACGGGTGGGGAAAATGACAATCGTTATCAATGACACGGGGTCGAGTGCCGCCCGGCCGCGCTCGCAGGTGACGACCGTGGTCGCGCTCGCCGCGGCCGCACTCGCGTTCGCGTGGGCCTGCATGACCGGGCCTGGCGACGACGGCCACGACCCCACGCGGCTGGCCATCCTCGACAGTCAGGTCGAACACGTCCTCGGACCGACCATGGAAGAGTTCGAGACCGCAGCGATCGCGTTGAAGGACGCGACCGCAGCGTGGTCGAGCGCTGCGGTCGCTGGTGGTGAGGTCGTCGCCGCTCGCGAGGCGGCTCAGACCGCCTGGCGCGACGCGATGTTGGTGTGGCAACGGGCCGAGATGCTGCAGGTCGGGCCCGCCGGCTCGTCGGCGTTCGTGGTTGGAGGACAAGACCAGCGCGACCAGATCTACTCCTGGCCCACCGTCAGCGGCTGTCGCATCGACGAAGAGACCCTCGCGCAGAGCTACGACGTGGCCGACTTCTTCACCAGCTCGCTGGTGAACGTCCGCGGTCTCGACGCACTCGAGTACCTGCTCTGGGCAGATCCAACGATGAATGCCTGTGCTGCCACCGAGCCGATCAATCAAGCCGGCTCGTGGGCTGAACTCGAGGTCGAGGAACTCGAGCGCCGTCGAGCCGACTATGCGGCTGCAGCGGCCGCCGAGGTCGCGCGGCTCGCGAGTGAGCTGGCCCTCACGTGGCGACCCGACGCCGGCGAGTTCGCCGTGTGGATCACCGCGCCCGGCGAAGCGGGTTCGCCCTACGGCGACCCCACCGAGGCCCTCGACGAGCTGTTCGGCGCCGCGGGATACGCCGATACCGTCCTCAAGGACCGCAAGCTCGTGGCGAGCTCCGCGACCACCACCGAGTCTCCGTGGGCGCTGGAATCCAAGGCGCACGTACGCGCGAACCTCGACGGCTTGCAGCAGCTGATCTGGGGCGGCAAGTCGGCGAGCGAAGGCACGGGGTTCGATGACCTCCTGATCGAACTCGGCGAAGCCGAGCTCGCGGACGAACTCAACGTCGCGATCGCGGATGCCATTGCTGTGGTCGAGGCCGTCGAGGGCAGCTTCGAAGCCGCTGTGACTGCCGACCCCGCTGCGCTCGCGGCGATCCAGGGCGCAGTGCAGAAGGTCGTGGACCTGCTCAAGGGTCGCGTCTCCATCGCACTGGGCCTGCGTAGCCCGGGCGAGGCCGCAGGGGATGCCGATTAGTGGACGAGCTGGGATCGGGCGCTGAGCGGATCGTGACGGCGGTGCTCGGCACGCTGCGCGAACTCGCGGGCATGCTGCTCGATCCCTCCGAGCGCATCTTCTGGGGCTTCTTGCTCAGCGCCGGACTCATCGCGCTGCTCGAGCGCCACACTGGCCGGCACTCGACCACTCGGCGTACGCCGGGCCGTGGGCTTTTTTCTCGATCGTCATGGGTCGATCTCCAACTGCTCGTGGTGAACATCGGGCTGCGATCGGTCGGCGCCGTCGTCTACACGATGTCCGCCTTCGGGGCCGCGGTGTGGCTGGTCGCTCGCCTCGACGCGTGGCTCGGCGTGCCCCAGGCCCTGGGCGTCCCGACCACGTTGGTCGCCGCGATCTACACCGTGGTGATGTTCGTCGCCTGGGACGCCAGCCGCTACCTGGTGCATCGGTGGATGCACCGGGTCGCGTGGCTGTGGGAGCTACACCAGGTCCACCACTCGGCGAAGACTCTCACGCCGCTCACGCTGTATCGCACCCACCCGATCGAAAACTTGTTGTTCGGGATCCGCGGCGTCGTGGTCACCGGATCGCTGACCGCGGTGTTCTTCTATCTCTTTCGTCGCGACGCGATCGAGCTCGAGTTACTCGGCATCAATGTCTTTGGGTTCGTGTTCAATCTGGTCGGCTCGAACCTCCGCCACAGCCATGTGTGGTGGTCGTGGGGTCGGCTCGAGCGCGTGCTCATGAGCCCCGCTCAGCACCAGATGCACCACGCGGTCGACGGAACCTCCTCCACGAACCTCGGCACCTGGATCGCGCTGTGGGACCACTGGGCCGGCACCCTGCGCTGTGCCGGCGAGCTTCCGCCCCGTGCCTTCGGGCTGCCGGCCGCGCACATCAACCACGACCCGGACAGACTGTGGTCGGCGCTGTGGCAACCACTGATCGCTGCGCTCGCGCGTGGTCGTGGTCGTGGTCGTGGTCGTAGCGCCGTGACGTCATCGGTCGCGCTCGCCACGATGCTCGCGGGTGCAACTGGACAAGCCCACGCTGCACCGCCCGCGGAGTCTCCCGCCGTGCCCGCAGGCCCGGCACCAGCCCCCACCGCTTCACCAGCGCCCGCGACGAGCGGCGCCCCGGCCGATGAAGCCCAGACCCGCACGGTGATCGTCGGCTCGATGTTCGAGGGCGACGAGCTGCCGCGCGTCGCCGGTTCCGCGCATGTCGTGGGCGCAAAGGAGCTCGAGCAACGCGAGTACGATGACGTGCATCGCGTGCTCGCGACCGTCCCGGGGGTCTACGTGCGCGGCGAAGATGGCTTCGGCCTGCGCCCCAACATCGGCCTGCGCGGGGCGAATCCCGACCGTTCGGCCAAGATCACGTTGATGGAGGACGGCATCCTGCTCGGACCGGCGCCATACTCCGCACCGGCGGCCTACTACTTTCCGCTCACGACTCGCATGGTCGGCGTCGAGGTGTTCAAGGGCCCCGCCTCCATCCGTCACGGGCCCAACACCATCGGCGGTGCGATCAACCTGCGGACCCGCCAGATCCCGCAGGAGCCGGCCTCGACGATCGATCTCGCCGGGGGCCGCTTTGGCTACGTCAAGGGCCACGGGTTCTTCGGCACGACCTATCGCGGTATCGGCGTGCTGCTCGAGGTCGCCCGGATCCAGAGCGACGGATTCAAGCAACTCGACGGCGGTGGTGACACCGGCTTCGCCAAGAACGACGCGATGCTCAAGGTTGGCTACGAGGCCCGCACTGGCCCGGACACAACCCATCGCGTGGTGCTCAAGTCAGGCGTTGCCACCGAGCGCTCCAACGAGACCTATCTCGGGCTGTCTCGACAAGACTTCGAGCGAACCCCGTACCGCCGCTACGCCGCGAGTGCCCGCGATCGCATGACCTGGTGGCGTTCGCAGGCCGAGCTTGGCTACACCGTCGGCGGCGAAAGGCTCGAGCTGCAGACCGATCTGTATCGCCACGATTTTCGCCGGGTCTGGCGTCGACTCGATCACTTTCGCGACGGGCCCGACCTCAGCACCGTGCTGGCCAACCCCGATGCGGGGCAGCTCGCGGTGCTGTCTGCCGTGCTCCGCGGCGAGGAGGACGCCGCGTCTCCCGAGCAGGCGCTGATCGTCACGAGCAACGATCGCAAGTTCGTCAGCGAAGGCATCCAGTCGGCGCTGCACTGGCGTCCGGACTCGTCCGCGACGCCCGATGGCCCTGGGGACCGGATCTTCTCGCAGGACCTCGAGATCGGATTTCGTCTTCACCACGATGCCATCACTCGGACTCACACCGAGGACGCCTACCTGATGACCTCGCGCGTGCTGGTACCCGAGGGCACACCGTCGGTGACTGCGCTGCGCAACCGCGGCGAGACCCACGCGGTGGCGCTGCATGTCCACGACACGATGACGTTCTTCGATCGCCTCACGGTTGCACCCGGCGTCCGCTTCGAGTCGGTGTCGATGGGCTATGTCGACGACCTCGGCCCCGGCGCAGCGCGGCGCCACGATCTCGGGATCACCCCGGGGATCGGGGTGTTGTACGCCGCACTGCCTTGGATGGATGCATTTGCCGGGGTCCATCGGGGCTTTTCACCGGTGGCGCCCGGCCAGCCGGAGAGCGTCAAGCCCGAGTACAGCGTCAACTACGAGGCTGGCGTTCGCGCGATTCGGCGGCGGCTGTGGGTCGAAGCCGTCGGCTTCTTCAGCGACTACAGCAACCTCAACGGGCTGTGCACCTTCTCGTCGGGCTGTGGTGACGGCGACGGCAGCCAGCAGTTCAACGCCGGCAAGGTGTTTGTGTACGGGCTCGAGAGTCTGGCCCGCTATCGCCAGCGCTGGCGCAACGGCCTGCGCCTCGAGCTTGGCGCGCGCTACACCTACACGGGATCGCAATTTCGTCGGAGCTTCAGCTCGGCGTTCGGCCAGTGGGGCGACGTGACCGTCGGTGACCAGCTGCCCTACGTACCCACGCACGTTGCCGGTGGTTCCATCGGCCTGGGCGGTGAGATCTGGGATGTCTCGGTCGCGCCGGCCTTCACGGGCGCCATGCGTGACGTTGCCGGCCAAGGCGCCATTGCCAGCGCCGAGCGTATCGATGGTTTCCTCGTCGTCGATGCCTCGGCGGAGCTCCGCGTGTTCGATCGCCTGCGCGTCTATACTCAGCTCGGCAACGCGACCGGCAGCGCGTATGTCACGTCGTACCGTCCCTATGGCCTGCGGCCCGGCGCGCCCTTGACGTTCATGGTCGGCATCAAGGCCGACATGTTCGCGCCGGTTCGCCGGGACCACAGCGCGAGCACACTCGCGCGGCGGCGCCACCGCGCACGCTCGCGTCGGCCTCGCGGCGCGGCGTGACGGCCCAACGGACGGCCCCCAAGGCGGGGCAAGGCCGCGGCGGCGCCGTTCGGGGATCGTTTTGCCCGGCGGTGCGTTCACACGCACTCCATGGCCCTGCACGCGAGCACCGTACAGATCGAGAGCCCCTGCCCGATTGACCTCGACGGCTCGCAGATGCGCGGCAGCGGCCGCAACTGGCACTGTGGACACTGCGACAAGACCGTCCACGTGCTGTCGCAGATGACCGAGGTCCAAGCCAGGGACTTCCTGCGTGCGCGGGCCGGCGAGGACCTGTGCGTCTCCTACACCATGTCCGCCGCGGGGGAGGTTCGATTTCGTCCCGAGCCGTTCGTGCCCGCCGCGTCGCTGCTGCGCCGCCCTGCTCGCCTCGCAGCGGCTGGCTTTGGTCTCGCACTTGCCGCGTGTACGCCCCACGACAATCCCGAGGTCGCGCCCCACGCGGTGGTCGGGACCGAGTCGGCAGGTCAGGCGCTGACCCGGCCGACGATCCCGTTGAGTCCACCGGTGATTCGGCCGCCGGTCGCCAGCGACGACATCCAGGTCGACGGCGGCATGCGAGCACCGCCTCGCGAGCCTCGCGACCTCCAGGTCGAAGGTGGTATGCGTCCGACACCGCTGGCGGAGGAACCCTGCGATCCGCCCGAGAAGGTGCGGCCCCGCGGGCGCATGAAGGTCCGCTGATCTGGAGGCGATCTTCTCACTCGATGCCGCGGAGCTTCTTGCAGTAGCCCGCGACGAGCGCCACGCCGACGCTCGGGCAGTGGGCCTCGTCCTTGCGGAGGCGCCCGTTCTTGCCGACCTGCAGCGTGATCAGGTGCTCGAGGCCGGCGAGCGGGGCGAGGCTCTCGATGCGGTTCTCCTCGATCCGCAAGATGGTGAGCTTCTCGAGCGTCGCGAGCGGCTCGAGCGACACGATGCGATTGTCACCGAGGTAGAGCTCGTCGATGGACGTCGCGTTCTCGAGCGGCGAGAGGTCGACCAAGTGGCTGTGCTCGATGTGGAGAAGATGCAGCTTGGTGAGATCCGCGAGCGGCGGCACCTTGGTGCCCGGGGCGAGCACGAGGGTGAGATCCCTGAGGTCCTTCATGCCTGCGATCGCGTCGACGTCCTTCAGCGGCGCCGAGCTGTGCACCGAGAGCATCTTCAAGCCGACCAGCGGCGCGATCGCAGCGAGTGTCGTGACGCGCGTCGGGCCGTCGATGCGCAGCTCCTCGAGCGTGCCCAGCCCGGCGACCGGTTCGAGGTCGACCAGGTCGCGATTGTTCCCGAGCCATAGCACCCGCAGCTTCGGCAGCTTCGCAAGCGCCGTCAGATCGGTGATCTGCGCGTACTGCAGGTGGATGTCCTCGAGGCGCTCCAGCTTCGCGAGCGCCCCGATGTCGCGAATGTGCCGCGACGTCGCATCGAGCTCGACGAGGCGCTCCAGCTTCGCGAGCGCGTCGAGGCTCCGCACGCGTGCGCCGTACATCTTCAGCTTGCGGAGGTTCTGCAGCGTGCCGACGACACCGATGTCGCGGATGTCATTGAACCCGATCTGGAGGTCCGTGAGTGAGTCGAGGCCGCACAGCGGCGCGATGGTCTTCACGCCCTTCATCCCGAGGTCGAGCGCGTCGAGTTTCTGCAGCTTCGCCCAGCCCGGGTCGCACGCGCTCTCGCCGACCGCGCCGAGCATCAGGTCGACGACGGCGCGCTCGTCGGCAGTCGCCGTCGCGCGGCCGCAGTACTCGAGGAACGATCGGCACTCCCGTGATGCGGGCGGCGGCAAGAGCGGCTCTGGGGGCGCAGCGATCGGTGTCGGTGTCGGCGTCGGTGTCGGCGTGCGCGCGGCGTTCGGCTCGGGCACGCGCTCGGTCGCGACGACGGCGGGCTCCGGCAGATCGATCGTGGGCACGGGCGCGTCGGCCTCCGGGGGGCGCGACGGCTCGGCGCTGGTACAGGAGGCTGCGAGCAGGGCGGCGAGGGCGGAACGACGAAGCATCGCTTCTGGACGTACCACGGAGTCGGTGCCGGTTCCCAGCGCCTCACGGCGGCGCATGCTAACCAGAGACACGCAGCGCCATCCGACGGTTGCGCACCATGTCGTCGGCTTGCTTTGGATCGCGCTCGATCAAGTACCTCTGAATGGAAGGCGCCGCGAACAACGGGATGATCCCGGGCTTGTAGTGGACCCCCCCGGCAGTCAGGCTCAGCGCCCGGTCGCTCAGCTCCATCCATCCACGCGAGACCACGAACTCGATCTCGTCGGCGAACACCTGCTCGAGCGGCAGGCCGAACTTGGCCAAGAACGGCGCCCGAAGGATCTCGCCGAAGTAAAAACTGACCGCACACATCTTGCCCATCATGTGCCGGACCGGCAGTTCGTAGAGATCTTGAATCGGCGGGCGACCGGCGGCGACGCTGTCGAGGTAGGGTCGCAGCCGCTTTGCCGCCGCGCCGTCGTTGTAGGCGATGGTCGTGTGTGTGAAGGTCTGCGAGCCGAGGCCCACGCCGAGATACGGAATGCCGGTCTGCACCCGTCGGGCGAGGTAGCTGCTGGTCCCGACGTCACCGGGGATCCGCGAGAATGTGGTCTTGCCGGGGTTGGCTTGGTAGCCGGCCGCCGCCAGCACCTGCTTGGCGAGATCCTCCATCGGACCGATCTGCGCGAGGGTGACCGCGTGGGCCTGATGCGAGATTCGCGTCAGCTTGTAGCGCATGCGGTACAGCGTGATGTACTCCGGGTCGAGCGCGATGGCGTGGTCGAGCGTCGCCTGCCAACTGTCGAGACTCTGATCGGCGAACCCGTACATCAGGTCGATGTTCAGGCGCTCGAAGCCGCCGGTTCGAATCGCCTCAACCGCCCGAAAGTGATGCTCGACGCCGTTGTCGGCGCGATTGAGGACCTTGAGCAAATCGGGCTGGATCACCTGGATGCCCATGCTGATCCGCTCGATCCCGAGGCTGCGATAGCCCGCGATCTTCGTCGGATCCTCCGCGGCGAGCTTGGGCGTGGTCTCGATGCTGATGTCGGAGCCCTCGACGAAGAGACATGAGGCGTGCACCGCGGTCATGATCCGCTCGATCTGCGCGACCGAAAGATATGCAGGCGTCCCGCCACCGATGTCCATGCCGTGCATGCGGCGCCGCCCGAAATCGAGTGTGCGGTCGTAGAGTTCGAGTTCTCGGATCAGGGCGTCGACGTAGGCTGTGGTCTCGGACAGTTCGTCCTTGCCGACGACCGTGTACTCGCAGAATGAGCAGCGGGTCTCGCAAAAAGGCACGTGCACGTAGAGGCACATCTCACCGATGGTCTCGAACGCCGCCGTTGTGACGGCGAGGTGATCGGGGCGGGCCACCCGGTAGGGCGCAAAGGTCTGTTGATGGGCGATCGGATAGGCGGTGTTCGCGATGTGATGGTTGCGCAGGCCGGCCGCGAACACGTCCGCGGGGGCGTGGGTCATCGCGTCGGCCGCTGCCGGCACACGCCAGTTCATTCGCCTGCCCGCCACACTCGTAGGCCGCCCGACAGATAGCCCGCATCGGCGCAGCCCATATTGACCGCAGCGCGGGCGGCCAGGTACGACTCGCGCCCCGTCTCGCACACGAATACGACCTGCTCGGCACGCTCGAGCGCAGCCCGATGCTCGCCGAGTGTGGCGAGGTCCAAGCGCGGAGCCGAGAACCCGCCCGCCTTGCGTTGGGTCGCCGTCCGAACGTCGTAGACCAGCGTTGCCTCTGGTCGCTCGCGGAACGCCTCGAGCGACCAGGCCCGAACTTGCTTGGCTTGCCTGCCAATGACCCCAGCCGCGTTCACGATGTCGCGGACCATCGCGTAGGGCGGCGAGTAGGCGAGGTCGAGCTGCGCGAGGGCACCCAGGGTCAGCTTGCCGAGGATCGCAGTCGCGAGCACATCGATCCGCTTGTCGACGCCGGCACGGCCGACGACCTCGGCCCCGAGCACGCGCTCGGAGTCGGTGCCGTAGTAGAGCGTCAGATCGAGCGGCTCGCTACCTCGAAACCACGGGTCACACGAGTGGCCACTGATCTGGATCCGCGCGACCTTGTGACGGCCACCGAGTTGCGTGAGGCCGGTTCGCGCGAGCTGGAGGTCGCCCGCGCGGGTGATCGCAGTCGCGAGAGTCGCACCGAGCGTGGCGTCGCCACCGGCGGCGTTGGTGCCTGCGACTTGGGCGGTCTTGTCGGCGTCGGTTGCCTGGGCGGTCCAGATCGGTTTGCGCGTGACCGCGTGGGTGTGGCTCACGCAGATGCTCGTCGCATAGACGCCCTCGAGCGAGGTGGCGCAGCGATCGTCGACGTGGATCGCCCCGTTGGGCTCGACCTTACCGCCGGCGGCCGCGAAGATCTCGGTCCGGGGGCGAACGCCGGCCGTGATCACGATGAGGTCGGACTCGATCCGCCGACCACCCGCCTGCACAGCGACGATCTTCTTGCCCTCGCGCACGACGGCGTCGACGGCGGTGCCGACGAGCACTTCGACACCCTGGGCCGCGAGGGCTGCGGCTGCGCGGCCCGCCGCGACTGGAGAAAAATCCGGCAGCAGTTGGGGGCCACGTTCGATCAGCGCCACCGCGCAGCCGCGACGCGCGAGACAGTCTGCCGCCTCGACGCCGTAGTAACCGCCGCCCACGACCACGATGCGCCGTGCGCCGCGACCGAGAAGCCTATCGATGTGCTGGAGGTGCGCGGGGTTGCGCAACAGCGAGAGGTTCGCCGCACCATCACCGAACACCAGCGGCACGACCGAACCGGCCCCGAGCGCGTAGATGAGGCTGTCGTACGCGACTGGCCCTTCGCTGGTCTGAACCTTGCGGGCCGCCGCATTGAACCCCTCGATGCTGACCTTTGTCCGCACATCGACGTCGTAGTTGCGGCTGAAGAACGCTGCGTGATGGGGCGCGAGGTGCTCGCGCGTCTCGACTTCTCCGGACAGGTAGTAGGGCAATCCTCCGACGGCGTAGCTGATCGCGTCGGCACGCTCGAGTAGGATGATCTTTGCATCGGCGTTGGTCTCGCGGGCGTGCGCGGCCGCAGTCGGTCCGCTCAGCGCTCCCCCGAGAATGACGATCTGGCGCGGCGCCGAGGGTGATTTGTGCTTGGCCATGGTCATGCTCCTGGCCCAAGGAGTGTGGCACGAGCACACACGTCGGTGGCTTGCATGCCGTAGAGGCCACCGCGCCCACGCCCCGCTCACGCAAGAACGCCGAGTATCGGGACTATGACAAGTACCGACCCGTCCCGCAGTTCGAGGCGCCCAACTGGGGAATCGCTGAACACGTTCCGCACGAAGGCGCAGATCGAGGGCGGCTCGGTCTGCGAGCCGGAGGGCTGATTTACGGATCTCCGACCGTCGGCGCCAGAGTCAACACCTCGACGCCGGCCTTCGTCACGAGCACGGTGTGCTCGCACTGCGCGGACGGTGTGCCGTCGGTGAAGAACGTTCTCAAGTTGATCGACTACGCCCAGCACCACGCCGCACGACCGACGCTCAGCTGCCGCTACGAGGAGCACACACTAGACACACCGTTCAACGCGGTGTTGCGCTACGCAGCGTCGCTGGCGTGGAGCGACTGGCCGGACCTGCGACGCAGGCTACCCGTGATTCGGAGCTGGTTGCAGGAGATTCCGTTGCGACCCTTCGGATCCGAGGAGATCGATCGCTTCAGGTACGATCGGTTGACTGTGTACTACGAGCCAGCCCACCGACTCTGCCGGCTCGTGATCGATGGCGCCGGTGTCATGCTCGACGAGGGCAACGCGGCACCGGCCGGTAGTTTCATCGTCGACATGAACCGGGTGTTCGAGGACTTCGTCGGTCGGTGGCTGACCGAGAACGTGCGAGCTCCGTTCCGCGCCGTGCTCCAGTCGCGACACAAGCTCGACGCCCAGGGTGCGATCGAGATCAAGCCCGACGTGTTGATCTACCGGGGCAGTCGGATCGTCGGGGTCATCGACGCGAAGTACAAACTCAGAAGCAGCGGGGGCGTGCCCGGCAACCAGGATGCGTATCAGGTCCTGGCGTATGCGCGACGGTTCGGCGTACGCCGGGCTTGGCTGCTGTTCGCGGACGACGACACCAAGGCCCGCGCTGCGACGATGATGGACGGTGAGAACACCGTGATGAGCGTCGGTGTCGGGCTGAGCGCAGAGTGGAACCGGATCGTCGAGGTGCTGACACGACTCCGTGATGACGTCTGCTCGGAGCGGAGCTGAACCTCGCCTGGTCGATGTCGGCGCCGCCGTGGAGCGACTTCGGGGATTTTCCTCGACTCCAGGCGGATCAGGCGGCACAAACCAACCTAGCCACCAAATCGGGGCCAGGCCACCGCTGGGTTTGATGACAATGTTTCACACTGCGGTATCGTGGATGCTTGTCGGTGGCTTCGCCGTCTTCGCTTGCTCGGCGAAGAACGACAACGCCGAAACGACTCTCGCGTCGACTGAGTCGACCAACGGCATCTCGACATCCGGGGACGGCCTCGCCTGCACATGGGATGAACCGCGAGGGTCGTGCGAGGCAAAGCGTGCGACGTGCCTCTACCGCCCTGCCGGGGAGATCATCTGGGAAAAAGACGCTTGTACGGGAGGGCCGGAGCCTGTCGGCTGGTGCGTGGAAATACCGACCGGTCAGACTGACTCACCCTCGTGGTGGGTCGAGGTCGCGACCGGGCGAGTCTTCACGTTCCCTGTTGTGGGCCCTTTCGTCGGCCCCGCAGGATGGGAGCGCTGTTCGTGCGAGGCCCCGGCGGCGCAGGCATGCATGTGTGACGACGCGTGCTCACCGGGCGGAGATTCGACCAGTTCCGAGGGGTGAGCCTTGCGGGCGTCGACTCGTGGCTGGCGACAGCCTGCGGAACGTCTCTTAGACCGCGAGGAGTTCCGGCGCGCGCTCAAAGAGTCCGTCAAACTCGATCAACGCTGTCCTGCTGCGCTTGACCTCCTCCCAGACCATCCGGTGGACGTGGCGCGTCAGCTCCGCCAACGCCCGCGAAGCACGCTGATCCCGAAGCTGCCGCAGCCGCGGCGCTGACGGGGGAGAGCCCTAAAGCTTTTTTGGCCGATCTAAGGATTTTCTGGCTGGAACCCGGTCGCCTAAACGTTTTTTAGGCGCATGTCCTCAACGTGATAGTTTTTAGGCGCCCGTGAACGAGAATCTACATGAACCGGCGGGCTACGCGCAGCTGATCGGCCGTCTCTCGCTGGCCGTGCCGCGACCGCGGCATCGGTCGTTCATCCGCCTCGACTCCGGAGCACGACGGGTGGAGACGGATGGTTTTCTCGCCGACGAGTCGTTCCCTGCCAGCTACCGACCCAAGGCCAAAGACGATGATTTTGATCAACTCGTCTTCGCTCTCAAATACGACGGCGTCGATCTCTGCGTGCTCGCGCAGGTGTTCCAGCGACTCGATCGCGCGGCGCTAGCTGCCCGGATCGCGGCACAGCCGACATCCAAGTACGGCCGAAGGCTCTTCTTCTTCTTTGAATTGTTGACCGGCGAGCGCCTTCCGATCGCCGACCTGACAGCCGCCACCTACTGCAGCGCGCTAGAGCCGGACGAGTGCTTCGTCAGCCGAAGCATCCCGGTGTCCCGCTACCGAGTGCTCGACAACCTCCTGGGCGGACGCGGTTTCTGCCCAACTGTACGCCGCACCGCATCTCTCGAGAACTGGCGGCGTCGTGACCTCCCGGGTCGTGCGGCGGCGATTTCTGCCACGGTTGATCCGGCGCTCCTCGCTCGAGCGGTCTGGTACCTCTACACCAAAGAGACGAAGTCGAGCTTTGCGATCGAGCGCGAGGATCCGGGTGATCGAATGCAGCGCTTCGCGGAGCAACTCGCGACGGTGGCTCGTCTCCAGATCGACGACGAGTCAGGCCTGGTGGCGCTGCAGCGCGACATCGTACAAGAACCGTATCGGGAGGAGCGGTTCCGCCGGCCCGGCGATCTCGAGGTCTACGTCAGCGGGCCCGGTCGCTCGCGGCCCATCGTCCACCACGTAGGCGCCCGGAGCGTCGCGACGCCCGAGTTGATGCGGGCGTGGTCGTCGATGCGCGAGGTGGAAGGCACAGGGGGCGAGGTGATCGAGGCAGCCTGCCGCTCCTTTGCGTTCGTCTTCATTCATCCGTTCGGTGATGGGAACGGTCGAATCCATCGCCTGCTTCTACACAACCGCCTCGCCCGTCGGGCCTACTTTCCACGGGATCTAGTGGTGCCGGTTTCTGCAGTCCTGCATCGCAGTGAGGCCCACTATGACCAGATTCTCGAGGATTTCTCGCGACGCGTGATGCCCCACGTTCGATACTCGATCGACGAGGAGGGCAAGCTCACGATCCACGAGGCCCCGGACGACGCGTATCGGTATCCTGACCTGACTCCGCAGTGCGAAGCCACCTTCGAGTGGCTCGACCGCGCGCTCGAAGAAGATCTCGTCGATGAGCTCGGATACCTGCGCGTGTACGACGAGATCAGGACAGGCATCCGTGAGGTGGTGGAGATGCCAGATCGCCGCGAGCAACTGTTCATCAAGCTGTGCATGAACAACCATGGGCGACTGAGCAACGCCAAGCGGCAGTCCTTCGCGGAACTCGATGACGCGACCGTCGAACGCTTGGAGGCGGTCGTGATCGCAGCGCTGGCAGGCAGCGCGACGCCGGCGTGACCGGCTCTGCGTTGCCTTGGTGCCCAGAGGCGGACACCCGCGGGCAAACAGGTGCTTGAGGTGTCGGCGGCGCGGCCTTGCAGCTGGAGGCGCGCGGTCTACGAGGACCAGGGCGACTCGATCGTGATGATGCCGGGAGACCGTGTGCTGCAGACGCCGGGCATCCGTCATCGCGTGCTCGAGTGCGCGCCGCAGAGGGCGTTGATCGAGATCGAGATCGCGATCGCGTGCCCGGCCGCCCGCCGCGCGGAGATGAACCGCCACCGCGATAGGGTGTCCCACGCCATCGACAGCGATGATCCGGATGGTTTCGGCGACGCCTGAACAAACCCCATCCGAGCGTCTAGACTGCAGCCGTGGCCGCCACCCCGCAGCCGACCGTCGATCGGGACGCGGACCCCAGCGGCGCACTGACGCCAGCGGGTGCTGGCGGAGGCACGCTCGACGATCCCGCCGTGCTGATCGGGCAGGTGATCGCCGAGCGCTATCGAGTCATGGCCGTGCTCGGCAGAGGTGGCATGGGGGCCGTGTTGCGTTGCCATCACGTGGGCTTGCGTCGGGACGTGGCCGTCAAGCTGCTTCATCCCGAGATCGCGGCGGACCCGGAGATCGCCGCGCGCTTCGAACGCGAGGCGAGCAGTGCGTCGCGCCTCGATCATCCCAACTGCGTGCGGGTGCTCGATTTCGGGGTGTGGCAGCCGATGCCCGGCGCCCCGGTCGCGAAATACCTCGCCATGCAGCTGCTCGAGGGCGAGGAACTCGCTGCACTGATGGGCCAGCCGCTTCCGGCTCGCCGGGCGATCGGTCTCGTCCAGCAAATCCTTGCCGCGCTCGAGCACGCCCACGCGCACGGGATCGTGCACCGCGATCTCAAGCCCGAGAACGTCTTTGTCACCCGCGACCACGAGGGGGTCGAGCTGCTCAAGCTCGTCGATTTTGGGATCGCCAAGATCATCGAAGGTGAGGGCGCCAATGCCAAGCTGACACGAATGGGCGTGGTGTTCGGCACCCCGCGCTACATGAGCCCCGAGCAGGCCGCGGGGGGCACCGTCGACGAGCGGGCGGATCTGTACTCGACCGGGGTCATGCTCTACGAGTTGCTCGCTGGACTACCGCCGTTTGTCGGCAATGATGCGATGCAGCTGCTGCGCAAGCATCTGTTCGAGCTGCCGCCACCGCTTCCGGACTCGGTGCCACCGGCGTTGAAGGCTGTCGTGGCCCGGCTGCTCGAGAAAGAGCGAGACGCCCGCTTCGCGACCGCAACCGAGGTGCGCGCTGCCCTTGCCGCGATCGATGCCGAGCTTGCCGCCCCGCCAGTCTTCGCGCCTGCGACCCACCCGACGCTGCGCAGCATCACACAGGCGAGCATGGTACCGGTCGGCTTCACTGCCCCGGCGCGTCGTGACTTCGGGTGGCGACGTTACGCACCCCATGCGGGCATCGCCGTGATTCTCCTAATTGGCCTCGTGGTCGCGCTGCGTCCGGCAAAGCCCGAGCCCGCGGACTCGCCCCAGTCCGGGGGACCCAGCGCGACGGCCCCGACCGCGCAGATGCCGGCCATGGGGTGGGCGCCCGCCGTCGGCGTCTCGCCGGTTCCGGTCGCGGTGCCCTCGCCCAAGGCCGCGGTCGACGCTGGCTCGCTCGTGGAGGTGGATGCGATGCTCGCACGCGGCGAGTACGGACCGGCGCTCAAACGCATGGACGCGTTGACCGCAGAACAACCCGACACCGCGCAGCTGGATCTTCGCCGCGCGCGGGCGCTGGCGGCCGATCCCAAGCGGCAGGTCGAGGCCCTCGACGCCTATCGGCGCGCGATCGAAGCCGACGCTACGGTGCTCGACGATCGCGACGTCATCGCCCGCCTGTACGCGCTGCTTCGGACGAACGCGTTGCGCACTCAGGCTACCGAGCTGACACTGGCGTCGTTGGGTGGAGAAGGATTGCCACTGCTGGTCGAATTCGTACACGCGCCACGCCCGGTGCTGGCCTACGATCTGCGGCATCGTGCGCTCGCGGCGATCTCCGCGGTGCCGAACGCCGCGCTCACGATCGATGTCTCGTTGCAGCGCTCTCTCGACTTGTGGCAGGCCGCCAAGACCGAAGCGCCCTGCGAGCACTTCGCCGAAGCTCTTGACGAGATCGCCAAGGACCCGACCCCCGGCGTGCTGGGCACCTTGCACCGCGTGACTCCGCCGCTTGCGCCCGAGGGCGCGAACGCGGACACCGTCGCACGGTGCTCCGTGCTGCCCGCGAGGCTGGTGGCTGTGCGCGCGATCGTGGTCGCCGCCCACCCGATCTCCCCGAATCAGTGGACGGTGCCTCCTGCCTACGCGGACGTCGGCAAGAAGAAGCGGCGCCGGGGTTTCTTGGGTCGAGTCTTCGGGGGTTGAAATGCGCACGCCGAGCCGCTTCGCGATCGAACTGAGCCCCGCAGGCATGCGAACGCCGGCAGGCCGGTCTCTACGAGGTGCGCGGCCTCGAGCTCGGTGGTGACCTCCTTCGTCGTTTGCACCGCGGGGCAGCGCGCACCAGCCGTGCGCGTCGGCGCAGCTCATCCGTGGAGCACACCTCGCATATCGCCGTTTCTCCCGAGAATCCGCCCTGCGGCACACCCCGTGCAGTGGACTGGGCTCGTGCGGATCTCGAAGCGCCGATATCGAATTGCGAATGCCTCTGCCGTCGTCACGCCCGTGGCGCTACCGGAGCCCGGCGCGCCGCGTCGACGGCGGCCGTCACCGCCCCAAGATGAGGAGACGGTCGCACTCGCCACGCCGCCCCAACACTGCACCTCGGTGCCCGGGCGAGCGCGAGAGCGTACGTGGCCACGGACTCGCGAGGAGGTCGACGTCGCGCTACACAGCATCGGCCTCGCGCTCGACGAGCTGCTCGGCAGCGCGCAGGTGAAGGGGGACATCGAGGCCCCGGCGGTCGCCGACGTCCGGAGTATACTCCGTGAGCGCTTCGCGAACGCCGACGTCGACGCCCGTCGCCTAGACGTGATCGTGCACGGTGCGCGCGTGATCCTGATCGGGGTCGTCGGCGATCCGCTGTCGCGCCTCATCGCCGAGGACATCGCGTGGTCTCTGCCCCAGGTCGCGGAGTGCGAGAACCGTTTGGCAGTGGTGTGACGCGGCCCTCGTCGCTTCGTGCCGCTCGCCGCGGACAACAGCGCCCCGTGAAAGCCGCGATCCTGACCGTGGTCGGCCTCGGTGTCATCGGCACCGTCGACAACTTGCTGCGGCCCGTGTTCTCGCGCATCGGCTCGCTGCGCATGCCGATGCTCGTGCTGTTCGTGTCCGCGTTCGGCGGCCTACGCCGGCCGCGCATGCATCGTTCACTCGTCGGTCTCGTCTTCGCTGCCGCGGTCTCGTGCACACCCTCGTCCGCGCCGACGGCAGCGCCTGGCGAGACCTCGCCGCCACCCGAAGGCGGCGCCGCGCAGCCGGCGAACGGTGCCCGCGCCGATCCGCAGTCACCGGCAGGTGTGGTCGGCACGCTCGTGTTTCGCGAGACCGCGGAGGGCCTCGCCGTCGATGGCTCGATCACCGGCCTCACGCCCGGTGGGCATGGGTGCACGCAAAGGCCGACGACATGCAGACGCAACCCGCCGGTGACGCGGGTGATCGCATCGAGTGCGGCGTGATCGTGGCCGCCGAGGGCTAGCAGCCTGCGAGCGCGCCGGTTCGCCTGGATGGCGTGCCGCGAGCCGGCACTCAGAGGTCCTCGCAGGCGCAGGTGCACGCTTCGGGCACCA
>CANLQR010000069.1 GCA_947492135.1 Deltaproteobacteria bacterium | reverse complement strand
GGCGCCGCCCAACGCCATGGGATAGGCCGCTCGCTCCTAGCGGCACACGTTCGCGTTGCCGCCGTCGGTGTCGCCGCCGCTGCTCTCGCCGCCGTCCTCGCCGTTCGGGGGCAGAATCACCGGAAAACAGTAGTCGTCGGCTTCCGGATGGGCGTACTCGTAGCAGCACCGCAGGCTGTCGCCATCCGCGGGGCACGCCTCATTCTTCGGGATGCAGCACGCGGGACCCTCCCGCGGGGAGACGTCCAGACAGTTCGCGGCACACTCGACGTTGGCTTGGGCGCCGATCTGCTCGCACAAGGGAAACTCGTTGGCGAGCCACTCGCTGTCAAACAGATCGCCGTCGCAGATCTCCGGCATGCTCAGCGTGGAACCACCGAGCGACACCAGCAGTGCGTCGTTGCGGACACCATTGCCACAGTACCCGCAGCTGGTTCGATCGAAGGTGCAGTTGGGCAGGCAGGTCGCCGCGGTACCAGAGGTGTAGGGGAAATCCATGATGAACGGCGATCGCAGCGGCTCCTCCTCGGGGGATCCGGCGCAGTTTCTTGGCAGGACGATGCCCCCGTCGGTGCCGTTGCCATCACACTCTTCGCCGGGGTCGAGCACCTTGTTGCCGCAAGGGGCGCACGCCGAGAAGTCGATCTTGCACTCGTTGGTGCAGGCAGTGCTGCCGTCGCCCCAGCACCCCACGCCGATGTTGCTGCCGTCGCATTCCTCACCGACCTCGAAGTCGATGATGCCGTCCCCACACTTGGCGCACTGTTCCGCGGTCTTGATGAGCTTGCAGGTCTTTGGATCGCACGCGGCCTCGCCGTTGGGGTGCGAGGTCTGGGCGCAGGCGCCTACGAAACTGTCCTCGTCGAGCGGGTCGCACTCCTCGCCTGCCAGGGGATCCGCGTAGCCGTCGCCGCACGCAAGCACATGGTCGAGCTCGATGAGACACGCGTTGCCGGCCGCGGCGCCGACCGCAAGCGCGAGTGCTGGGCCCCAGGACCGCATGATCTGGGATTCTACACGTCCTTGGGCGGGCGCGCCCACCGGCTTTTGGTGGCGTGGGCTGGGGTGGCGTCGCGTCGCGATTGGGTATGCTGCGCACGGCCATGCCCACCGCGGTCCCAACGCCCCCGAGTCATCCTTTCTTGTCGGCCTGTCGCGGCGAGCGACCGTCCCGCACCCCGATCTGGGTGATGCGTCAGGCGGGACGCTACCTGCCCGAGTACCGCGAGATCCGCTCGCGCGTGAGCTTCGAAGCGCTGTGTCGCACGCCCGAGCTGTGTGCGGAGGTGACACTGCAACCGATCGATCGGTTCGGCCTCGATGCCGCGATCCTGTTCTCCGACATCCTCGTGGTGTTCGACGCGATCGGCGTGCCGGTGGTGTTCAACCCTTCCCCGCAGGTGGCGGCGCCGGTGCGCACCGCAGCCGACGTCAAGGCGCTGCGCTGGGGTCGCGCCGCCGACCACCTCGACTACGTGTATCAGGCGGTGCGGGCCTGCAAGCAGGCGTTGACCGGGCGGGTTCCGCTGATCGGTTTTTGCGGGGCGCCGATGACCACGGCGAGCTACATGATCGAAGGCGGTAGCTCCCGCGAGTTCGAACACACCAAGGCGATGGCTTTCACCGAGCCGGCGTTGTTCGGCGGCATGCTCGAGAACATCACCACGCTGCTCATCGAGTACCTCGCAGGTCAGGTCGCAGCCGGCGCGGATGTCGTGCAGATCTTCGAGAGCTGGGGCGCCGCGTTCGCCCCGGATGACTATCGAATCCATGTGCTGCCGCATGTTCGCCGACTCGTCGCCGAGTGCAAGCCGCTGGGGGTCCCCATCATCCTGTTCGTGCGCGGCAATGCCGGGCTGCTCAGCCAGATCCGCGATCTCGGCGCGGATGTTCTGGGCGTCGATTGGTCGCTCGATCTCTCCGACGCGATCGATGTGGTCGGCACCCACCAGGTCGTTCAGGGCAATCTCGATCCGCTGACGCTGCTGGGTCCGGCGGCGTTGGTGACCGAGAAGGCCGAGCGCATCGTTGTGGCCGGACGAAGCGCCCGCGCGCACATTTTCAACCTCGGGCATGGCATCTCGCGTCATACCGATCCCGCGATGCTGCAGCATCTGGTCGACGTGGTGCACAGATCATGAGGCGCGCGGTGGTCGGACTGTGGGCGGGCGTGCTGGCTTGCAAGCCTGCGCCGGACGCGTCAGTGCTGGTGGCGCCAACGCGCGGCCAGCGACCGCCGAGTCGTCACGCGGCCGGCGAGCAGGTCGATGCGAACGTGCCGCTCCAGCAAGGCGGAGTCATCAGTCTGGCCGAGTTGCGCGGCAAGGTGGTCGTGCTCGAGGTCGTCGATGCTGCTCACCGTGACGCCGCGGTTGAAGCGGAGTATGCCGCGGTGCTGGCCAGGTTCGCGGGGCGCGTCGAGGTGGTGATGGTCTCGTTGGATGCGGACGGCTGGGTCGGTGACGTGCCACCGTTCGTGCTGGGCTGGGATCCACAAGGCGCCCTCGCGGCCCGACTGCTGGCCGCAAGCGTGCCTACGGTGCTGCTGCTCGACCCTGCCGGCCGCGTGGTAACCCAGTACTCCGGGGCTCGGCAGCCCAATCACGCCGCGCTCATCGCGGCCTTGCACGAGGCCCTGGCGCGCGCCGCCCCAGCCTAAGCCTGCGGCCTCAGCTCGCGCTCAATAGCGCGTCGAGGTGGTCCGCAACCAGCGCCCAGTCGGGTCGAAGCTCCAACGCGAGCTCGAGATGCTCGATCGCCAGGTCGATATCGCCGTCGCGAGCCCGCGCCTGGTAGCACAACCCGAGATCGACGTGGGCCTCGGCGGCGGAGGCGTCTTGTTTGACGACGAAACGCAGGACGCTGATGGCCTCGTTGTATTGGCGCGCCTCGAAGAAGGCAGTCGCGAACCCACGCAACAGATCGTGGTCGAACCTGCCGGCGTGGAGGATCTCCGCGAGCACGAGTCGCGCGTCGTCGTACGCTCCGCGCACCAGATGGCCACGGGCACGATCGAGCGCAGCGTGCCCAGGCTTCACCAGCCGGCTGGCGGTATCCGAGAGCGCGGCGTGGCAGGCCTCGCAGAGCCGTTCGGGGGCCGAATCGAGCGACTCCGTGGTGGGATCCTGCCGCATCACACAATGAGGATCGTCGTGGTGGTGGAGCCCAAGGCTGTGCCCGACCTCGTGTAGCACCAGCTTGTGCATCCGCCGGCGGAGTCGGTCGCCGCCGTCATTGTCGATGCGCGACAGCGAAACCAGAGCGATGCGGTCAGTGAGGCTCGCCAGGCCAAAGACGTACGGCTTGTCGACCTCGTAGATGTCGACCCCGGTCACGTTGAGCTCGACCACGGCGTCGGAGGCGCGGTCCTGGAACAGCAAGTCGATCGCGGCGCGTGCGTCGAGTTGAGACCGGTCGACGTTCCATGCCGACCACGAGGCCAGCAGGTCGCGTGTCTCACCGATCTCGCAGCGCACCGGGTAGGCCCGCAGCAGGCTGCGACAGGCGGCGCGCAGGCGCTCCTGGGGGACCGGCCCGAGCGCGCGAACCACCACCAACGGTCGCGACTCGGTCGCATCCACCGCTGACCCCCGCGCAGACTGACCTTCGCGCGGCAGCGCGAGGGCAAGTGCGAAACCCCAGAGGAGGGCAAGCAGCGTGGGCCAGGTTCGAGGCATGGGATGGTGGTCGGCGGTCGTCACTGGGACGGCCGGCGTATGTCGATGTTCCACACCAGCCTACGCACCTTGGCGCCCCGGTCCAAGCCTGAAATCGCCGACGGTGCGGAGCCACACGCCGAATCGTCGACTCTCGGCGGCGTTCGTGTGGCCGTACCGCCGTTCGTTTCGCCACACTGCGCGTACTTGAGTTCCAAAACGCCATCTGCGGCCGCGCCGCCCGCTGACGGGGCAGGGTCCAATCGCGGATCCTCGGGCGCTGCGCGCTCCGACTGGAGCATCGGAGAGCTGCTGCGTTGGACGCAGGCTCGCTTCGCCGAGCTGGGGATCGCCGAGGCGAGGCTCGATGCCGAGCATCTGCTCGCCCACGCGCTGGGCTGCAGCCGCATGACGCTCTACACCGAGCACGATCGAACCGTCGACGAGGAACCGCGCGCGCGGTTTCGCGAGTTCGTGCGGCGGCGACTGGCCCGCGAGCCGGTCGCCCACATCGAAGGCAAGCGTGGTTTTCATGCGCTGGGGCTCGAGCTCCAGGTCGACCGTCGGGTGCTAGTCCCTCGGCCCGAGACCGAGCACCTCGTCGACTGGCTGCTCGAGGATCTCGCGGGCAACACCAATGCGAGGGTCGTCGATGTGGGCACGGGATCGGGAGCGATCGCCCTGGCGGTCAAGCACGCGCGCGCAGACGTCGAGGTGGTTGCGGTGGATGTCTCGCCCGACGCGCTCGCGGTCGCGCAGGCAAACGCTACGCGACTGGAGTCCGACATCATCGTGTCGCGCTCCGATCTGCTCGCCGACGTGGCCGCGGGGCCCGAGGGATGGTCGGCCGTGGCTGCGAATCTCCCGTACATTCCGTCCGCAGTGATCGCGACACTCGAGCCCGAGGTCCGACTCTTCGAGCCCCATCAGGCGCTGGACGGTGGCCCCGATGGTCTCGACCTCATCCGTCGACTGCTCGACCAGGTTGCCCAGCCAGGCGTGCTCGCGCTCGGCGGGGCGGTCTATCTCGAGGTCGGATTCGACCAGGCGACCACGGTCGCCGCGATGTTCGGCGCGCGGGGCTTCGAGGCGGTCATTCGCAACGACTATGCGGGCATCGGTCGCATCGTCCGCGGGCGCATCGCCGCGGTGGTTCCGGCGCGCAGCCAACCCGAGTAGGCTCTGGCACCGATGCTTCGAACGGGCCCGCGATACTCACGATTGCTCACTCTGCTGGCGACGGTTGCGTGCGAGCCCGCGCCGACCGTTGCGCCGAGCCCGGTGGGCCCCGCGGTCGTCACCGAGGAGATCCCCGACGACGTGTTCGCCATCGCCGGTGGTGTGACCATCGCCCGGCTCGCGTTCGATGAGGCGCTCGCGAAGTTGTCGGCGAGCGGCCCCGCGAGTCGCGACGATCGAGGGTTGCGTCAGCGGGTCGGCCTCGCGTTGGTCGCACGCGAGCTCGTACGGCTCGAGCTCGTGCGTCTAGGCGTAGCCGAGGCCGGTGAGGTGACCCGCCGCGCGCTACCGCTTTTGTCCGCGCTCGAGCGTGATCGTCCGACCGTGCTTCCGACCTGGTGGTCGGTTCCACCGCTGGCCGCGGAGGAGTTCGAAGCCGCGGTGGTCGTCGCTGCCGAGCAACTTGCCGTGGTGACCGATGCCGAGCTCGCGGCGGAGTATGAGCGTCAGCAGCAACGCTGGACCTCGGAGAAGCCATGGCTTCGACTCGACGTGTGGACCCTGCGCTACGATGACGCGGTAGGCGTTGCCGAGTGCGACGCCTATGTGGCCAAGTACCGCCGTTGTTCGCAGAAGTTTCCCGCTGTCACCCAGCCAACCGTGCTCGCCGAGCTCTCGCGTCAGGCCACCGAGTGGCGCATACGGGCCGAGGACGCCGAGTACCGCGAGCTGCTCCACACCGAGTGCGCGGCCGCCGAGACCGAAGCGATGCAGCAGACCTCGTCCATGGGCTGTGATTGGGGCTCGGATGCGACCGCCGACGAGCGCAAGGCCACAGCCGCACGCCGCGCGGAACGCCGCGGCGCTGCTGGGACCGCCCGCACCCGACTTGCCGCCGGCGAGGACGTGCTCGCGATTGCGGCATCGCTCGGTGGGCTTGCGGCGCCGCGACAGATGCTCGCCGCCGACGAGCTTGCCAAGCCAGTGCTCGCTGCCACCCGCGGGCTCGCGCTGGGCAAGACTTCCAAGCTGGCCGACGATGCGCATGCGTGGACGATCGTCCGGCTGGTCGAGCGGTACGATGCGGGCACGGTGCCGCTCGAGGCGGTCAAGGCCGACGTGGCCGAGGATCTCCGGACCCAGCGGCTGGCCGCCGCCCTCGAGGCGCTGCCAACGACGCTTCGCTCCAAGTATGAGGTGAAGCTGCACGCATCGTTCGAGTCGCTGGACGAGGGACCATAGGCCGGCTGCGGCGGTGAGACAGCGCCCCGGTGACATCGGCTGGCGGTCCGTGCGAGCCTCCACACTCTCGCCGATGTCGCCGGCCCAGCTGCCCTAGGGGCGCTGGGTATCGAGCAACCAACGAACCGCGGAGCTGCCCACGATGCCGATCCATCAACTCGAGCGGGTTTCCTATGCCTTCGCGTGTGACGAGGGCCCGGGGGGTGTGTTCGACGTCCACCGCATGCGCATGGTGGAGTCGGTCGACTCGACGTTTGAACTCGACCTCGAGGTCGTGAGCGGCGAGCTCGATGCCGCGATAGACAGCTTTCTCGGTGCCTCGTGTCGGCTCGATATCATGCGAGGCGACCGCCTTCGTCCGGTGTTCGGAATCATCGATCGCGTCGAGTTCATCGGACGCACCGACGATCAGATCATCGTTGGGCTTCGGGTCATCCCCGCGTTTGCGTTGCTCGGCCAGCGGGTCACCTCGCGCATTTTCCAAGAGATGTCGGTCCTCGAGATCATCAAGAAGGTTCTCGACGAAGCGCTCGGTGACTACGCGCGCACGCACGATCCTGGCGCGAGCTCGCGCGGCGTCGAGCCCCGCGACTACTGCCTGCAGTATCGCGAGTCTGATCGGGACTTCGTGGAGCGTCTCCTCGAGGAGGAAGGGATCTCGTATCACTTCGTGCACAGCGAAGACCTCGGGCATGAGGTCCTGACGTTCACGTACGACAACGAGGAATTTGTCGATATCGCGAACGTCGACGGCAGCGCGATCGTGGACATCGTGTCGACCGGTGCCGATGAGCACGACAACGAGTCGCTCGCGGGCCTCGACTATTCGACCACGTTGACGTCGACCTCGACGTTGCACATGGACTTCGACTGGAAGACTCCGACCGCGCCGCTGCTGAGCCCCGCCGATGGCGCCGACGATCGAGGACGGATTCGCAGGGTCTATAGCCACGATCAGCGGCGATTCATCACCGACAACGGCCCGGTGCGCGCCCCCGAGCATCAGGCGGCCCTGGCCCTGCCCGGCAAGGTCGGCCGCGGTACATCGAATGTGATCACGTTTGTCCCGTGTGGCGTGTTCGAGCTGGCGCGACACCATCGTGGCGATCTCGAGCAGCGCTGGGTGATCACCCGTGTCGAGCATCGGGGCTCGTGCCCCGAGGTTCTGCGCTCGACCTCGCAAGGCCCCGAGAACACGTCCGGTCGCTATCTCAACAACATCGCGTGTGTGCCCTTCGCCGTGAAGATCCGCCCGGCGCGGCGGATCCCCAAGCCGCGAGCGTGGGGGCCAGAGACGGCCACCGTCGTGGGCCCGGCCGGCGAGGAGATTCATACCGACGAATTCGGGCGCATCAAGGTGCAGTTCCACTGGGAAGAACAAGCCAAGCACGATGACACGTCCTCGTGCTGGATCCGGGTGCGCCAGAACTGGGGCGGGCCGGCTTGGGGCTTCCAGTTCATCCCACGGATCGGGATGGAGGTGGTCGTGGAGTTCCTGTCGGGCAATCCCGACCGGCCGCTCGTGAACGGTTGCGTGTACAACGGCGACAACGCGCCGCCGTACGCACTGCCCGCCGATAAGACCAAAAGTGGCATCAAGACCACGAGCGTCGGCGGCTCGGGCTCGAACGAGCTGCGTTTCGAGGACGCATCAGGCTCCGAAGAGCTCTACATCCACGCCCAGAAGGACATGAACTCGGTGGTCGGCAACGACCAGACGCTGTCGGTGGGCCACGATCGGTCGATCTCGATCGGGAACGATCTGATGGATACGATCACCAAAAACAAGACCATCGAGGTTGGCGGCGATCACACAGAAACGATCACCGGCAATATGGATCTCACCGTATCGAAAAATCAGACCATTTCTGTCACGCAGAACGTGACAGAGGCGATCAGCGGCAAGCGCGTGCAGAGCATCTCGAAGACCAGCAAGGTCAGCGTGATCTTGAAGTCCGACGAGTTCGTCGGCGCCATGAAGACCGTCAAGGTGGTCGGGCTCTACAGTGAGTCGGTCGGTGCGTCACGCAGCATCACCGCCGTCGGCGCGATGTCGTTCACCGCCGGCGCGAGTGGCAAGTTCCAGTGCGCCCGCAACATCACAGTCAAGGCGCGCAAGAATCTCGCGCTCGAGGGCGACGAGGACCTCGCCACGAAGTCCGGCAAGAAGACCTCGATGGAATCGGGCGACGATATGGCCATCGACGCCAAGAAGAAGATGGTGATCACCGTCGCCGATTCGTTCACGATCAAGTGCGGTAGTGCCGAGTTCACCATGAAGAAGGACGGCACGGTCAAGATCAAGGGCAAGGACATCACCATCGAGGGCAGCGGCAAGATCAACGTCAAGGCCTCTTCCACCGTGGCGATCAAGGGTTCGAAGGTGACCTCGAACTGATGCCAGTCGCTGGCCAGGGTCCACCATGCGCGGATCGTGTGGGCGTCGACGGGCGTCTTGGCCAATAATTGGCGCCCAGGGTCGGCTCCCGCGTAGCGTCCGCCCCATGCGCGCTGTCGGGCTTGCCGTGATCCTCGGAACTACTGCCTGCATGACCGGGGACGGGATGCAGACCAAGCTCCGCGACGCGACGACCGCGTACAACCGGTCGCTTCGCTGGCGAGATGTCGATGTGGCGGCCGGGTACTTGCCGGCGGAGTCTCAGCAGGCGTTCCTCGTGGCGCATGAAGAATTCGGCGAAGACATGGTCGTCGTCGACTATGAGCTCACGCGGCTCGACCTGGACAAGACCACCGGCGTCGCCGCCTCACGCGCGCAGATCTGGTGGCACACCGACGACAGCACCGTGGTCGAGACCACAGCAGTGGATCAGCTGTGGCAGTTTCACGAGGGCAAGTTCGTGCTCGTCGACGAGCGCCGCAGCAGTGGCGAGCGGCTGGGGCTGTTCGGAGAGTTCGTCGAGGATGAACATCCGTGGTTGCCGGGGCTGCAGGACTATCGGAAGTCGCGAGATATCGGCGAAGACAACAAGCACACCAAGGGCAAGAAGAAGCGGCGGGGCGCGGCCAAGGACAAGCCCCTCAAGGGCGAACCCGTGGCGCCACCGCCGTCCTGGGGCCCTGCCCACCGTGAGGCGCTGGCCGACACCTCGCAACTCGGCGAGGGCGCAGCTCTGCGCTGATTGTCGGGGTTGGCCGCGCCTTTGCGTCGGCCTGCTCACGCCGCCGCCGACGAACCCGGACGGTCGAGTGGTCGATCGCGGCGACAACGGGCTGCGATCGGACGAGGCTGGGGCGTACTCTGATCGGCATGAGCCGCGGACGCGCCGACCTTTCGTCGCGGGGGCTGAGGCTCGCCGGGGCCACCGGCGATCTCATCGCGGAGGTCCACGCAAAGCGGCGACGTCGCAAGGTCATGCAATACGTCGCGGTGGGCGTGGTGGTGGTGGTCGTCGGGGTCGCCGTCAAGCTGGTCGCTGTGCAACGCGCTCGAACGAGCGTGTTGCGTAGCGCGCAGACCCAAGCCAAGAGCGGCAGTGCATCGGACCTGCGACTGGCCGGCGATATGCTCGACGCTGCCTTGGTTCGCGACGACGCCGACTCGGCGAGTCAGGAGGCGCTCGCCCTGCTTCGGGCCCACCTGTGGCTCGAGTATGGCGAGGGCAGGCAACTCGCTCAGGAAGCGGTCGCCGCGGCGCCAGTCGGCGCCCCGGCGACGGCTGTGGCGGCCGCGATGCTCGCGTTCGCCGACGGCGATCTCGATCGTGCCAGCACCCTCGTCGCGATGCTCGAGCCCAGTGGTGATGGCACCCTCGACGCGGAGTCGACCTGGGTGCGGGGCCAGCTCGCGATCGCTCGGTCACCGGATGAACCCGAGCCCCTGACCGCAGCGCTCGCCGAGATCGACGCGACGCTGGTCGACGCGTTCTCCAACCCATCGTTGAAGCGGGTCCGCGCGCGGCTACTGCTGCAGCTGCATCGCGACGCCGAGGCCATCGACGAGCTCGCGCAGACCCGCGAGCTCGCGCCCACACATCTGGGGCTCGCGGCCGACGAGGCGCTGTTCAACGCGGTGTTGCGGCGCGAGGCCAGTGGCGTGGCGAGCGTCGCGGACCAGCTGCTCGAGCTTGGCGAGGCGCTGCCGCCTCGCGATCGTCACATCACGCTGCTCGCTCGTGGCGTCGTCCACGTGTACGCCGGCGAGATCGAGCAGGGGCTCACGCTGATCGAGGCGGGATATGACGGGCTGCCGCGCTGGGATCGCCTGCCGCTGCGCCTCGCGGTCGAGACTGCGCTCGAGGCTGGCGCGACCGACCTCGCGACCCGCTGGCTCGATGGGCTGGCTGCCGACGAGGCGCTCCCGGCCGCCGAGATCGCGATCGATCGCGCGTGGGTCACGTTCATGTCGGGCGAGGTGATGTCGGCCCTCGATGTCCTGGCAACGCTGCCCCAGGCGCATCCCAGGGTGGGATACGTGCAGGCGCTCGCGCTGGTCGAGCAGCGCAGGTACGCCGAGGCCCAACCGTGGATCGATCGGGCGCGGCAGCTGTTGCCGGGTCGCGTCGAGCTCGAGGTCGCGGCGGCGCGCGTCGAGCTGCGCCAGGGCGATCCGGGCGTTGCGTTGCGTCGCCTCGCTGGGCTCGCCGAGGAAGAACCGTTTGCACCGCGGGCGTGGACCGGCTTGGGCGAGGCCTACCTCGCGCAGGTCGAGGTCGATCATCGCAAGGCCAAGGTTGCGCTCGAACGTGCTGTCGAGCGCGAACCGGTGCCTGCCGAGGCGATGTTGCTGCTCGCCGAGCTGGCCAATCGCCGACGGGCCTTGGATCCTCAGGGCATGCGAGCCGCCGAACAGTGGCTCGAGCGCGCCGTCGAGGCCAACCCACACCTGCCGCGCTACCGCGAGCGCCTCGCCGAGTTTCTGGTGGACAATGCCCACCCCGACCGGGCCAAGCCCATGCTCGCGGTCCTCGCGGGCACTCCCGGGGTCACGGGCGAAACGCTGTTGCGCTACGCAACCATATCGATCGTCGCCGGCGACACCGAGGTCGACGTGGACGGGTTGCTCGACCGTGCCGCACAGCTCGGGATCGATGCGCGAACCGTGGATCGCCAGCGTGCCCACGCGCAGATCGTCGCTGGCACCCGGGCCGGGCTTCTCGCAGCGCAGCAGAAGCTCGCGACGATGGTTGCCGCGGATCCCACCGACATTCCGAGCCGGATCCTCTACGCCGAGACCTGGGCGCGGCAGCACGATCGCAAGGAGGCCGAGCTCGCGCTTCGCCGGGGATTTCCCCACGTCACCGAAGCGAACAAGGGTCGCCTGTACATGGCCTGGGCCGATGTCGATGCTCGGTTGGGCAAGGGCAAGGTGGCCGCAGGAAGGGCGAGGGCGGCGTGGCAGCGCCTGCTCGACGAGGACCGACCGGCGACCGAGCTGTTGGCGGGGGCCGAGCTCGCCGCCCGCCTGTGGTTGCGGATGGACAACGATCGCGTCGCGCTGACCGTCACCGAGCAACTCACCGGGCGCCTGCCGCTGCATGGCGAGGCGTGGACGATCCGCGCCGACGCCGAACTCAATGCCAACGAGGCCGCCGCGGCGCGAACGAGCGTCGACAAGGCTCTCGAGCTCGAGCCCGACAATCCTCGAGCCCACGAGCTTCGCGGGCACTGCTCGTTGCGATTTGGTCAGAAGGAGCAGGCTCGCGCGGCCTACGAGCGCGCCATCGAGTTGACCGCAGGCACGCGGGCGCAGCAGCACCATCGTGACAATCTCCGGCGCCTCTAGGGCGCGCAGCAGCGGGGTGCCGCCGATCGAAGGACGGCAGCTGCGGCGCTTTTTTTCCTGGGGCCGGCGAACGTCAGGGGTTGGATAGGTATACGGTGACGAGATCGTCCGACAGTGCGGTGACCAGAACGTCCAACGCACCGTCGCCATTGACATCGGCCAGCGCGAAGTCGCTGGGTGCGTTGCCGACCGCGAACGTCACCGGCGGATCGAAGGCGCCGGCACCGTTGCCCAGCAGCACCGAGAACATTGCGTCTCCCGCAGTGGTGGTCACCAGGTCGAGATTTCCGTCGCCATCGAGGTCGACGGCCGCGACAGCGTTGGGTCCGTCACCCACCACGTAGGGCACCGCGAGGCCGAATCCGCCGATACCGTTGCCCGGCCCGACGATGATGGTGTCCGCGGCTTCGACCGCGACGGCGAAGTCGAGGTCGCCGTTGCCGTCGAAGTCGCCGACCGCGATCGCGGTTCCGGTTGCGGCGAGATCGAACGTCCCCGGCGCACCGAACCCGCCCAGACCATTGCCGCCGTTGAGCACCAGGCTCGTGTCGGCGACGGTCGCGAGATCGAGATTCATGTCACCGGTGAAGTCGGCGAGTACCACGGCGACCGGAGAGTTGCCGGGAGCAGTCGCGCCACCGTTGACGAAACCAACGCCATCACCGAGCAGCAGGGTGACGTCGTCGGTGCCGTTGTTGACCACCGCGAGGTCGAGCAGGGTGTCCTCGTCGATGTCGGCGATGGCCAGGCCGCGGGGGAGATTACCGACGTCGAACACCACGGCGTCTGCGAATGCACCGCCGCCGGAACCGACCAGCAGGCTCAGCGACCCCTCGGATTCGTTGACCACGATGACATCGGGATTGGTGTCGCCGGTGAACTCGGCGATCTGCACCTCGATCGGGTTGTTGCCGACCGCATAGGGGGTATCGAGACCGAACTCGCCGGTGTCGTCGCCAAAACGGACGCTCACGTTGTCGTCGCCACCGTTGGCGATGACCAGATCCGCAAAGGTGTCATCGTTGAGATCGGCCAGCGCGAGCCCGCGTGGGCCAGCGCCTACGAGCACGGCGGTACCTTCGATCAGACAGAGTTCGCCAGCGTCGACGCTACCATCGCCACACTCGCCGCCGTCGGTATCAGGGCCCGTCGAACTCGAGCCCGAGTCTGCACTGGAGGAACCGGTGTCGGTGGGTCCGGTTTCGCTGCTGGTGCCGGAGGTGTCGGTCGTGCTCGAGGCATCGGTGCCCGAGGTGCCGGAGCTCGAAGAGCCATCGGTGTCGCTGTCCTCAGGGCCGAGAATCAGTGCATAGGCGAAGGACAAACTGGGATCCTCGCCGCGCGAGATGGTGCCCTCGGCGTCGACCGCGACGTCGTCGAGCGGCTCGAAGCTGCTCAGACCCTGGCGGCCGACGGCCAGTCGCTCTCTGGGGTACTGGCTGACATCGGTC
Source organism: Deltaproteobacteria bacterium (assembly GCA_947492135.1). GTDB lineage: Bacteria > Myxococcota_A > Polyangia > Nannocystales > Nannocystaceae > Xiheibacterium. Next base: position 9,038 of record CANLQR010000069.1, on the reverse strand, counting down.
TTGCCAAAATCGAAGGAGACCTGCGCCGGCACCGCCAACGGCATGTTCGGTTGAACTCGGTAGGCGTTGCCAATGCTCTGCGGGGACTCGAACGTCTGGGCGATGCTGATCTCGACCGAGCTTGTCAAAGCGCCAGCGGGGATGTCGATGCGCAACGTGGCGTCGAGCGAGGTGATCGTCCCGCCGTCGGGGCCCAAGACCTTGCGGGCGGCCTCGGTGCCGTCATCCAAGATCGGATCGGATTCCTGACACGCGAGCGTTGGCACCAACAACAGCAGGGCTAATGAACGGGTACGCACGCCGATCACGGTAGCACGCGAACCAGCGGACGCGGTCCCCGGGGGCACGGACGTTTGCTGGCGTACGTTCTGTGAGCCAGGCGAAACGAGAGGAGCCGCCAAGGGGCGGACTGCGCAGAAAGCCCAAAACGATGGTTCGTGTTCGAACCCCGGAAAAAGCCCTGCGGGTGGTTTCAAACCCACGTGCGTCCCCCCGGTTGTTTCTCCGTCGTGCTGGTCTCGGTGTTCGCATCGGGATGCGGTGATCCATCGGGTGGCGGTCGGGGCGATGACGCGTCGGCCAGCGTGGGCATCTCGATCACGGGTTCTGGCCTCGAAAGCAGCGGCGGCGACTCGCTGGATGACGATCAGCAGGACGACGCCGAGTCGGACGAATCCGGCGGCCAGGCGAGCGCCGCGCCCATGGACGACAGCGGTGACGGACCCAAGTTCGATCTGGGCGATTCCGCGGACAGCGACGGCGAAGGAGGCTGTGGCGGCGACGGCGGGGGGGCACCTTCGTTCAGCTTCATCTGGATCGCCAACACCGACCAGGGCACGGTCTCGAAGATCAACACCGTGACGGGGTTGGAGGAGGGCCGCTACCGCACCTCGGCAGCGGGCTCCGACTCGCCGTCACGGACCTCCGTCAACCAGTTCGGGGATGTCTTGGTCGCGAACCGCAACGGTTCGGGCGCTGCCACGAAGATCGCGGCGGTCACTGAGCGCTGCGTCGAGCACAACGGGATGCCGGGCATCCAGACCTCGAGCGGGGCCGACACCGTGCTGCCGTATCTCGAGGATGAGTGCGTGTTGTGGAGCACGCCGATGCCGATCAACGATCACGGACCTCGTGGCATCGCCTGGGAGGGCGGCGAGATCGATCCGCAGACCTGCCAGAACACGGTGCCCGACCCGCGGGTGTGGGTCTCGTTCGGCGGAAACCCGGAGGACGTGTATCGGCTCGACGGCGGCACCGGTGCGGTGCTCGACCACGTCAGTCACCCGGCGGGTGGCGGTCGAATCTATGGCGGTGCTGTGAACGCCGAGGGCGATCTTTGGTACGTCAATCGCGGCACCAATCGCCTCGCGACGATCGACGCCGTCACGCTGCAGCGCCAGGAGTGGACCATCCCCAACACGCCCTATGGCATGGGCGTCGATGCCAACGGAGATCCGTGGGTGGTCAGCTATGCCGGGGGTGCAGGCGCGGACAAGGTGTACCGCTTCGATGTCGCGACGATGACGTTCATCGATGCGGGTGGAACAGGTGGCTACTACCGCGGCATGAACATCGACCGCGACGGCAAGGTCTGGGTCGGCGGCAACAGCCCGTGCCGGCTCGCGGTGTTCGACGGCCAGAGCGATACGCTGATCAACGACAGTATCCCGTTGCCGGGTTGTGCGACCCCGGTGGGCGTCAGCATCGATTTCGAGGGCTTCGTGTGGGTCGTCGATCAGAACGGCACCGCGTACAAGGTGAACCCTGTGGACTACTCGATCGTGTTGATGGCGACCGGGCTCGTGGGCCCGTACACGTATTCGGACATGACCGGGGCGGGGCTCAACCTCGTGATCAATCCGCCGGGTTGATCCGATCTCACCGGCGGCAATGGGCCGGGCAGCGCCGGCTCAGCTAAAGGTCTCGTTCACGTACGCGAGCACATCGGCGACCTGCTGGTCCGACAGCCCGGCTTGGGCTGGCATCGTATCTTTCCCGTTGATGATCACGCCGACCACGGCGTTGTCGCTCAGTTCCATGATCTCTGCGGTCAGCGTGGGGGTCGTCGGTGTGCCGGGCGTGTCGCCGTTGGCACCGTGGCAAGAACTCAGGCCACAGGTCCCGGTGAACACGGTCTGGCCCGCAGTGGCGTCCGCGGGCAGGGCGAGGATCTTCTCCACACGGCTGCCGCCGCCGCCCTCGTCGTCGGCGCCGTCATCGCAGGCAGGAACGAGGACAAGAGCAGCGAGGAGCAACAGGACGCCGGTTTTCATGGCGCACAACGTAGCACGACATTCGCCCGGCTCGCCGGACGCCGAGGCACCCCGTCGCGGGCGGCGCGGGCGGCCGTCATCGCGTGCCGGTCGCAGCCTGCGCGCCATCATGGCGCCGGGTCGCTCGGGCCCCACGGCTGCATCCGCAGCAACTCTGCGACCGCGAGCTCGCCCGCGTCGATCTGGCCGGTCGCCGCGTCGACGATGCGCCAGCGCTGGGTGCGGCCGCCCAGTGGCTGGGCCTCGATGAAGACGCAGCGCAGTTCGCCGGGCGCAAAGTTGCACTGGGCTTGAACGGCTTTGAGCAGGCTCTCGCGGTGCAGGTGGCCGTCCCCGAAGTTCCAGCCGAGCACCAAGCCCGCGGCGATTTCACCATCGACGTGCTCGTAGTCCTCGTAGCGATCGACGGCTTTGGGGAGCAGCAGGGGGAGGGCGCGGCCGTGCAGGTGCATCAGCCGAAAGCCCAGCACCTTGCCGACCAGCCCCACCGAGGTACGGTGATCATAGACGCGCTCGAGCTGGTCGTAGATCCACGGCGAGGTCTTGGTCAGCCGATCGAGCTTGCGTACGCTGTCGCCCCGGAACAGCCAGATGCCGTACGCCCAGTTGCCGGCGTAGTAGCGCATCGAGAGCAAGAACGAGACCGCGTGGGGCCAGAGATTCCCGGCCAAGGGCAGTGCGATCAGCATGACCACCAAGAATCCCGCCAGCGGGAGGCTGCCGAGATCGAGCACGGTCACCTCGGGGTGAGCCCAGAAGAGTGCGAAGGCGCCGTAGACCACCATCACGTTCCACTCGATCGGCACGCCCATGGGCACGGTGCTGGTGATGAAGCCGTGCAGCATCAGCATCAGGATCATGCCGACCACAAGCGAGGTGCCGCCGGTCGACAACAACAAGAGGATCGGGACGCCGAACTCCAGTGCGGCGCCCATGTGGGCCATCGTGACGGCGATCCCGGAGGGGCGGAGGTCATCAGGGAAGCGGCGGTACATTCGCCGGCGCAACCACGCGAACCGGGTCATCGGACTGTTGCTGGTCATCACCGCAACGACAGCCGGGAAGTGCGGACCGATCTTGGAGACCCCCGCCCAGAACCACAGCGCGAGCGCGACGGCCTTGGCACCGGCGATCCAGTTGCCCGCGAAGACCACACAGACCAACGTGGTCCAGTAGTGCTCGCTGCGGGCGGCCAGAAACAGCGTGCGATCGGCCAGGCCAAGCACGACGAAGGCCGCGACGATCGGGGCGATCTCTTGGGTGCCCGGCGTGTCGGAGAGCAGCGCGCGCAACAGCAGTCCGAGCGTCGCGGCGTAGAGGCCCACGTCGAGCCATGTGCGGCGGAATCCGCCGATCAGCGGCGCCCGCTCGAACAGCGGCAGCTTGGTCGTGCCCGGCCGAAGAAAATACAGAAACCCGCCCACCGGCGGCAGGTAGCGGCCGGTCAGTGGCCCGCTGCCGCAACCCAGGCCGAGCAGCTCGAAGCCCGTGCTCCACAAGATCGCCTTGAGAAAGGCAGTCGGGTGCAGCCACCACGTCGCCACCTCGGAAATCCCACCCAGTGCAGCCGAACGCGAGCAGAAGAAGAACCACGCGAACACGTATGCCGCGACCTTGAGGGCGTAGACGAGATACACGTACGAGGGCGTGCCGTAGCCTTGCAGGGCCCAGGACTCGCAGACCATCCGTCCTCGCTCGGGCAGCGGCTTTTGGATCCACTCCAGCGGATCGTATGGTGGCGGCGTCGGGTCGAGGATGCCCATGAGCGCGCCTTTGCGATCAGTCGTCGGCCAGCACGATGATCCGGTCGGCGGCAGCCAGCCGCATCTGCGCGCGCTTGGCCGGATTGATCACGACGCCGAAGGCCTTCGACTCGTTTTGCGCGTCCGCGGCGACCCGTACGCCCAGCGCGACCTCGCCGCGTCGCAACGCGGCCTCCACGATCGCGCTAAACGGAAGTTCGACCTCGGTTGCAACGTACGCGCTCGCGGGCTTGAGGTAGATCTCGTGGCCACCGGCGCTGAACAGATCGTCGAACACTCGCACCAGGTGGCGGTTCTCGGCGACCTGCGACATCAGCAGCGAGACCAAGGTGTTGCTGACGATGAAGTCGTCGGCTTGGGCGATGGTCGCGAGATCGCGGTTCTCGATCGCCAGGATCTCACTGGTGATCGGTACGTTCTTCCCGCTGCGGCGCAGGATGTCACGCAGATGGAGCAGGGTGATCATCGTCCGCGCGTCGGCGAGTTCCTGGGTGCGCCCGGTGGTCTCCGAGAGCACCAAGATGTGGTCGAAGGCTGTGATGTCCAGCTCGTCGAGCAGCTCGCGCCTGGTCACGTCGCGGGCCTGGCGACTGACCTGCATGTTGCTGGTCTTGGGCGCGGTCTCTGCCGCGTCGATCCAGGGCCGTTCTCCGACCACGATGGTCTCACTGCCAACGGCCACGTAGGCGTCGAGCTCGGTCAGCACGAGGCTCAGGCGTGGGCTCGCGCCCAGGACCAGGGTGCGCTCGCAATGGCGAAGTGTGGCCCGCGGTGCCGCGACGATGTGCTCCGGTGCAAACGCTGGCGGCCTACCGTTGAGCACGACGGTGTCGTCATCTTCGCTGATCGCGACGACTCGATCGCCCGCTGCGAAGACGCGATCGAGTGCTGGTGGCAACAACACCTCGTCGCCCGCCGTCAGCACCCCGATGAGCGTGGAGTCGTCATAGGCGAAAACCGCCTCGCGAAAGCTCTTCCCGACCAGCTCGGGCTGCGGCTGGATGTAGATCTCGGCGCCCCCCAAATCGAGCAACTCGGTGTAGATGACCGAAAGGCCCGACTGCCGGCCGGTCTGGACCAGCAAACGGCTGATCAGCGGTGGCGAGACCACCAGGGCCGCGCGCGGACCTGCGACCATCCTCGCGACGCGCTCGGTCGCTTCTTCTTGAAGCTCGGCCACCACGTGCAGTGGCCGTTCGCTGGGGACCTTGGCGATGGCGAGCAGGGTCTTGAGCACCATGGCGTCGGCGTGCGCGGCGTCGCAGTCATCGGGCGGTAGCACCACCACCGCCTTGCAGCGCGCCAGACAGGCCAGGCCGAGATCGGCCAGATCCATCGGACTACCGCGGCGCGTCACAACCCGCAGACGACCGCGATTGCCCGAGCTGCGGAGTTCCTCGTCCATCTCGACCTTGTCGCGGTCGGCAAGCACGACCACGCAGCGGTCACGCTCGTTCGCCCCCGCCACGGCGAGCTCTGCGAGCAGCGTGTGGATCTTTGCGGACCAGCCGAGGATCACCGTATGGCCGCGTTCGATCACCGGCGACCGACCGCGGCGCAAGCTCTCGATGATGTTGGTGAACCCGTTGTTGAGCACGCCGATCAGCGCAGAGAAGATGAAGATGCCGCCGAACGTCGCCACCAGCATGATGAACAAAAATGCCCAAGCCCCGGCCTCACCCGCGACCGTACCGGCGTCGAGCGCGTGCATCAGCGCCACCCACATCAGCTTTCCGAACGACTCCTCGACATCGGCCTCGTCGGGGATCCCACCGTACGCGGCCAGCGCCATCGCCGTGATCGTGATCAGGGCTGCGGTCGCAGCGGCGAGCAGCAGGATCTGGGCCCCGGCGCCACGGGCCATCAGGTTGTCGAACTTGTACCGGAAGCGCTGCCTCATCCCCACGAGCATGCGGCGGAAGGTATCACCCCTGCTGTGGCTGCGGCGTCTGCGGCCCGCTTGGGGGCAGGGTCGGCTCCGAAATCAGCGCAACGGGCAGCGTCCCGGTCAGCGAGCCGAGAAACGCCACGAGCGCGGCGGTCTCGACCCCGGTGAGCTTACCCCGGGCCGATTGGTGCTCGGCCATCTTCTGGACCATCACCGACAGATCGTTGATCGAGCCATCGTGCAGCCATGGCCCGGTCTTGGCGACGTTGCGCAGTGAAGGCACCTTGAACACGAACCGGTCGAGCGGACTCTTGGTGTGCGCAGCACGGCCCTCGTCGGTGAGGTCGGGCCATGGTTTGACGCTGCCGAGCTTCTGGAACTGCATGCCGCCGATCGCCGGTCCGGTGTGGCAGGTGGTGCAGCCGACGTCGAGGAAGAGCGTCAAGCCGCGCAGCTGCTCCTCGTCGAGCGCGGTGACGTCGCCGGCGAGGAACTTGTCGATCGGGGCCGGAGTCACCAGCTTGCGCTCGAAGGCGGCGATGGCCTGGGAGACGTTTGCCGGGGTGATCGGGTCACCGCCTCCAGGAAATGCTGCCGTGAACGGCTCGGCATAGCCGGGGATGGATTTCAGCGTCGCGAGCATCGCCGGTTCGTCGTTGATCGCCTTGGTGGTCTGGTCTTCGAGGTCGAGGGCGCGTCCGTCCCAGAACTGCGCGAGGTGGAACCCAGCGTTGTAGACGGTGGGTGAGTTGCGCCCTCCGAAGTGGCCGCCGTGGCCCTCGGAGGTCTGCATGCGCGCGCCGTCCTTCTCGCGGACGTCGATGCCATAGGCGGCGAGGTCGTGGCAGGTGTTGCACGAGATCTGCTGGCTCTTCGACAGCCGCTTGTCGAAGTAGAGCATGCGGCCAAGCTCGACCTTCGCGTCGGTGATGGGATTCGCGGGATTGTCGGCCACGCTCGGCAGCACCGGCAGCAGCGGTCGCGCTCGCTCGAGCAGGGCCGCGACCGAAAGTCCGGCGACCGGCTTTGGGTCGGTCGCCGGCTCGGCGCTGGCGCTCGCCGCGGCGTCTTGGGTGGAGTGCGACTTCCCCTTGTGGGCTGGCAGTTCCTTCTTGTCGTCGCATGCCGGGAGCGCGAGCCCGAGAGACAACAACATCGTGAGCGAGCGCGCATGTGCGCCCATCATGTGGCGGTGGAACTCGGGGAGCCAAACGGCGGCGGCGTTCACCAGGCGATGGTTATCACCCTGCCGTCGGGCTGCAAGTCGCCGGCCGTGCTCAACCTGCGGGCGCGTCAGCGCGCGAATGCGGCCTGGCGCTTGAACGCGTCGGGCGGCGCTGTCAGGCTATCGTCACGATGTCGCGCACAGCCGCCCTTCGCGTGGGTCTCTCCGTTCTTGCGTGCAGCCTGGTCGCCACTGCCTGCAGCGGCTCGGGTGAAGCCTCGCCGACCGAGCGCCTCTGGGTCTCGGCGGTGCCGACCTCGGCCAAGCAGCAGCTGTCGGCGTTCGTCACCAGCCGAACCGGCGAGGGCAAGTACCTTGGTGCGTTTTTCCAGGGCTCGGCGCTGCGCGGCAGCCATGATGTCTTCGAGTGGAAGGACGACGGCAAGCACGCCGCGACGCTGAAGTTCCTCCAAGACGGCAAAACCGCCCGCCTACGCTTCGAGACCTGCACGCCGAGTCGCGGCTTCGATCACTGCCTGCTGGTCCACGGCGATCCCACCGGGGCGAAAAAGTATCAGTCGCGCAAGCGCTGGACCGTGCGCCGGCCTGGCAAGAAGACCGCCGATGCCGTGATGATCCCGCAGCTGCTGCTCGAGTTCGCGCAAGACGACGAAGACCTTGGTGCAGCCTTCGCGATCGACGACGCGGACGCCCCGTGAGTCCGACTGCCGGCGTCGACGAGCTCCTCGCGCGGCTCGTTGCCCAGTTCGCCTCGCCCTACGATCTGTTGCGTGAGCTGGTGCAGAACTCGATGGATGCGGGCAGCGACCGCGCACAGGTGGTGCTGCACACCCACGTGGTCGGCGATGCCGTGGTGTTCGAGATCGAGGTCGCCGATGCCGGCGCGGGCATGGACGAAGCCATCATCGATGGCGAGCTGACGCGGTTGTTCGCCTCGGGCAAGGCCGGGGACCGGACCATGGCCGGGGGCTTCGGTATCGGGTTCGTGAGCGTGTTCGCGTGGCAGCCCGAGACCGTGTTGGTTCACACCGGGCGTGGGGCCGAGGCCTGGGAGCTCCAGTTCTTTGCCGATCGTCGATTCGAGAAACGCCGGGTCGATGAGCCGTTCGAGGGCACCGTGGTCCGGCTGTTTCGCCGCGGACACGCCGCCGAGCGCGTCGCGATCGCGTTGGCGATTCGTGACAGCTTGTGGCGATGGTGTCGCTTCTGCCCGCTCGATGTGACGTTCGAGGACCGTGGCGGCGGCACCGGCGTCGAGGAGATCCGCGATGACGCTGTGGCCCCCGACGAGCTGCTCGTCGCGGTGCACGACAAAGGCGACACCCGCATTCGCGTGGCGTTCGCCATGCCGCCGCATGCCGTGCTGTTGCGCCGTGGGCTGGTGCTGGCCGAGGGCAGTCCGTCCGAGTTGCTGCCCCATGCAGCCGGGCAGATCGCGGCGTCGTTCGATCACCTGCGCATCTGGGCCGATTCGTCCGCGCTGCGGACCGACATCGGCCGTGACCACGTGATCGACGACGTCGGCCGAGTGGTGGTGGAGAAGATCGTCGTGGCCAAGGTTCACGAGCTGCGGCGCGCGCTGCTCGACCGGCTCGCGGCGCTCGCAGCGACGACCAGCGGATGGAGCCGCGAGCTGCATCGCGAGTACGCGTACTTGCATGCACACCTGCGTTGCGAGCGAGATGCGCTCGGCAGCGCGCTACGGCGGCCGGCTGTGCTTCGAGGGGCGTCCGGCAATGCCACGTCGATCGAGGTGCTCGCTCGCGCGGCGATCTTCGACGTGGTCGCATGGTGCGATCCCGCCGACGAGGGAGCGCTTGCCACCGTGGCGCTTGCGGCCCGGGCCGGAGTGCCGACGGTGGTCGCGACCACCGCCGATGCCCAGGGCTGGTTAGGCGAGTGGCTCGGTGAGGTCGAGGTGGGGCTGC